>NZ_JAUSYQ010000002.1:7731837-8040477 GCF_030816965.1 Streptomyces canus
CCTTGGTCAGCACGGTCGGCGACTTGCGCATCAGGTACCTGAGGACCTCGTACTCGGTCGGGGTGAGGGTCAGCAGCTTGTCGCCGCGGCGCACCTCGCGGGTGTCCTCGTCCATCGTGAGATCCGCGACCCCGAGCACCGAGCGCTGGAAGCCGGGCCCGGAGCTGCGCCGCAGCACGGTCCGCAGCCGGGCCATCAGCTCCTCCACCGCGAACGGCTTGACCAGGTAGTCGTCCCCGCCCCGGGTCAGCCCGGCCACCCGGTCGGCGACCGCGTCCCGCGCCGTGAGGAACACCACGGGCACCATCGTGCCCGAGCGCCGCAGCCGCTCCAGGACGCCGAAGCCGTCGATGTCGGGCAGCATGAGGTCGAGCACCACGATGTCGGGACGGAAGTCCGCGGCGCGGCTCAGCGCCTCCTCACCGGAGTTCGCGGTGACCGCCTCCCAGCCCTCGTAGCGGGCGACCGTCGCCACGAGATCGGCGATCGGCGGGTCGTCGTCCACGACGAGGAGTCGTACTTTTTCCACCTGCTCATAGTGCTTCACAGCGGCCGGAAAGCCATCCCCGGGTGGGCGCCCCGGCCACATCGATAACCTCTTGAAAGTTGTACGACAGCGAATCGACAGCTCCCGCCGGAGAAGCTCGGACATCCAGAGGCCCCGATCAAGGAGCTACGACCCGTGACGACCGTCCAATCGCCCCCTGCGCCCCCCACGGCGATACAACGCCCCAGGGTGGTGGCCCGCACCGGGCTCTACGCCGTGCTGGCCGCCAACGCGGCCGTGGTCGCCTGGTTCTTCGCCCAGGCCGGCTTCGCCTCGAACGCGCTCATCGTGCTCGGCCGCCTCACCGGTCTGTACGCCGCGCTCATCATGGCCTTCCAGCTGGTCCTGGTGGCCCGGCTGCCGTGGCTCGACCGCCGCATCGGCATGGACCGGCTGACCTCCTGGCACCGCTGGACCGGCTTCGGCATCCTGTGGACGCTCCTCGCGCACGTCGTCTTCATCAGCTTCGGCTACGCAGAGGGCACCGACGTGGGCCCGATCGGCGAGATCGTCGACCTCGCCGAGACCACCGAGGGCGTGCTGCGCGCGGTCGTCGCGTTCTGCCTGATCATCGTGGTCGGCGCGGTCTCCGCCCGGTACGCCCGGCGCCGTCTCGCCTACGAGACCTGGCACTTCGTCCACCTGTACACGTACGTCGCCGTGGTGCTGGCCTTCACCCACCAGGTCGCCGTCGGCACGACCTTCACGTCCTCCTCCGTCGCCACCGGGTACTGGTACGGCGTGTGGGGCGTGGCCCTCGGCTCGGTCGTGCTGGGCCGCGCGGTGCTTCCGCTGTGGCGGAACGGGCGTCACCAGTTCCGGGTCACGGCCGTCGTGCCCGAGAACGACAGCGTCGTCTCGATCTACATCAGCGGCAAGGACCTCGACCAACTGCCCGCCCGCGCCGGACAGTTCTTCCTGTGGCGCTTTCTGACCGCCGACCGCTGGTGGCAGGCCAACCCCTTCTCCCTCTCCGCCGCCCCCGACGGCAGGACACTGCGGCTGACCGCCAAGGCGGCCGGCGAGGGCAGCGCCGCCCTGCGGCACATCAAGGTCGGCACCCGCGTCTTCGCCGAGGGCCCCTACGGCGCCTTCACCGCCCTGCACCGCACGCGGCCCGAGTCCGTGCTCATCGCCGGCGGCGTCGGCGTCACGCCGATCCGGGCCCTCCTGGAGGAGGTGCACGGCCACGCCGTCGTCATCTACCGGGTCGGCTCCGACCGGGACGCCGTCCTCTACGACGAGCTGCGCGACCTCGCGATCGCCAAGGGTGCCGAACTCCACCTGGTCACCGGCCCGCCGGTGCCCGACAAGCTGGCGGCGGGCGAACTGGCGCGTCTCGTGCCCGACATCGCCGAGCGGGACGTCTTCCTGTGCGGACCACCCCCGATGATGAACGCGGTCCTGGGCAGCCTGCGCGAGCTGGACGTGCCCAAGCCGCAGATCCACTTCGAGCGCTTCAGCCTGGCGGGATGAGGAACAGACCGTGAAACGAGCCATACCTGTCGTCGTCCTCAGCATCGCGGGCCTGGTCCCCGTCTGGCTCTACCAGCCGTCGGCCGGGTCCTCCACCGTCCAGGCCGTCACGCCGGCGCCTTCCACCTCGTCCTCTTCATCCTCGGGAACCTCCGGCGCGAACGTCGTCACGAGCTCGACGATCACCACGGAGAAGGGCCCCGTGCAGCTCCAGGTGACCTTCGACGGTACGAAGATCACCGCCGTGAAGATGCTTCAGCAGCCGAACCACCCGCAGACCACGGCCGCTGTGCCGAAGCTGATCGCGGAGACTCTGGAGGCGCAGAGCGCGGACATCGACACGGTGTCCGGTGCGACCATCACCAGCGAGGCCTACAAGAAGTCCCTTCAGGCCACGATCGACGACAACGCGAAGACGGCGGCGGCCTCGCCCTCGGCGTCCGCTTCCGAGGCGTCTTCCCGGACCGTCGACGGTTCGGCCCTCACCACGGAGAAGGGCCCCGTACAGGTCCAGGTGACTTTCTCCGGTACGAAGATCACCGCCGTGAAGATGCTTCAGCAGCCGAACCACCCGCAGACCACGGCCGCTGTGCCGAAGCTGATCGCGGAGACTCTGGAGGCGCAGAGCGCGGACATCGACACGGTGTCCGGTGCGACCATCACCAGTGAGGCCTACAAGGAGTCCCTCCAGGCCGCGATCGACGCGAAGGGCTGAGATACCGACCATGTTGCACCGCGTCGAACACGTCATGGGGTTCCCGGTCTCGCTGCGGGTCGACGACGAGGACGTCCTCGAGTCGGCGGCGGACACCGTCTTCGCCTGGCTGCGCGAGGCCGACGCCCGGTTCAGCCCGTTCAAGGAGGACAGCGAGGTCTCGCGGTACGACCGGGGCGAGCTGTCCGCGGACGGGCTGAGCGCGGACCTGCGGGAGATCCTCGACCTGTGCGAGCACTACCGGAAGGCCACCGGCGGCGCCTTCGACGTACGGCTGCCCGGTCGCCGTCTCGACCCCTGCGCGGTGGTCAAGGGCTGGTCGGTGCAGCGGGCGGCGGAGTTGCTGACAGCGGCCGGCACGACGCGGTTCGTCCTCAACGCCGGCGGTGACGTGGTCAGCGGCGGCGGCCCCTGGCGGGTGGGCGTACGGCATCCCGACGATGCCGACAAACTGTGCACGGTCCTCTCGCTCGAGGGCGGGGCGGTCGCGACTTCCGCGCGCTACGAGCGGGGCGACCACATCATCGACGGCCGGACCGGACGTGCGGCGACGGGCCTCCTCAGTCTCACCGTCGTGGCCCCGACCCTCACGGAGGCCGACTCGGTCGCCACGGCGGCCTTCGCCATGGGCCCCGAGGGGGTCGACTGGGCCGCCTCCCTGGAGGGCTGCGAGGTCTTCGCGGTGGACGCGGAGCGCCGGGTGCTGCGTACGCCGGGCTTTCCGGCCGTGTCCTGACAGGGCACGGCACGAGGGCGGGCCGCCGGTTTCGTTCACCTGCGGCCCGCCCTCTGCGTGACCACGTGCTGGTCAGCCGAGACGGTACAAGCCGCTGTAGGCGGAGACCGCCGTGCCGTTCTTCTTGACCCAGGTGGAGATCTCGGAGTTCGAGGAGCCCTGGCCGCTGTCGCCGACGACGATGTAGTGCAGCTCGCCGGACTTCACGAGGCTCTTCAGCTTGGCGAGGGTCATGGCGTCGTCGGAGCCCGACCAGCCGCCCATGGAGATCACCGGCTCACCGGACTCCAGGATGATCGAGGAGGCGGTCTGGTCGGTGGCGACCGCGACCAGCCAGGTGGCGCCGTCCTGGTTCTTCTTCAGGTACGAGATCATCGCGGCGGAGACCTGGGTGTCGCCCATGCCTCCTGCGGTACGGCCGGACGCGGACTGGCTACTGGAGGTGGAGCTGGAGCTGGAGCTGCTGGAGCTACTGGAGCCGCTGGGTGCGCTGCCGCTGTTGCTCGTGCCCGTGCCGCCGCCCGGGCCGCCGCTCCCACTGGGCCGTTGGCCCCCTCCCATGCCGCCACCCCCGCCTATGCCGCCGGTGCTCGGACCGGCCGTCGGGTTGGTGCCGTTGGTGCTGGAGGTGGCAGCCGACGCCGAGTACGCGGCGGGACCGGCGAGCAGGGCGACGACCGCCGCGAGGGCCGCGATGCCCGTCAGCCGCTGCCGCCCCGTGAACCGGCCGAGCAGCAGCCCGATCACGGCGACCGCACCCGCGACCCCGGCCACGACCTCGGCGACCGTGTACAGCGTCCCGGAGCCGGAGACCCGCTGGAGCAGGACGACCGCCCACACCGTGCTGCCCGCGATCGCCACCGGCAGCACCCATCCCCTCGCCCACGCTCGAACTCGCTTGCGCGGGGGGACCCCCACCGCCGCCGAACCCTCCCGGAAGGCCCTGTACAGCATCACGCCGCCGATCCCGGCCAGAGCCGCGACACCGGGCGCCATGGCGGTGACGTAGTACGGGTGGAAGGTGCCCTCGGCGAGCGCGAAGGTCAGGTAGTGCAGGACGAACCAGCCGCCCCACAGCAGCAGCGCCGCCCGCTTGGCGTCCGTACGAGGGGCCCGGCCGCGCAGCACCACACCGCCGATCAGGGCAACGAGCGCGAAGGGGATCAGCCAGGAGATCTGGCCGCCCATGATGCTGTTGAACAGCCGGTACACCCCCGCATCACCGCCGAAACTGGCGCCGTTGCCCTGCGAGCCCACCGAGGAACTCGCCCCGAAGATGCGGCCGAAGCCGTTGTAGCCGATGACCAGGTCCCACACCGTGTTGTCGGTGGAGCCGCCGATGTACGGCCGGGAGGACGCCGGAATGAGGTCGACGACCACCATCCACCAGGCGCTGGAGACGACCAGCGCCACCGTGCCGACGGCGAGATTACGGATCCGCCTGCCCAGGCCGAGCTGAGCGGCCCAGAGGTAGACGAGGAAGAAGACCGGCAGGACGACGTAGGCCTGCATCATCTTGGTGTTGAAGGCGAAGCCGATCGCCACCCCGGACCACACCAGCGGCAGCAGCCGCCCGGTGCGCACGGCCTTCATCAGCGCGGCCGCGCCGAGCAGCATCAGGAAGACCAGGACCGGGTCGGGGTTGGTGTCCCGGGTGATGGCGACGGTGATCGGCGTGAGGGTGAGCGCGAGCGCCGCGATCGTGGCCGCGACGGCGCCGAAGTCCCGCTTGACCATGCGGTACAGCAGGGCCACCGAGCCGGTGCCGAGCGCGACCATCGGCAGCATCAACTGCCAGGTGCCGTAGCCGAAGACGCGGGCCGAGAGGCCCATCACCCACAGGGCGAAGGGCGGTTTGTCGACCGTGATGAAGCTGCCCGCGTCCAGGGCGCCGAAGAAGAACGCCTTCCAGCTCTTGGTGCCGGAGTAGACGGCCGCGTTGTAGAAGGTGTTGCCGCTGACGGACGACATGTTCCAGGCGTACAGCGCCGTGGCCAGCACGAGGATCGCCCACAGAGCGGGGCGGGCCCAGCGCGGATCGTCCGGGGGACCGGTGAACAGTCCGCGCAGCCGGCTGCGCGCGGCGGGCGGCGCGGCCCGGTGCCGGCCGTCCTGGGTGGTCGGCGCGGGCGGTGGGGCGAGGGTCGTCATGGCACGTACTCCAGGTCTCCGAGCGGTGGTTGTGACGACCCTCGGGCCCTGGGCTGGGCGATCGCTGTGCCTTCGCTGAACGAAGCATGAGAATCAGGGGATTCACAGGAAGGACACAGTGGGGCCGGATGCGGCACCCAGGAACGACGGTCGGCGTGGCACCGGGACGGTTGTGTTCCTGGGAACTGGGACGGGCCGCCCGGGGCGGGGGACATGGCGACGGGGGAAGCATGGAGGGCACGGCCGCGATCGTCTTCGTCCACGGGCTGTTCTCCTCGTTCGAGACCTGGCGCGACCTCGGCGCGGAGTCATCGGCGGCGCCCGGTCTTGCACAGGATCTCGACACGGTCGCCGACAGCCTCAGAAGCTTTCTGGACGGCCAGCCGAACCCGGCCGCCCGCCACGACTCCCTCGTCTTCCTCCAGGACCTCGCCAAGGACCTCAGCAGGCCGGTCTTCCACGACGGCCGCAAGCACCGTGACCGCCGGCCGGCCCAGTACCTGACCGACCACTTCCGCCAGTCCACCGAGCTGAACGTCGAGGGTGTCCGGAGCCGGAAGCCGCGAAGGGTGAGGGCACGCTGCGACTCATCAAAGGGTCGGAAGGGGTGCACGACCTCAACCGCAGTCACGTAACACAAGCCGTCTAGACTCTGCCGGACGGCCTGCCGGACTGGCCGAATGCGGACAACTTCTGCCAGACCCGAAGGGTATTCGGCGCTTTGATACGGATAGATTCAGTCACCAAGCGGTACCCGGACGGCACGGTGGCGGTCGACCGGCTCTCGTTGGAGATTCCCGACCGTTCGATCACCGTCCTCGTCGGTCCCTCGGGCTGCGGCAAGACGACGACGCTGCGCATGATCAACCGGATGGTCGAGCCCAGCGAGGGGACCATCCTGATCGACGGCAAGGACAGCCGGCAGCAGCCGGTCAACACGCTGCGCCGGTCCATGGGCTACGTCATCCAGAACGCCGGTCTCTTCCAGCACCGCACGATCGTCGACAACATCGCCACCGTGCCCCGGATGCTGGGCTGGGGCAAGGAGAAGGCGCGGGCCCGGGCGCGAGAGCTGATGGAGCGGGTCGGGCTCGACGGCTCGCTCGCCAAGCGGTACCCCTACCAGTTGTCCGGCGGACAGCAGCAGCGCGTCGGGGTGGCGCGGGCGCTCGCCGCCGATCCGCCGGTGCTGCTGATGGACGAGCCGTTCTCGGCCGTCGACCCCGTCGTCCGCAAGGGTCTCCAGGACGAACTCCTGCGCATCCAGGACGAGTTGGGCAAGACCATCGTCTTCGTCACCCATGACATCGACGAGGCCGTCAAGATCGGCACGATGGTCGCCGTGATGCGCACCGGCGGCAAGCTCGCCCAGTACGCGCCGCCCGCCGAACTGCTCTCCAGCCCCGCCGACGCGTTCGTCGAGGACTTCCTCGGCACCGACCGCGGCATCCGGCGGCTCTCCTTCTTCCCTTCCGCGGGCCTGCGACTGCTCACCGGACCGGTCGTCGCGGTCGACGCCACCGCGGAGCAGATCGCCGCGCGGGAGACGGCCGAGGCCCCCTATCTCCTCGTCACCGACGTGGACGGCAAGCCCCTTGGCTGGAGCGAGCCGCGACAGCTGACCGCCGGGAGCATCGACGTCGGGCAACTGTTGCCGTACGGGCGGCCGTTCGTCGCCGGTACGGACTCCCTGCGGGCCGCACTGGACTGTGCCGTGCTCTCGCCCACCGGGTGGGCCGTCGGTGTCGACGCCGAGGGGCGGGTGGCCGGGGTGGTCTCCCAGCAGGCCATCGGCGAGGCGATCCGCGGGGCGCACGCGCAGGGCCGTACGGACGCCCCCGTCCCGGACTCCAAGGTCGGCTGATGGACGGCTTCTTCGACATCCCCAGCGACCTCCAGCACAGCTGGCTCGGTCTCGTCGGACTGCACGTCCGGGAGGCCATGCTGCCGGTCCTCGCCGGGCTGCTGATCTCCCTGCCGCTTGCCCAGCTGTGCGTGCGCTTCCGGTGGCTGTACCCGCCGGTGCTGTGGGTGACGACCGTGCTGTACGCCATCCCGTCGCTGGCCTTCTTCGTGGTCCTCATCGACTACACCGGTCAGACCGAGCTCACGGTGATGATCCCGCTCACCGTCTACACGCTCGTCATCCTGGTACCGGCGATCGTCGACGGAGTCCGTTCGGTGCCGCAGGAGACCATCGCCGCCGCGACGGCCATGGGCTTCGGACCCGTACGCCGTTACGTCCAGGTCCAGTTGCCGATCGCCGTGCCCGCCATCATCGCGGGGCTGCGGGTGGCGACCGTGTCGAGCATCTCCCTCGTCAGCGTCGGCGCGCTCATCGGCAACCAGGGGGCGCTCGGCAACCTCGTCAACGACGCGAACATCTACAACCGGCCCGAACTCGCCGTGAACGCCGTCATCACCATGGCGGCCCTCGCGATCCTCGCCGACGGGCTGCTGGTCGTCGTACGAATGCTTCTGACGCCGTGGATGCCGAGCGGCGCGCGGGCGCGGCGCGCGGAGCGGCCCGAACCGGAGGTCGCCGCCCGGTGAACGTCCTCAACTTCATCAACGCCTTCTTCAGCGACAGCGCGCACTGGCAGGGCTACGACGGGATTCCCACGAGGCTGGGGGAGCACGTCCAGTACACGCTGGAGGCCCTCGCCATCGCCGCGGCGATCGGACTGCCGGTGGGACTCGTCACCGGGCACTACGGGCGGGGCGGCAACGCGCTGGCCCTCATCGCCGTCGCCGGGCGGGCTCTGCCCACCTTCGGTCTGCTGGTGCTGATGACCCTGTCGCTCGGGTTCGGGCTGATCAACGTGATGATCCCGCTGGTCGTGCTCGCCGTGCCGCCGATCCTGGTCACCACCTACGAGGCGATGCGGTCGGTCGACCCCGCACCGGTGGACGCGGCCCGGGGGATGGGCATGCACGACGTGGAGGTGCTCTTCCGGGTCGAGCTTCCGGTCGCCCTTCCGCTGATTCTCGGCGGACTGCGGTCGGCGGCCATCCAGATCGTGTCGACGGCCACGATTGCCGCGTACGTGTCTCTCGGTGGGCTCGGCCGGTACATCGTCGACGGCCTGTACCAGCGCAACTACGAGAAGGTCGTGGGCGGCGCCGCCCTGGTCGCCCTGATGGCGCTGGCCACGCTGGCGGTGTTCTGGGGGATCACCCGGCTCACGGTCTCGCGCGGGGTGCTCAGGAGCAACTAGGCGAAGCGCCGGGGGAGTTCCGATTCCCCCGGCCCCGTCAAGCCTCGGTGCGCGCCAACGCCTGTTCCAGTACGACCAGCAGCGCGTCGCGGACCGAACCGCGCTCCCTCGCGTCGAAGACGATCACCGGGACGCGGTCGTTGACGTCCAGGGCCCAGCGGACCTCGTCCAGGGTGTGTTCGACCCTGCCGTCGAAGGCGTTGACGGCGACCGCGAACGGGATCTGCCGGTGCTCGAAGTAGTCGACCGCGGCATAGCAGTCGTCGAGGCGGCGGGTGTCGACGATGACCAGGCCGCCGAGCGCGCCCTCGACGATGTCGTCCCACATGAAGCCGAAGCGCTCCTGCCCCGGCGTGCCGAACAGGTACAGCTTCAGGGTCGGGTCGACGGTGATGCAGCCGAAGTCCATCGCGACCGTGGTCGTGGTCTTGCGCGGGGTGTGGCTGAGGTCGTCCACGCCCGCGGCGACCTCGGTGATGGCGGCCTCGGTGGTCAGCGGCTCGATCTCGGAGATCGAGCCGACCGCGGTGGTCTTGCCCACCCCGAAGCCACCCGCGATCACCATTTTGACCGGCAGCGGCGGTCGTACGGCGGCGGAGGGCGCGGCCGAGGGCCGGGGGGCCGGTTCAGTCGGTGTCACGGAGTACCCCTCGGGAGTCGGGGATGGCGCGCAGGCCGTCGATGAGCCTGCGCAGGACGGAGGCGTCGTGGGTGACGTCGGTGTCGGGCACGTGCACCGTCAGCTGCCCGGCCGTACGCAGGTCCTCGGCGAGGATCCGCACCACGTTCAGGTGCAGCCGCAGCCGGGCCGCGATCTCCGCGATCGACTGCGGTATCCGGCACGCGGCGACGATGTCGTGCTGTTCGAAGGCGAGCCGGTCGAGCACGGCGAGTCCCTCGGCGGTGGCCACCACCTGGGTCTCGACGGGCATCGTCCGGCCCGACGGATCGGGTGCCACCCGGCCCGCGGTGACGAGGAACGGCCGTACGGCGGGCACGGGACCGCCCGGCTCCGGACTCGGAGGCGTGCTGCCGTCCGCCATGACTGCGCTTCCTCCTCGGTCAGCGCTTCGACGCCGCGCCGACGCTGTTCTTCAGTTCGAGCACGAGCTGGGGGCTGAGCGCGCTGCCGGCACGGTTCGCGAACAGCGTCATCTCGTACGCGATGTTGCCGAGCTTGGCCTCCTTGTCGGTGACGACGCCGAGCACGGCGCCGCTGCCGATCGCGGAGACCAGGACATGGCCGCCCTCCAGGTCGATGATGACCTTGTTGAGGCCGCCGAGGCCGTAGTTGCCGGAGGCACCGGCGGCCAGGCTCGTGATGCCGGAGACGATCGCGGCGAGGCGCTCGGAGTCCGCGTGCTCACGCAGCTCCGACACGGCGATGAGCAGCCCGTCCGAGGACACGGCGATGGCGTCGACGACACCCGCCGTCTCCGTCGCGAAACGGTTCAGCAGCCAGGTGAAGTCGGCTGCGGCGGCCTGCAGGTCGGCGGGCGTGGTGCCTTCCGTAGGCGTGTCACCTGTGGACGTGCTCACTGCTCCGCTCCTTCCGGGGAGTGGTTCTGGTCGTGCGGGGGGTCGGATGCGGTCCTGTGGGTTTCCACGTCGTCCTCGAACACCGGTCTGGTGTGGCTGCCGGTCTCGCTGTCCCGGTGGGCGCGCTCCACGGCCGCCTCGAACTCGTCGAGCGCGTCACGCACGGCCTCGGCGTCCGCGGGCCGGGGCGGGGCGGCCTTGGGCACGGCGTCGGCACCGAGGGTGGTGCGCAGCGTGGCGCCACGGACGCGGCGACGCAGGGGGCGGGCGCCGTCGCCTCCGTCGCCGTTCCCGGTCGCTCCGGCGGTGGTCGCCTCGCCTGAGCGGGCCTGCGGGATCAACGGGGCTGTGCTGGAGGGGATGTCGCGGTGGGGGATACGGCGGGGGAGCGGGGCGGGCTCGCCGGTGGCGGAAGCGGGGGACCCGTTCGATGCGCTGGGGCCGCCTCCCCGGACGCCGGCTTCGGCGGGCGTCGCGTCACCCTGGCCGGACCCGGCCTTCGCCGTTCCGCCCACAGTGGATTCCGCCCGCGCTGCCGGTACCGCACCCGCCGACCGGCTCGTACGGGGGTCCCGTGCCGTCTCCGGGAGTGTTCCGGTGGTGGTCGCAGGTCGCGCGCCCACTACGGGCGCTGCCGTGTGCGGGGTCGCGGTCGAGTTCGGGAGCGTTCCGGTGGCGGTGGCGGACGCGCCCGTCGTCGGTGCCGTACGGGACTCCGCCGCCGTACCCGCCGTCGCCGCCGCACCGCCGGAGGCAACCGCCAGCGGGCTCATCGTCAGCAGCAGGGACGACGGGATCGTCACCTCGGCCGTGACACCGCCGCCGGGCGTGCGGGTGAGGGTGACGCCCACATCCCAGCGGCGCGCCAGCGTGCCGACCACGAACAGGCCGAGCACCTTCGTCGGGACGAGGTCGAGGCGCTCACGGCGGATGAGGCGGGCGTTCTCCTCCTCCAGGCGTTCGGCGCTCATGCCCAGACCGTGGTCGGAGATCACGACCAGCGCGCCCTCGTGACTGTCCTTGACGATCACCTCGACGGGGCTGCCGGCGGGCGAGAAGGACACGGCGTTCTCGACGAGTTCGGCCACCATCAGCGTGAGGTCGCCGATGATGTCGGGCTCGACCATGACCTCCGTGCCGGCCTGGAGGGAGACCCGCTGGAAGCCCTCGATCTGGCCGAGCGCGGCGCGGACGACGTTGGTGAGGGCGAGCGGCCCGGAGTCGAGGACGGTCTCGCGGATGCCGGCGAGCAGCATCAGACTGTCGGCGTTGCGGCGCAGGCGGACCGCGATGTGGTCGATGCTGTAGAGGCGTTCCAGGAGCGCCGGGTCGGTCTCGCCGCGTTCGACCGCGTCGATCAGGGCCAGTTGCCGGGTGGTCAGGTTGCTGACCCGGCGGCCCACGTTGCCGAACATCTCGGCGACGTTGCGGCGGCTGAGCACCTGGCGTTCCAGGAGCGCGACCGAGGTGGTCTGCACCTGGTTGAACACGTCGGCGAGATCACCGATCTCGTCCTTCGCGGTGACCGGCATCTCCTGGAGCCGCGGCGTTCCGGTGTCCTCGGTGTCGTCGTCGGCCACGCGGGCGAGCTCACGGCCCGCCACCTCGGCGACCTGCTTGGCGGCACCGGTGAGCGCCTGCACCGGGCGCACCACCGAGCGTCGTACGGCGACCGAGAAGGCGAGCCAGAGCACGAAGCCGAGGAGAGCCGACCCGAGCAGCCAGGCGGCGTTCGAGCGCGCGTCCCGGGAGGCGGTGTCGGCGCGGTCGGCGATCTGGTCGATGAGCGAGGTCGTCGTCTTCAGCCGGGTCCGGGCCTGGGCGCGGTAGTCCGGGTAGGAGTCGAGGGCCGTCTGGAAGGCGTTCTTGATCTCGGACGGGGTGTCCGCCTGGAGCGAGCCCGGGTCGATCTGCAGCTCGGCGTACTGCCGGGCGATCGCCGCCTGGGCCGTGTTGTGCTCGATGTCGCCGAGTTCCTCGGCCTGCTCCGCGGTGGCGAACCGGCCGAAGCGCTCGACCTGGTGGGTGTACTCGTCGTAGGAGCCGATCGCGCCGATCAGCTCGATGAGGGCGTTGGAGTCGCCGGTCGTCGCGGAGAACACACCGGTCTCGAAGGCGCCGTGGGCGGCGTCGGCGCGCAGCAACGAGTCGAGCAGGTTGCCGGTGAAGGTGGCGGCCAGGGCCGGGTTGCGGTCGAGCCCGAGACCGTCGATCAGGCCCTTGGCGGCGTCGCTGTAGGCCGGGTCGATGTTGTCGGCCGGCAGGTAGGCCTTCTCGATGGTGTTGCGCAGGTCCTCCAGGCCGTTGACCTCGCGCAGGGCCTGGGCCTCCTCGTCCGGCAGCCGGCCGCCGAAGGTCGCGTGGACCTTCTCGACCTGGTTGTCCACGCGGATCTGGGCCTCGCGGTAGGCGGACTGCGAGGGGGTGGCGCCGTCCCAGGTGGCCTGGTGGCGCACGGAGAGCAGGACGGCCTGCTGGTGCTCGGCCTCCAACTGCCCGACGAGCTTGGCCACCTCGGCGCTGTCCCGCACCAGCTGGGCAGCGTCCGACGCGTCCTGGGACTGGCCGACCTGGTCGGCGAAGAGATAGGTCAGCAGCACGGCGACCACCGCGAGAGGCACACCCACCAGGATGTTCAGCTTGCGCCGGAACGGCCAGCGCTCGGCGAAGTCCCGTATGCCCCGGATACCCCTGCCACGTGTGCTGCCCCGGGACGGCGACGGTGCCGACCGGGTGGACGCGCCCACCTCGTTCGTGGACACCAGCCCTCCTTCGTGGGTGTCTCGGCCGAGCGTGAGAACGCAACGGACCGATACTGATCGCTACGGGACGGTGCGTAGGGACACCTGAGTGGCTCCTGCACGCCTGTGTGACCGGCGCCAACTTCGGCGAGACTACAGCCTCTTCGGACAGCGCTTGCCGCCGCCCTGAGTCAAGAATCCGTTACAACCCGCGCTGCACCCCGCGTGCCGGTTTCGCTCTTCCTTCACAACCGACCATGGGTGGGTGCCAATTGTGACCAGGCCGGTCTTGACTGACCGAGAACAGGCTGGATTGGATCAGTGCAAGGGCTCACCCCCGAACGTCCTTGAACCACCTTGCATCCCCTGAGTTCCGGAACGGGAATCGTGACTTCTACCGCCGCACACCGCAGGTCCATCAGGAAGAACCCCGGCGTGGCCGCTGTCGCGCTCGCCGCCGCCACGGTCCTGCTGGCGGGGTGTGGGTCCTCCGACGACACCTCCGACCCGCTCAACGAGAACAGCGGGGGCGCCGGCAGCGGCGACACCGTCGTTGTCGGTTCCAACAACTTCGCCGAGAGCACCTTGCTCGCCGACATCTACGGTGAAGCACTGAAGGCCAAGGGCATCAAGGTCACCTACAAGCCCAACATCGGCAGCCGCGAGACGACTTACGGCCTGCTGAAGAACGGCTCCGTCACCGTCCTGCCCGAGTACAACGGCTCGCTGCTCGCCTACCTGGACAAGAACGCCGCACAGGAGTCGACCGAGGCCGTGAACACCGCGGTCAAGGCCAAGCTCGACTCCAAGCTGACGCTCCTCGACTCGGCGCCGGCGGAGGACAAGGACTCGGTCACGGTCAACGCGGAAACCGCGAAGAAGTACAACCTGACCGCCGAGTCCACCGTCGCCGACCTCAAGAGCATCGCCGGGGACCTCGTCATCGGCGGCTCGCCCGAGTTCCAGACCCGGCAGCAGGGTCTGCTCGGCCTCGAGTCCGAGTACGGCCTGAAGTTCAAGTCGTTCAAGGCGCTCGACGCGGGCGGTGCGCTGACGCAGGCGGCGCTGAAGAAGAACACCGTGCAGGCCGCGGACATCTTCACGACCGACCCGACCATCACCAAGGAGAAGTTCGTCGTCCTCAAGGACCCGAAGAACCTCTTCGGCTTCGCGAACGTGACTCCGCTGGTCTACAAGTCCGGTCTCGACCAGGAGGGTGTCGCCGCGCTCAACGCGGTCTCGGCCAAGCTGGACACCAAGGCGCTCCTCGACATGGACCTCCAGGTCCAGTTGGAGAACAAGGACCCGCTGGACGTGGCGAAGGCGTGGCTGAAGACGAACGGCCTGGGCTGACCTCGGTCGAGAACCGGCGCGGGTGGTCTCCCCTGTAGGGATGGCCTCCTCCACAGGGGGCCCGCGCCGGTCCCGACGTGGCCATGCTCAGCCCCGACGTCGTGACCGCACGGACCTCCGGTCGGCGCGCAGGTCAGACTCCGAGTTCCGCCCGGACCCGGGCCGCGGCGCCCACCGCCACCGCGTCCCCGCCGAGCAGCGAGGGCACCACGCGTACCGGATGCCCGCTGACCGGCGGTTCGGTGGCCAGGGCCCGCAGGATCGACGGTTCGAGGAGCGTCCAGGCGCGGCTGACGCCCCCGCCGATCACGACGGTGGTGACATCCAGCAGGCCCACCGTGACGAGGAGCGCGCGAGCGACGGCGGCGCCCGCGTCCTCGTACACGGCGAGCGCGTCCGGGTCGGAGGCCTCCGCCACTTCGCGCGCGCTCAGCGCCCGCCCGGTCCGCTCCCCGTACCGCGCCGCGATCGCCCGTCCCGACGCCAGCGTCTCCAGATGGCCGCGCCCGCCGCACGTGCACGGCAGGTCGCCGAAGCCCGGGATGTGCCCGATCTCGCCCGCCGCGCCGTGCGGCCCGCCGTAGAGCGCGCCGTCCAGCCACAGCGCCCCGCCGACCCCGGTGCCGAGGGTCATCCCGAGCACATCGCGCTCGCCCGCCACCGCCCCGGCCGTCGCCTCGCCGCGCAGGAACGCGTTGACGTCGTTGTCGAGGAACGCCGGCACACCGAGTGCCTCCTCGAACGCCGCCGTCACCGCGAACCCGGCCCAGTCCCGGAAGGAATCGCTGGCGACCAGAATCCGCCCGTCCCGCGTGTCCACCACACCCGCCGCCCCGACCCCGACCCCGAGCAGCCGTACGTCCGTACGGTCGAGCAGCAGACGTACGGCGTCCAGCGCGGCGCCGACCATCGCGCCCCCGCCGGCGGCCGCGGGCGTGGGCACCTCCAGTCGGTCGACGACCGACCCCAAGTCATCCGCGAACAGGGCCACTTGTGTGCTCGTACCGCCGATGTCGACACCGGCGACCGCCTTCACGCGGTGACCCCGGCCTGCTGCTCGGCGCGCCGCCGCCGCTGCACCACCGGATCCGGCACGGGGACGGCCGCGATGAGCCGCCGGGTGTACTCGGTCTCCGGGCGCAGCAGCGTCGACATGGTCGGCCCCTGCTCCTCGACCCGCCCGTCCCGCATGACGACGACCCGCTGCGCGAACTCCTGCACGACCGCCAGGTCGTGGGAGACGAAGAGACAGGCGAACCCCAACTCCCGCTGCAACTCGGCGATCACCTCCAGCACGGTCCGCTGCACACTCACATCCAGCGCGCTCGTCGGCTCGTCCGCGACCAGCAACCGGGGCTCGAGGACCAGCGCCCGGGCGAGACTCACCCGCTGCCGCTGACCACCGGACAGCTCACGCGGACCCCGCCCCGCCAACTCCCGGGGCAGCCGTACGAGTTCGAGCACCTCCGCGACCCGGTCCCGCCGCTCGGCCCCCGACATCCCCCCGCGGTGCACCCTGAGGGGCTCTGCCACGCACTCGGCCACACTCATCCGCGCGTCCAGCGAGGCCACCGGGTCCTGGAGCACCACCCCCACACCGGACAGGAGCGCCCGCCGCTTCCGGCCCCGGACCCGGCCCAGGTCGGCACCGAACAGGGACACCGAGCCGGAGGCGGGCGCGATGAGCCCGAGTGCGACCCTGGCGGCGGTCGACTTGCCCGACCCGGACTCGCCCACGAGCCCGACGGTTTCTCCGGGACGGACGTCGAGAAAGACGCCGTCCAGGGCCTGGACCCGCCCGAACCGCACCGACACGTCCCGGAGTTGCACCACCGGGGGCTCTTCGGCCGGGGGTGCGTCCTCGCCGCTGAACCTCAGCCGCGGTACCGCCGCCAGCAGCCCTCGCGTGTACTCGTGCCCGGGCCGCAACAGCACCTCCGCCACGGGCCCCGTCTCCACGACCTCGCCCCGCAGCATCACGGCGACCCGGTCCGCGAAGTCCGCGACCACGCCCATGTTGTGCGTGACCAGCAGTACGCCGGTGCCTGAGTCGGCCGCCAACCGCCGTAGCAGGTCCAGGATCTCGGCCTGCACGGTGACATCGAGCGCGGTGGTCGGCTCGTCCGCGATCAGCAGACCGGGCGAGTTGGCGATCGCCATGGCGATGACGACCCGCTGCCGCTGCCCGCCCGACAGCTGGAACGGGAAGGCCGAGGCCCGCTGCTCCGGCTCGGGAATCCCGACGCGGCGCAGGAGCTCGACCGCCTCACGAGCGGCCTCCGACCGGGAGACGTCCCGGTGGTTCCGTACGACTTCCGCGATCTGGGCGCCGACCCGGGTCAGCGGATCGAGGGCGGTGGCCGGTTCCTGGAAGACCATGGAGACGGTCCGCCCCCGCAGCCGCGCGAGCGAGGCCTCCGAGGCTCCGACGATCTCCGTACCGTCGACCGCGACCCGCCCCGAGGTGCGCGCGGTGCCCGGCAGCAGCCCCATCGCGGCGAGCGCCACCGTCGACTTCCCGGACCCGGACTCGCCGACGAGGGCGAGTGTCTCGCCCGGCCGGACGTGCAGCGACACGCCACGGACGGCGGGTACGTCACCTGTCTCCGTGGAGAAGGTCACCCCGAGGTCCTCGATGGTCAGGATGTTCACGCGCGTCCCCTCACGTCGAAGGCGTCCCGCAGCCCGTCGCCGATCGCGTTGAACGCGCACACGACGAGGATGATCGCGAGGCCCGGCGGAACAATCAGCCACCAGCGCCCCGAGTACGCGGCCGTCAGCCCGGCCGACAGCATGCCGCCCCAGTCGGTCTTCGGCGGCTGCACGCCGAGCCCGAGATACGACACATAGGCGATGAGCAGGATCGCGTCGGCGATCTGGAACGTGGCCGCGACGACGATCGTGGACACCGAGTTCGGCAGGATGTGCCGGCGGATGGCCCGCCCGTGCGTGCCGCCGGTGGCCCGCAGGGTCAGCACGTAGTCCCGGTTCTTCAGCGTGAGCGTCTCGGCCCGCACCAGCCGGGACGGCACGAGCCAGGACACCAGCCCGAGCACGACGATCAGTCCGAGCGTGCCGGGACTGGTGATGGCGGACACGACGAGCAGGATGAACAGCGCGGGGATGGCGATGCCGGCGTCGACGACCCGCATCATCACGGCGTCCACCCAGCCGCCCGCATACCCCGCGACCGCACCCCACAGCGTCCCGATCACGGTGGCGAGGACGCCGGCGGCGAGCCCCACGAGCAGTGACACCTGCCCGCCGTACATGAGCCGCCCGAGCTGGTCATGCCCGACGGCGTCGGTACCGAGCCAATGGGCCGAATTGGGCGCCAGGTTGACCTGCGTGAGATCGGTATGCGTCTGGTCGGTGGAGTACACCAGCGGCCCGACGAAACAGAACAGCAGGAAGAGAACGACAACAGCGACCCCGGCAACAGCGAGCCGATTGCGCGCGAAGCGCGCTCTCAGGGGCGCGGGGAACTGCGCGACAAGCCCCCACCGGCCGGCAGTCAAAACACGACCACTCACGCCCGCCCCTCCTTCACCCGAGGATCGACAACCCGCTGCACCACATCCGCGAGCAGGGTCCCCACAACAGTCGCCACCGAGATCACCAGCACACACCCGAGCAGCACCGGATAGTCCGACGACTGGGCCGCGGACCAGAACAAGAGCCCCATTCCCGGGTAGTTGAACAGCTGCTCCACCACCAGCGCGCCCCCGAACAGCACCGGAACGTAATACCCGAGCATCGCCACCACCGGCGTCAGCGAGTTACGGAAAACGTGCCGGAAGAGCACCGCGTACTGCCCCGCGCCCCCCGCCCGGGCGGTGCGCACATAGTCCTCGGAAAGGTTCTCCAGCGTCGCGCCGCGCATGTAGCGGCTGAACACGGCCACCATGGACGCGGCACCGGTGACCACGGGCAGCACCAGCCCCGCGGGATCCGCGAGCACCTGCCCCAGCGTGTCCCCTTGCGGCGCCTGCGACGGAAACCACCGGAGTGTCTGCGTGAACAGCAGAATCAGCAGCAGCCCCAGGAAATACACCGGCGTCGAATACGCGACGAAGCTCAGCGTGGTGATGACATAGTCGGCCGGCTTGTTCCGCCGCACGGCCTGCCACATACCCAACGGCACAGCCAGCACCAGCCCGACCATCGCGGACAGCACCGTCAACACCAGCGTCTTCGGCAACCGTTGCTCGATCAGCCGGGAGACCGCCTCGTTCAGCGTGTACGACGTGCCGAGATCCCCCCGCACCAACTCGCGCAGATACAGGACGTACTGCACGGGCAGGGACCGATCGAGCCCCTGCTCGTGGTTGAACGCGGCGATCTGCCCGGCCGTCGCCTGCGGTCCGAGGATCCCGCGCGCGGGACCCCCGGGCAGCGCGTGCAGCAGGCAGAAGACCACGACCGTGACGATCAGGATCACGGCGAGGGCCTGAAGAAGCCGACGGACGAGATAGAGGGCTGTGTCCACTAGCCGATCCACTTCCACTGCGCCGGGTGGAAGTTGGCCAGCGAGTCCTGGGAGAAGCCGCCGAGCCCGTTCTTGACGACGGAGATCTGGTAGTCCGGCTCGGGCAGCCAGATGACGGGCAGGTCCTTGGCGAGGGCCGCGCTGTAGCCCTGGATGGCCTGGTTCGAACTCGACGTCGTGGAGGCGGAGACGAGCTTGTCGACGTCCGCGTTCGAGTAGTTGCCGAAGTTGGAACCGCCGCCGGTCTGGAACAGCGAGTCACCGGTCGGGAAGGCGTTGAAGTACCAGCTGCCCGCCGTGCCGAAGAAACTCAGCTGCCACTTGCAGATCGACTGCCCGGACGTGCACTGCGGGGTCTGCGAGAGCACCGAGTTGACCGGAGCGGTCTTGATGGAGAACTTGATGCCGGTCTTCGCGAGCGAGGACTGGATCGCGCTCATCATGTTGTCGGTGACCGCGGAGCCGGACTGCGAGAGCACCTGCATCTCGAACTTCGTGCCCTTGGCGACGCCTTCACCGCACTTCGCCGGCTCGGAGCAGGTCATGACCCCGCCCTGCTCGGTCCAACCGTGGCTGGTCAGCAGGGACTTGGCGGTGTCGTTCGAGAAGGGGTACGGGTTGTCCTTCTGCACCGGCGACAGGAAGTCCGAGGCCTGTCCCTGCGGGATGGGACCGTAGCCGGGTACCGCCGTCCCGTTGAAGACGACCTTCGCGAGACTTGCCTGGTCGATGGAGTGCTGGATGGCCTGACGGGCGTAGAGCTGCTTGAACACGGCGCCCATCGCCGGGTTGTTGAAGTTGTACGGCATGTAGGTGATCGCCCAGCCCGACCACGGCTCCACCTTGAAGCCCTGCGCGGTGAAGCTGTCCTTCTGGTCGAGGTCGGTCGCCTCGATGTAGCCGTAGTCGACGCTGCCCGAGCGCAGGGCGTTCTTCTCGGCGTCGGTGGTGGTGAACGGGAGCAGGTTCACCGTGGGGATGTTCGCCTTCTCGCCGCCGTCGTACTTCTTGTTGGCGGTGAGGACCACCTTGCCGGCGGTGGAGAAGGACTTGACGGAGTACGGGCCGCTGGTGGTCTTCCACAGCGGGTTCGAGGCGTACCCGGAGATGTTCTTCGCCGCGTCGTTGAGGTACGTCCAGGCCTGCTTGGCATCCCGGCCGCCGGCCCAGGCGTGCTGCGGGAGCGGGTTGATGGAGTTCAGCTCGTTGGCGAGCATCCACTGCGGGTTGTAGGCCCTGTCGAAGGTGATCGTGAAGTGCCGGGCGTCGACCGTCTTGAAGGACGTCCAGTTGTCCGGCGCCTTGCCGGGGTTGTAGCCCGCCCACTCGGACTTGTTCGCCTTGATGAGGTCGAACCAGAACTTCACGTCCGCCGAGGTGATCGGCTTCCCGTCGCTCCAGTGCCGGTCGCCCAGGGTGATCGTCACGCTCTTGTTGTCCGCGGCGAACTCGGCGTCCGTGGCGACCGAACCGGCCTTGTTCCAGCCGATCTTGCCGGTCGAGCCGTCGTAGGCGATGAGCGGCTCCCACAGCGTGTTCGCGATGGAGATGTTGTTGGTGTTGAGGTGCGCCGCGGTGCCGATCGGCAGGATCCAGTTCGGGGTGAAGTTCGCGGGCAGCGCGTAGTTGATCGTGTCGTGCGCGGACGACGACGTGCCGCTCGACCCCGAACAGGCGGTGAGCAGCAGGGTGCCCGCGCTGAGGGCGGCGGCACCGGCGAGGAGTCTCGAGCGGGCAGGGGGCATGGCGTGCTCCTGGGACCAGGGAGATGGAAGCGGGGGTGGGGCAAGTGAACGCCCCCTCCGTTGGAAGAAATAGGCTTGCCGCTGTAAAAAGCCTGTTTCTGCTGTTCTGGAAAAAGCACGGAGAGGGTTTTCGGGCCTACGCTCGACGCCTGGGCCGTCGAATTCGGGAGTAACTTCGACCATGCTTGAAAAAAGTCCGCCACCGCATCGACGGCACGGCTCCGGCTTCTCCTCGCTGGCCGAGGGCGTCCTCGAACTCCTCGCCTCCGGGCAGGCGTCGACCCGTACGGAACTCGCCGCTCTGCTCGGCGCCGCGCCCTCGACCGTGTCCTTCGCGGTCGGACAGTTGCTGGCGCACGGCCTGGTCGCCGAGGAAGGCACCCGGTCCTCCACCGGCGGGCGGCCGCGCAAGGTGCTGCGGCTCGGCGGCAGCGACGGATACGCGGTCGCGGCCGACCTCGGCGGAAAGCACGCGCATGTCGGGGTCGTGCACCCCGGGGGCGGCCTCACCGACGTGTCGACCGTGCCGTTCGCCACGGCGGACGGGCCCGAGGCCGCGCTGCCCGGCCTGGCGGACACGCTCCAGACGCTCATCGACCGGCACGGCCGGGAGAAGCTGCGGGGCGTCGGTCTGTGCCTGCCGGGCCCGGTCGACGTGGATCCCGGCCTCGTCACCCTTCCGGCGCGCATGCCCGGCTGGAACCGCTTCCCCGTACGGGACTGGTTCGAGGAGCGCTTCGCCGTCCCGGTGGCCGTCGAGAACGACGCCAACTGCATGGCCGTGGGCGAGCACAGTGTCCGGCCCGTCGAGCACCGGCAGTCGATCATGGTGAAGGTGGGCTCCGGGATCGGGGCGGGCGTCATCGCGGACGGGCGGCTGTACCGGGGCGCGACCGGAGGGGCCGGGGAGATCACCCACGTCCGCGTCGAGGCCGCCCAGGACACCCCGTGCTCCTGCGGCAACACGGGCTGCCTGGAGACGGTCGCCTCCGGCGCGGCACTGGTCAGGATCCTGCGGGAACGGGGCCTGCCGGTGGCGAGCACCGAGGACGTCGTACGCCTCGCTCTCGACGCCGACCCCGAAGCGACCCGCGCGGTCCGCCAGGCCGGCCGCTACCTCGGCCAGGTCCTCGCCGCCAACGTCAACTTCTTCAACCCCGACGCCGTGTACCTGGGCGGCATCCTCTCCACGCTGGAGCCGTTCGTCGCGGCCGTGCGAAGCCAGCTGTACGAAGGCTGCCATCCGCTGGTGACCCAGCACCTGGTGATCGAGCGGACGTCGTTGGGCGCCGATGCCGGCTTGGCGGGGGCGGGCCAGTTCGCGCTGCAGCGGGCACTGGCGCAGGCGATGCAGACGGTCACCGGCGGCTTGTAGGGGCCCGACCAGCCACGACGAACTCGCAGACAACAACGGACCTGGAGCAACCGTGCCTTCATCCCGCCCCGTAATTGCCATCGCAGGCCTCGGCATCGAATCCTCGACGTTCTCCCCAGCCCGCACCGAAGCCCCCGCCTTCCACCCCCGACGCGGCGACGACATCCTCACCCGCTACCCCTTCCTCGCCCCGGGTCAGCGACTGCGCCAGGCCGCCACCTGGCGAGGCGCCCTCGTCGGCACATCGCTGCCCGGCGGCACGGTGACGGCCCGCGCCTACGCCGACCTCACCGCCGAACTCCTGGACAGGCTGAAGGAGATCGGCCCCATCGACGGCCTCTGGTACGACATCCACGGCGCGATGACCGTGGAGGGCGTGGACGACGCGGAAGCCGAACTCCTGCGCCGCATAAGGGAGATCACCGGTCCCGAAACGATCATCTCGGCCTCCATGGACCTGCACGGCAACGTCTCGCGGGAACTCGCCCACCGCACCGACCTGATCACCTGTTACCGCATGGCCCCGCACGAGGACGCGACGGAGACGAAGGAGCGGGCCGCCCGCAACCTCGTGAACCACCTCACGAGCGGCGCTCCCCGCCCGGTCAAGGCCTGGATCCCGGTCCCCGTACTCCTGGCAGGCGAGCAGACCTCCACCCGGATCGAGCCGGCGAAGAGCGTCTACGCCGCCGTGGCGGAGGTGGAGGGGACCGACGGAGTGACGGACGCGGCGATCTGGGTCGGCTACGCGTGGGCGGACGAGCCCCGCAACCGGGCCGCGATCGTCGTCACGGGCTCCTCCGCGGACGCGGTGACGACCGGTGCCGAACGGCTCGCCCGCGGCTTCTGGAAGGCCCGCCACGACTTCGACTTCGTCGCCCCGACCGGCACGCTCGAGGAGTGTCTGGACACGGCGCTGGCCTCGCGGAAGCGGCCGTACTTCATCAGCGACACCGGTGACAACCCGACAGCGGGCGGCGCCGGTGACGTCACATGGGGGCTCCAACAGGTATTGGCCCGCCCGGAGTTCCAGGAGCCCTCGGGCCCGGTGGTCATCTACGCCTCGCTCCCGGGCCCGGCCGCCGTCGACACGGCCGTGCAGGCCGGCGTCGGGGCCACGGTCACCGTGACCGCCGGTGCCGAGGTCGACGACCGTCACGCGGGCCCGCTCACCCTGACCGGTGTGGTCCACGCGATCCGGCACGGTGACCAGCACGCGGTGACCGAGGCGGTGCTGCGGGTGGGAAGCGTGTATGTGATCCTGACGCGCCTGAGAAAGCCGTACCACTGTGAACACGACTTCACCGACCTGGAGTTGGCGCCGCGCGAGGCGGACCTCGTCCTCGTCAAGATCGGGTATCTGGAGCCCGAGCTGTTCGCGATGGCCGCCGACTGGAAGATGGCCCTCACCCCGGGCGGCGTCGACCAGGACCTGCCGCGCCTCGGCCACCGGCGTATCCGCCGGCCGATGTTCCCCTTCGACCGCGAGATGCCCGACCCGGACCTCAGAGCTCGGCTGATCCCGTCCTCGGACGAGGAGTTGACCGGTCCGGACGAGTGAGCTGCCGCTACTCGACGGCCGCGGCGATCAGCAGGTCCAGGAGGGCGATCAGCACGTCCCGGGACGACTCGCGTCGCCGCGCATCGCACAACACCACCGGGACGCCCTCCGGGAGGGCGAGGGACTCCCTGATGTCCTCGGCCGGGTACGGGTGCCGGCCCTCGAAGCCGTTCACGGCGACGACGAAGGGGATGCGCCGGTGTTCGAAGAAGTCCACCGCGGCGAAGCTCGACTCCGGGCGCCGGACGTCGATGAGGACGACCGCGCCCAGGGCGCCGACGGCGAGGTCGTTCCACATGAACCAGAACCGCTGCTGGCCCGGGGTGCCGAAGAGATAGAGCACGAGTTCGTCACTGATGGTGATCCGGCCGAAGTCCATGGCCACGGTGGTGGCCCGCTTCTGCTCGATCCCGGCGAGGTCGTCGACGCCCAGGCCCGCGACGGTGAGGGGTTCTTCCGTGCGCAGCGGGGCGATCTCGCTGACCGACCCGACCATGGTGGTCTTGCCGACTCCGAAGCCCCCGGCGATGAGGATCTTGACGGTGTCGGGTGCGGTGGGAGTACCGGCTGTCTCGGTGGCGAGCGGGTCAGAGCCGACCAAGGCCTTCCCTCACTTTCTGCAACAGGTCCAGGTCCGGGGTGCGGGGCGAGACGGGACGTGGCGGGTGCGCGGTGATGAGGCCCGCCTCCAGCAGATCGCAGAGCATGATCACGACCACGCTGACCGGGAGGTCGAGCAGCGCGGCCAGCTCCGCCACGGCGACGGGGCGGACGCACCGGCGCAGGATGCGGGTCTGCTCGGCCTGCGGGCGCGGGGCGAGTTCCGGTGGCGGATCCACCGCGGTCACCGTGGTGATGAGGGTGAAATCGGCACGGCTGGGCCGCGTCCTTCCGCCGGTCAGGGCGAACGGTCGCACCAGTCTGGCCGCCGCGTCGCTGTCGGTCACCTCACCCGCCGGTGGGGCCGATGCCGGCCCGTGGTGCCGCGCTGAGGTGCTCGCCGATCTTCTTCACCAGCATGTTCATCTGGTACGCCACGACACCGACGTCGGCGTTCGGTCCGGTGAGCACGACGAGGTGGGCGCCGGGCCCCGCGGAGGTGAGGATCAGGAAACTGTTGGCCATCTCGATGAGGGCCTGGCGCACCGGGCCGCCCCGGAAGTCCATGCTGACGCCCTTGCTCAGGCTCATCAGACCGGACGCGGTCGCCGCCAGCCGCTCGGCGTCGTCGCGCAGGAACCCGGTGGACTTGCTGACGACCAGCCCGTCCTCCGAGAGCACGACAGCCTGCGTCACGTCGGCGACCCGCTCCACGAGTCCGGTCAGCAGCTGGTCCAGCTGGGTGTGCGTGGCGGGGGTGGGGCGTGTCATGGCGTGTCCTTCATGAGCGATCGGTACGGGGACTACGAGCGGCGACGGCCGCGTCCTGCGGGGCACCGGTGGGTACGGCCTCGGCGGGGGCCGTTTCTTCGGGGGTGCCGGGCGGGGGGGCGTCGGCGGGGGGGTGCTGGGCGGCGTCCGGGGTCTTTGGGGTGGCGGGGTGGTGGTTGTGGTCGGCGGGGGCCGTTTTTTCGGGGCTACCACGCAGGGGGTCGTCGGCGGGAGCGTCCTTGGCGGCGTCCGGGTTGCCGGAAGCACTGGGCAGACTGTTCCGGTCGGTGGGGGGTGTTTCCCCGGCGGGGCCAGAGTTCGCCCGAGCGCCGGGAAATCCGTCCACGGGGGTGCCGAGCGGGTCGGTCCCGGTCCTGGTCGTGTTCTCCAGGGTGTCGAGGACCTCGTCCTCGTCCCGGGCGCGGAGCGTCCCGAGCTGGAATCCGGCGAGCGAGGAGGCCGCGCGGTCCGCGGTGAACTCCTCGGCGTCCTCCTGCTCGCCGACGACCGGGGCGTCCTCCCTCAGCTCGACAGCCAGACTGGTCTGCGGCACCCGCCGGGGGAGAGGCGCGAGCCCGTCCGGGCGGGCGGCGCCCACCGGACGCGACGCACTCATGGATCCCGACGAACTCGCCGGGGCTGCCGCGCCTCGTGCGCCGGCCGCGGCCGCGGAAGTTCCCGCGGAGGTGGGTCCTGGTGTGTTCGCCGGGGCGGCAGCGTCTTGTGCACCAGCCCCGGCCGCCGAAGCTCTCGCGTCCCGGGCCCTCGACACGCCGGCCGGGTCTCCCGGGCCTGTGGCGGCCGAGGCACGGGTCGGGTCTTCCGCGTCCGCGGCTCCCGTTGGTCGAACGGGGTCTCCCGCGTCCGTCGACCCCGTCGTACGAGCCGAACCTCTCGCGTCCCTGGCCCTCGACACGCCGGTCGGGTCTCCCGGGCCCGTGGTGGCCGAGGCACCGGTCGAGCCTCCGGCGTCCGCCGCCCCCGGTGCAGGAGCCCGGTCTCCCGCTTCTGCGGGCCCCGACGCACCGGTTGGGTCTCCCGCGCCTGCGGCTCCCGGAACCCGAGCAGGGTCTGCCGCGTCCGCCGACCCCGGTGCGTCAACTGGGTCTCCCGCTTCTGCGGGCCCCGACGCGCCGGTCGGGTCTCCCGCTTCAGCCGGCCCCGAAGCACCGGCCGGGTCACCCGCGCCCGCCGCCCCCGGTGCACCAGCCAGGTCTCCCGCCTTCGCCGCCCCCGTCGCGCGTGCTGTGCTCGCCGGCCCCCTTGCATCCGACCCAAGCCCCGTACGTGCCAGGGGCCTGGCGTTCCCGGAGTCCCTCGGTCGGTCTCCGTCGGACGGACTCTCCGCATGGCCCGGCCCCGCCATGGCCCCGACACCGGCCCAGGCCCCCGAAGCGGCTGGAGCGACGGCTCGGACCAGGTTCTCCGGCTCGCTCTCCTCCCGTACGACGATCTCGTGCGGGATCAGCACGATCGCCGTCGTTCCGCCGTACGGCGAGGACCGCAGCGTCACCTGGACGCCGTGGCGGTTGGCGAGGCGGGCGATGACGAACATGCCCAGGCGGAGGTCGTCGGCGAGGGCGACGACGTCGAACTTGGGGGCTTCGGCCAAGTGGGCGTTGAGGGAGGCGTACTCATCCTCCGACATACCAAGGCCCCGGTCCTCGACCTCGACGGCAAGGCCCTTGGCGACCATCCCCGCCCGTACCGAGACGAGACTCGGCGCGGGGGAGTACAGCGTGGCGTTCTCGATGAGCTCGGCCAGGAGGTGGATCACGTCCGCGACCGCGGGCGGGGCCAGACAGACCTCCTCCTCCGTGTGCACCTCCACCCGCTGGTACTCGGCGACCTCACCCACCGCACTGCGCAGGATGTCGATCAGCGCGACCGGCTCGGTCCAGCTGCGCCGCGGCTGCCCGCCGCTGATGATGACCAGGTTCTCCTCGTACCGCCGCAACTGGCTGGCCGTGGAGTCCAGTTCGTACAGCCCCGACAGCACGTCCGGGTCCTGGTGCTCGCGCTCCAGCGTGTCCAGCCGGCTGAGCTGGAGGTTGACCAGGTTCTGGCTCTGCCGCGCGATCCCGAGGATCACCTTCTGGAATCCACGCCGGGTGTCGGCGAGTTCGACGGCGGTCACCACGGCCGTACGCTGCGCCGCGTTGAACGCCTTGGCCACCTGCCCCAGTTCGTCCGAGCCGTAGTCCAACTCCGGTGCGGCCCGGTCCACATCGACTTTCTCGCCCCGGTCCAGCCGTGCGACCACGTCCGGCAGCCGCTCCTGGGCCAGGCTCAGTGTGGCCTCCCGCAGGCCGCGCAGCCGCCGGGACAGCGAACGGGTGATCCGCCAGGACATGACGAGGCACAGCAGCAGCGCGATGAGCCCGCCGGCACTGAGCGAGGCCGCCGTCAGCAGCTGCTCGTGCGCCTTGTCCGCGCTGCGGGAGAGCAGCCCGGACGTCTGCTGCCGGATCAGCGCGGTGTAGCGGACGGACACCTTGTCCATCGCCGGCGTCCACCGCTTCCGCAGGTCCGGCAGGGCCACCTGCCCCGTCCCGGCGGCCGGACGCGCGGCGAGCACCTGGTCCTCGACGGCGGTCAGGGCCCGCCAGTCCGCGCTCGCCAGGATCCGCTCGGTCTGCGTCTTCGCGGAGCCGCTCAGCGCGGGCACGATCTGGTCCTCGACGAGCCACCGGCGCGTGTTCACCAGCTGGACGAACTGCTCCCAGGCCTGTTCGTCGAGATGCCCGGACGGCCAGGCCAGGGTGAGCGCCACATCCTCCTGCGAGGTCAGCTCGGCCGCGTGTTCGATGGCGACGAGCGGCCCGGCCTGCGAGGTGAGGTCGCCGTCGTCGACCTGCGAGAGCTGCTGGAAGGCGTGTATCTGGTCGTCGATGATCGACGTGTACTGGTCGAGCGCCTGCTGGGCGGTGATGTCGGTGGGGTGGTCCACCTGGTCGCGGTAGTACTCCAGGCTGCCCACCGAGCCGAGGACCGAGTACAGCTGGTCGGCGATGCGCGCGGGCGCCCGCTGGATCTCGTCGGACCGCCGGACGAGCTTGGCGACCGCCGCGTCCGTGGCTGCGCGCTTCTCGTCCAGGGCGGCCCGGGAACCGGGCACCTTGGCCAGCCAGGCGGCGGACAACGCTCGTTCCCCCTGCAGCGCGAGCGTGGCCTCGGTACCCATCGCGCCGGTCGACCGGCTGAGATCGGTCTGCGAGCGCAGCCGTAGGCCCTCCGAGAACACCTGCGTGGTCGTCACGCCCCACATGGCGGCGAGGGTGACGCTGGGCACCAGCGCCAGCATGATGAGGGAGAGACGTATGGAGCCGAGGCGGCGCCGGGTACCTTTCCGGTCGGGCATGGTCGTCCTTGGGCGGTCAGGGAGAGCGGAGTGGGGTGATCGGAGGCGAGTTGTCGTTCCGAAGTGATGTCACCTCGTGCCGGCCGCGGCGAACTTCGCGACCGCGGCGACGTTCGTCCGGGTGACGAACGCGGGCCCGGTGAGGACGGGAGCCACACCGCCCCCGCTGATGTTGCCGTTGGTCCGGTACAGCCACAGGGAGTCCACGGCGAGGTAGCCCTGCAGATACGGCTGCTGGTCCACCGCGAACTGTACGTCCCCGGTGCGGATCGCCTTGACCAGGTCGTTGTTGAGGTCGAAGGTGGCGACCTGGGCCTTGCTGCCGGCCGCCTTCACCGATCCCACGGCGTCCAGAGCGAACTGCGCGCCGAGGGTGACGACTTCGTCGATGTCGGGGTCCTGGCGCAGCCGGGCCGTGAGCACGGTGTCCACGGCCTCGGGGTCGGTGCCCTCCACGTACAGGTTCTCGGTCTCGCCGCGGAACGTCTTCTTCACACCGGCGCAGCGCGCCTCCAGGGCGACGTTGCCCCGCTCGTGGATGACGCACAGCGCGTGCTTGACCTTCAGGCCGTTCAGCTTGTCCCCGACGGCCGCGCCCGCCACGCTCTCGTCCTGGCCGAAGTACTCCAGCAGCCCCTGCGACTTCCAGGCGTCGATTCCGGAGTTGAGGCCCACCACCGGGATGTCCGCCGCCCGCGCCGCGGCCACCGGTGCCTTCATCGCGGCCGGCTTGGCCAGGGTGACCGCGATGCCGTCGACCCGGTCGCTGATCGCGTCGCGCACCAGCTGGGCCTGGCCGACCGGGTCGGAGTCGTTCGCGTAGGTCAGATCGACACCGTCCTTCGCGGCGGCGGCCTCGGCCCCCTTCCGTACGAGCTCCCAGTAGGCGTCACCCTCGCCGCCGTGGGTGATCAGAGCGACCTTCAGCCCCGCGGCGTCCGCCCCCTCGGCCACGCCCCTGCCCGACTCGAGTGCGGAGTCGCCGCCGGCGCCGGAGCAGCCGGCGAGCAGGAGGAGGGCTACGGAGGTCAGGGCGGCCACGCGCAGGGATCTCGAGGGAGTCCGAGGTGGGGGAGGAGTGTTCATGGGTGCGGCACCTCGCTGTGCGGCCGAGCAGGCGGATCGCGAAGGGGTGGCCGGAACGCGGGTGCGCCGGCCGGTTTAACCTTCACTGGCCAGGAGCCAACCGCGTGTGACCGCCGGTAGTCAAGTGATCAGCCCCTTGTAGTGGCTTCTCGGTTCCGCATCGTAATGATCTTCACGTCTGGCGGGCAGGAGGAGGTGGCGGTAGCGGGGTGGCGTTCACGGCCCCGTGTCATTCCCCGCCTCGTCACCCGCTTCACGGCTTGCGCCCCACCACCCCGTACATCGCGATGTCCGCGTCACGGATCACCTCGGTGCCCGAGCCGTCCGGATGCCACGTGTGCACCTGGACGATGCCCGGCTCCACGCCGTCCAGTCCCGTGAAGATCTCCGCGGCCTCGGCGAAGGTGCGCAGCCGCATCGGCATGCCCCGCGGGCGCATCTGGTACGGCGATGGGGGCGCCGCGTGATGCACGCGGGGCTGGGGGTCCTGCTGGCAGGCCTGTGCGCGAGCGTGGCTGTCCACCACGCGGCGACGCCGGGCGCGTATCCGTGGGCCCTGCCCATCACGCTGACCGCCGTCGGCTGCGGCGCCGGCCTCTTCACCCTCGCCTTCTCGATGTCCCGGGCCGACCGGGCGGCCACCGTCAGCCGTACCAACCACTGGGTGAGACGCGCCTGGTGAGGGTTCGTCCACGACCCACCACCCGCAGTCCGGAGTCCGCGCACAGCCGCCGGTACCGCCGCGCGACCGTCTGTGCCGAGACGCCCAGCACCGAGGCGACCCGACGGAACGGCACTCGCCCGTCGACGTCAGCGCGTGGATCAGACCGCGGTCGAGGTCATCGAGCATGCCCCCGTCCTCGCCCCTGTCCTCGCGCGGCGCTGGCTATGATCATGTGAATGGCCCCAGAACCGACCATCGTCGCCACCTCCGGAGGACACCGCACCGGTGGTCGCACCATGGTGTCGTTCCACGCGCTGGTGCACCACGCCGTGGATCTGTCGGGCGCCCACGGCCGCAGGCCGCGCGTGATGTACGTCGGCACGGCCATCGGGGACGCCGAACACTTCACGGCACGAATGCACGAGGCGGCCCGGGTGGCCGGCTTCGACCTCACCCCGCTCCAGCTCTTCCCCATGCCCAACCTGGACGACGCCGAGGGCACCGTCCTGGAGCAGGACGTGGTGTGGGTCATGGGCGGCTCGGTGGCGAACCTGCTCGCCGTGTGGCGGGTGCACGGGATCGACCGCGTCCTGCGCAGGGCCTGGGAGGCCGGGGTGGTGCTCAGCGGGGTCAGCGCGGGCTCCCTGTGCTGGTTCGAGGGCGGCACCACCGACTCGTACGGCCCCGAACTCCGCCCGCTCACCGACGCGTTGGGCTTCCTGCCGTACGGGAACGGCGTGCACTACGACAGCGACCCGGGCCGTCGCCCCCTGGTCCACCGGCTCGTCGCGGACGGCACCCTGCCCACCACCCACTGCACGGACGACGGCGTGGGACTGGTCTACCGCGGCACCGAACTCGTCGAGGCCGTCACCGAGGTGCCCGGAAAGGGCGCCTACGTCGTACGTCGCGACGGCGGGACGGCGGTCGAGGAACGCGTCGAACCGCGCAGGCTGCCCGGCGTCTGACGGGCGGTTCCTGCACGGTCCGGGCCCCGGGAGGGCGGGTGCGTTCCCGCGGAGGTGCCTGATCCCACGGACGGGCGCGGTCTGTGCGCACCCGGCTACTGGGTGGCCTGCGGTGTACCGGAGACCATCCCGGCCTGCGCCGTGGCTGCCGCGGGACCGGGCTGCCCCGGGTCGGTACCGGTAGCGGACCGCTCCGCCTCCCGGCCCCGCTCGCGCCGCTCGCGGCGGCTCACCCGCGGGTCCTGGTCGGGCAGCCAGCCGAAGGTCAGGACGCTCCCCGCGACCCCCAGCAGGAGGCCGACCATGAAGCCGCCCAGGTTCGAGGTGACCCAGGTGCCCATGGAGATCAGGACGCCGGTGATCGAGTAGAACAGGCGCTGGTCGGGGCTGAAGAGGATCAGCAGCCCCAGCAGCACCATCAGGGTCGGCAGGAGGTAGCCCGCCACTCCCTGCATCCCCACATGCAGGACGACCTTCACCGAGGCCTTCATGGTGAGCAGGATCCATGCCCCGCCCAGGGTGAGCCACAGTCCACCGAAGAAGGGGCGTCCGTACACCCAGCGGGTGAACGCGTCCTGGCGGGCCACAGGCTGCCGTACGCCCTCGGGCTCGCGTCCGCTCACCGGCTCCTGGCTCTCCATCAGCAACCCGTGCTGCTGAAGCTGAGCTTGAGGCCGGGCAGCTTGAACACACCTGCCGTGGTGGCGTAGTTGGTCTGCCGCAGGTCGCCGATGTACACCGTGTCGGCCTGCTGGCTGAAGACGCCGATGGGCCCCTTCACGCCCGCCTTGGTGAGGGTGCTGGCGTCGTTGCCGATCTCGATGTTGTCGAAGGAGGCGTTACCCGACAGCTCGGTCGAGTCCGTGGTCAGATCGGTCGCCTCGACCTTCTTGTCTCCCTGGCCCGCCTTGATGAGCAGGTTGGTGCCGCCCAGGTCGACGCTCTGGCACAGCTTGGTGAGGGTCGCGCGCTTGATGGCGGAGGTGACGACCAGTACCTGGCCGCCGGTGTCGCCGGCGTTCGGGCTGTTGTCCGCCATGTTGTCGAGCCCGCCGAACTGCTCGAACCCGGTGCCCTTGAGCTCCGTCGCGGTGACCGTGAAGGGCATGCCGGAGATGGCGAACTGGACGCCCAGAGCGCCCTCGGCGGTCAGGATCGCGAGACCCGCGGTGATCGCGACGGCCGGCACGGCCATGATCGCGGCCCGGCGTCCCCGGACCCGCCCGCGTCTGGCGGGTCTGTCGGAGGCTTCCGGGGTGGAACCGCTTTCGGGGGTCTCGGAGATGGTGCCGACGGACGAGGCCATGTGCTGCTCCCAGGGGCATAGTCGACGCAAGTGGGGCTCACGTGCGGATGTGCGGCTTCAGTGGCTTGTTGTCCTGGCGCGGACAGCGGCTGCGGCGCACGTCTCCTCCCACCCCGGCGGCTGTAAGGGCTTTCACGTACTCCGCAGTAGCGACACGGAAGTTACCGGCGGTTACGGCCATGGGTCAAGCAAGTTGTGAGTAAAGGGTGTTGATTATGTGGCAGCCGTGATCAACAACGTTCCCACCGGCAGGGAAAAGTCGTCGAACGATGATCAACTGCCTTGTCACACCTTGACGTTGACGGATGATCAGGTCTACAACTCTCCCTGGCTTCCCCGGATCCGTGGCGCCGGATCCAAGCCGTCGGGCGGCACCTGCCCGCATTCCCGGACCATCTGTCCTCACGGGCTCTTCACCGCCCGAGTCCGACCCTCCACGGCACCCGGAACGGCCGCTTCCCCCCTGGGCCGTACCGGGATCGCCACCTCCCGCCCGGCCCGGCCGGAGCCCTCCCCCATGGGGTGTCCGGACGGTCACCGGCCGGCTGCCGTTGCCGGTCCGTCACGTACGGAGAAGGCGTGACGGGTCGGCGACGGCGGACGCCGACATGCGTCCGCGCCCCCCACACCCACCCTCACCTCAGGAAAGAGGCAACCCCGCATGCGTATGCGTTCTCTGCTCTCCCTCACCGCCGCTGCCGCCGCCTTCGCGCTTCCCGTGGCCGTGGCCGCGTCCGCCCCCGCCGCCGCGGCCGACGTCGCGGTTCTCACCACCGGCGGGGTCGGCGGCACCAACGTCGCCGAGGGCACGGCCATCAGTGCGTCCCTGGCCGAGGGGACCACCGCGACCCTCTACTCCAGCGCGACGGGCACCAGCGGGATCAGCTGCTCGGCCTCCACGTTCACGGCCACGGTCGACGGCAACCCGACCGCCCCGGGTACCGCCACCGAGTCCCTGACCGGGCAGACCTTCAGCAACTGCACCTCGAACGTGGTCGGCGTCCTCGGCGTCACCAGCATCACGGTGAACAACCTGCCGTACACCACCGCCGTGTCCTCCGACGGTTCCGTCGCCGTGACCCCGGCGAGCGGTACCACCATCCAGACCACCGTCGTGCTGCGCACCCTGCTGGGCAGCGTCAGCTGTGTCTACCAGGCGGCGTCCGGCCTGTCCGGCACGGCCGACAACACCGACAACAGCATCAAGTTCGCCAACCAGCAGTTCAGCCGGACGTCCGGTTCCTCGCTGTGCCCCGCCAGCGGTTTCTGGACCGCGAAGTACAGCCCGGTGACCGCGAGCGGCGAGGCGGTCTACGTCAACTGAACTCCGTGACCGCGTAGTTCAGCGCCGGCGCAGACGAAGCGCCAGGGCGGCGCCCCCGGTGAGCACCAGCACCGTGGCGGCGCCGCCCGCCAGCATGGGCGCGGAAGGCCCGGAAGCGGGGTCGGCGTCGGCGGCCACCGGAGTGGAGTCGGGGACGGCGCCGCCCGCCGAACGGGCCACGGAAGGCGTCGGCGTGGGTGAGGCGGTGGTCGGCGCCGCACTCCTGGCGGGCCGCTTCTCCGCCGCCTTCGACCGGGTCGGCGACGCGGCGGCGCTCGCCCCGCCCCCGTTCTTGTCTGCCGCTGCCGGGAACACCACGTCCGAGCACGAGTAGTACGTGTCCGCCGTACTGCTGTTCTGCCAGATCGTGTACAGCACCTGCCGGCCCGTCCGGTCCTTCGGCAGCGTCATCCTGATCCGGTACGCGCCGTCCGTCAGCGCCGGGTCCTTCACCTGAGCGAACGGCTGCTCCGGCAGATCGGACCACTTCAGCGGCTTCGACGGATCGTAGCCGGGCTCGGTGAGGTACATCCGGAACGTGCCGGTGTGCGGGATCGTCGAGACGTACTTCATGGTCAGCGTCGCGCCGGGGGACAGCCGGGTCGACGGCCAGTCGGAGCGGGCCAGGTCGAGGCCCTGGTAGGCGGGCAGGCCGCCGCTGCACAGCTTGCCGTCGGGGATCGTCTGCCGGTCCCGGCCGTTCACGTTCGCGACCCGCAGGTTGTCCCACGCCGTGAAGGGCGAGCCGTTGGCCGCCACGGCGGCGCGGCATGCCGCCGTGCCCGAGGAGCCGCCGTCGGGGGAGCAGGCGAAGACCCGGCTGACCGGATCCGTGGGAGCGCCGTGGGCCTGCGCGGGAGCCGCCGCGAACACGGTCAGCAGGAACGGGGACAGGGCGGCGACCGCCGCACTCGTGCGACGGGCGGTGGTCCAGGGCATCCGGGCCATCCGGAACGCCTCCTCGGGCGGCGCGGGAACTACGGGCTTCGTGCAGTACGGGAAACGGGCCTCACGCGTTCACCGGCGCACCGGTTCGTCCGCCCCGCTCAGAGGCGGGCAAAGCCGCCACCATCGGTCAACCGGCCACCGTTGAGGGTGTGTTCTCGGCCGGATCAAGGGTTTCCCCTGTATCCGCATGACCTGCTCTTTGCCTATCGTTCGACCACAGCTGACCCACAGGTAACCCCGAACGGGTCATGCGTCTCCGTCTGGCCGGCCGCCGCGCTCTTGGCTTCACCCCCCGCTGCTTCACCGACGAAGCGATTCGACTGCCGCTCCGCGCTGCCCGGAGCACGGCCACGAAAGGCAAGCCCTTGCGTACCTCCCCCTCCCTCCGGCGGAAGCTGATATCCGCCGCCGCCGTCTCCGCGGCCCTGCTCTCGGTCGGCACGGCCTCCGTCGCCGTAGCCCAGGACACCCCCGCCCAGGAAGCCGCCGTCCCGGCCGCGCTCACCGAGGCCGCCCCCGGCGTCCAGGCCGAGCGCCTCATCGTCGGATACAGGACCGGCGCCGCCGAGGCCACGTCGAACAAGGCCGCCGAGGCCGACGCCGCCGCCAAGGACGCCGACTTCCAGCGCAGACTCGGCACCGGGGCCGCCCTCGTCGACCTGGGCGCGGACCCCAGCAAGGCCGAAGTCGCCGACGCCGTCGCCGAGTTCACGGCGGATCCGCAGGTCGCCTATGTCGTACCGGACCGCCTGAACAAGCCGCAGGCCGACCCGAACGACACCGAGTACGCCAAGCAGTGGGACCTGTTCGAGTCCACCGCCGGCATGAACGTGCCGGGTGCCTGGCCGACTTCGACCGGCAGCGGCGTCACCGTCGCCGTCATCGACACGGGCTACGTCACCCACTCCGACCTCGCCGCGAACATCGTCGGCGGCTACGACTTCATCTCCGACACCGCGGTCTCGGTCGACGGCAACGGCCGCGACAGCAACCCGGCCGACCCCGGCGACTACTACGCGGCCAACGAGTGCGGCTCGGGCATCCCCGCCTCCAGCTCCTCGTGGCACGGCACGCACGTCGCCGGCACGATCGCCGCGGTCACGGGCAACGGCAAGGGTGTCGCGGGCATCGCGTACGGCGCGAAGATCTCCCCTGTGCGCGTCCTCGGCAAGTGCGGCGGTTACGACTCCGACATCATCGACGCCATCACCTGGGCGTCCGGCGGCACCGTCTCCGGCGTGCCCGCCAACACCAATGTCGCCAAGGTCATCAACATGAGCCTCGGCGGCGACGGCGCCTGCACCTCGGCGACCCAGACCGCCATCAACAACGCCGTCGGTCGCGGCACGACCGTCGTCGTGGCCGCCGGCAACGACAACGAGAACGTCTCCGGCCACTCGCCGGGCAACTGCAACAACATCATCTCGGTCGCCGCCACCAACCGCGCCGGCGCCAAGGCCTCGTACTCCAACTACGGCTCCCTGGTGGACATCTCGGCGCCCGGCGGCCAGACCAGCACCGGCACCGCCAACGGCATCCTGTCCACGCTCAACTCCGGTGCCTCGACGCCCGCCTCGGAGTCGTACGCCTACTACCAGGGCACCAGCATGGCCACCCCGCACATCGCGGGCCTGGTCGCACTGGTGAAGTCGGCGAACTCCTCGCTGACCCCGGCACAGATCGAGACCGCCATCAAGAACAACGCCCGTCCGCTGCCGGGCGCCTGCTCGGGCGGTTGCGGCGCGGGTCTGGCGGACGCGGCGAAGACGGTCGCGGCCGTGAGCGGCGGCGGTACGACGACGGGGACGACCTACTCAAGCACCACCGCCGTCTCCATCCCGGACAACGGCTCCGCGATCGAGTCCTCCATCGCCGTCAGCGGCCGCAGCGGCAACGCCCCCTCGGCCCTCCAGGTCGGCGTCGACATCACCCACACCTACCGCGGTGACCTGGCGATCAGCCTCGTCGCCCCGGACGGCACGGTGTACAGCCTGAAGCCGGCGAGCTCCTCGGACTCCGCGGACAACGTCAACACCACCTACACCGTGAACGCCTCATCCGAGACGGCCAACGGCACCTGGAAGCTCCGCGTCCAGGACACGGCGGCGCAGGACACGGGCACGCTCAACGGCTGGAAGCTGACCTTCTGAGCGCACTCCCCTGAACGGATGGGCCGGCCGGTGCGGATGGGGCACCGGCCGGCCCGTCCTGCGTCGGCGCGCGCCGGGGACGGGCACCTCCATCCGCCCGGAATCACGCCTCGGCGCCCACCGGTTCACCGCTTTCCACCGATGCCAGCACGCGGGCCCCGCGGTCGGGCCGGCTGTCGAGGCCGATCAGCAGTCCCGGCACCGCGATGCTCGGCAGCAGGTGAGCCCACATGACGGAGATCCGGTGCCCGAGGTCCTCCCGCCCGTGAAGAGCCCGAGACATCAGCTGAACCCCGGCGAACGCCCCCACCAGCAGGTCCGCCGTGTCCGGCGGCTGCACTGTCGGCAGCAACTCGCCCTGGTCGCGTGCCTGTTGAAGCATCGCCAACAGGTGCTCGCTCCACTGCCGGAACGGTCCCGTGTGATCGACGCCGGGCGGGGCGCACTGGTCCACCGTCAGCCGGACGCTCCCCTTCAGCAGGGAGTTGGTCCGCAGCCGCTGCCCGAAGACGAACGTCATGTCGACGATCTCCTGCACCTTGCACGGATGCGGCGGTACGGCCCCCAGGGACAACTGCTCGTCGAGCACCGCCTGGGCCAGGGACTCCTTGGAGGGGAAGTGGAAGTACAGGGCGCCTTTGGTGACTTCGGCCCGCTCCAGCACCATCGCGATGGTGCTCGCGGCGTACCCGTGCTCGTCGAAGACGGCGCCCGCGGCCTCCACAATCGCCCTGCGTGTCCTGATGGCGCGCTCCTGTCTCGCCATAAGAACCCCTCCCATGCGCCGAGTTCGGATCCTGTCCGGTCTCGATCAGGCCACATTGAAAACAGACCGGAATCCCTCGTACTCTAGCGCTCACCGGCACGGGCACCTCGCCGTCCGTCATCGCTTCGGAGGAACGAGGGGGAGACATGCCAGAGTCGCGGCAGTTCACGCGGACCCCGGCCGGACCGGGGGTGCTGACGGCGACCGTTCCCCGTGAATTCGTGCACCGCGTGGCCGTCGCGGAGGTCCTCCTCACCGGCTGGACCAGGACGGACGCCGATCGTTTCACCATCACCGCCCAGTGGCCGCGCACCCATCAGTTACACGTGTCCCCGGACCGTTCGGCGTACGAACCGCTGTTGGTTGCAGAAACGGTCCGCCAGTGCGGGGCGCTGCTCGCCCACGCGGCGTACGAGGTCCCGCTGGGTCATCAGTTCGTCCTGCGGGAACTGCGTGTCGACACGCGCCCCGAGCACCTGGCCGTCGGCGCCGCCCCCGCCGAGCCCGTCATCGACATCACGGTCGGAGAGGTCCGCCGCCGTGCCGGCCGCCCGGCCGCACTGCGCTACGACGCCGTCGTACGCCTGGGCGGCGAACGGATCGCGACCGGCGGCATCGCCGTGACCTGGACGAACGAGTCCGTCTACCGCCGACTGCGCGGAGGACGGACCGCCGACGTCGGCGTCCTGCGGCTGCCCCAGCCGCCCCCCACGCCGTTGCCGGCCGACACGGTGGGGCGGGCCCTGCGCGCCGACGTACTCCTGTCGCCCGCGGCCCGCCCGGGTCGCTGGCGGCTCCGCGTCGATACCGCACATCCTGTTTTCTTCGATCACCCGCTGGACCACATCCCCGGCATGCTCCTCCTGGAGGCCGCCCGCCAGGCCGTACGGGCGCACGGAGGTGACGAGAGCCGGGTGCCGGCCTCCTTCCGTGCCGCGTTCCACCAGTACGCGGAGCTCGACCGGCCGGTCTGGATGGAAGTGAGCGCAGAGGACGGCGACGACGTACAAGTCGTCGCGTTGCAAGGCGAGTCGGTGGTCTTCGAGTGCCGGGTGGGTGCCGTCGCAGGGTGAGTTATCTTGTACAGGGATAGAAACAAACGGCATGACCCGTTCTTTTCCGTCACAGGAGTGTGCAGTCGATGCCGAGGCAGTTACGCGCTGAACAGACCCGAGCGACGATACTCACCGCCGCCGCCGATCTGTTCGACCGTCGTGGCTATGAATCGACCAGTCTCAGCGACATCGTCGAGCACGCCCGAGTCACCAAGGGCGCGCTGTACTTCCACTTCGCGGCGAAGGACGATCTCGCACACGCGATCATGGAGATCCAGTCACGGGCCTCGCAGCAGCTGGCGGGGGAGGTGGAGGGCCGGGGGTACACCTCGATGGAGGCCCTGGTCCGCATCACCTTCGGGATAGCGCGGTTGTCGGTCGAGGGGCCGGTGCTTCGCGCCGGACTCCGGCTCGCCACGGGCGGGGTCGAGGTGCGGCCGCCGCTTCGGCATCCGTTCACGGAGTGGCTCGACCTGGCCACCGGGAAGCTGCTGGGTGCGGTCAAGGAGTCCGACCTCCATCCGGACACCGACGTGGAAGCGGTGGCGCACTCGCTTGTCTGCTTCTTTGTCGGGACGCGGGTGGTGGGGCGGCACCTGGAGCCGGTGGGGCGGCAGCCGCGGCGGCTCGCGGAGATGTGGCACGTCATGATCCGGGGGCTGGTGCCGGTTCCTCGACGTGCGCGGTATCTGGCTCTTGTCAGTCAGCTGGAGCAGGAGTCCCGGAGCGCGTGAGCCCGGTTCCGGCACGTGCCGGTGGGTGGCCTCAGCCCCGCGCCCGCAGGTGGCTACAGTCGGGGCATGTCTCCCAGCGCGGCTGTCATCCTCGGCAGTGCACCCGAGTCCTTTCCGTACAGCGTGCTCGCCGAGCGGCACCCCGCCATCATCGGGCAGGTGCGGGAGGCCTTTCCCTACGGGCCCGAACAGCACCGGGCGCTTGACGCGCTGCTCGAGAGCTGCACCGAAGGAGTGATCGAACCACTCCCCGACGGGGCGTGGCGCGAGTGGGGAATCAATGACCACGTCGGGCAGTCCTGGTTCGACGTGCCGTGGCTGTGGTCCGAGAGCTACTTCTATCGGCGCCTCCTTGATGCCGTCGGCTACTTCGGGGACGGGCCCTGGCGTGGCATCGACCCCTTCCGGCCCTCCAAGCTCGCCGAACTCGACTCCCCGGAGACCGACCACGAGCTGGCAGCTCTGGACGAACTCGCCTCCCGGACGGCCGAGGAGCAGAGGACGGCTCTGCTGCACGGATCACTGTGGGGAAACCGGGCCGACCTCGGGTTCCGGCTCTCCGACGGAGAGGCCGAAAGGCGGGACGCCGTACCGGATCTGGTCACCGACGACAGCGACAAGCTCTGGTCGCTGCTCGACGGTGCCGGCACCCTCTGCCTGATTGCCGACAACGCCGGACGCGAGCTGATTCCCGACCTGCTGCTGCTGGCTCACCTCCTGGAACACGGTCGTGTCGAGCGGGCCGTCCTGCACGTGAAGCCTTACCCCTACTACGTCTCCGACGCGACCACCGCCGACGTGGTCGACGCGCTGCGCCGGCTCGTGCGGGCACCGGGGCAGGCCGCGGAGTACGGGCGCCGGTTGTGGGACGCCATGGCCGACGGACGGCTGAGTGTCCGTGCGCATGCCTTCTCCTGCGCTCCGCTGCCGTACGCGGACATGCCGGACGACCTTCGTGCGGAGATCGGCGGGGCCGCGCTGACGGTCCTGAAGGGCGACCTCAACTACCGGCGCCTGGTGGGGGATCGATGGTGGGCGCCGACCACGTCCTTCGCCGAGGTGACCGCGTACTTCCCGGGTCCGGTCGCCGCCCTGCGCACCCTGAAGTCCGATGTGATCACCGGGCTCGACGGCCGTACGGAGGCCGCGCTGGTCGAGGCGGAGGGGCGGCGCTGGCGGACCAGCGGGACCCATGCGCTCATCCAGGTGCGGCCCTGAGGAGCGTTATGCTGCCGACCTGTACAGGTGGGCTGCCATACGTCCCGCCGACGGGCAGCGAAAGAGGACGTCATTGACCCCGCGGTACCTGAGCAATCCAGGGGAGCCCGTCTACGACGTGCACGCACGGCGCTACGTCGACGTCACGGTCGCCCGTGCCGAGGCCGACCTGCACGACGTGTTCACGGACATCTACCGCACCAACCGCTGGGGTTCCCACGAGACCCGCTCCGGACCGGGCTCCGAGCTCCAGCGCATGAAGCGGGTGATCGGCCAACTCGGTGCCCTCATCAAGGACTTGGGTGTTCGCTCGGTGCTGGACGCGCCGTGCGGGGACTTCAACTGGATGCAGTACGTCGACCTGCACGGCGCCTCCTATCTCGGCGGGGACGTCGTCGCGGAGCTCATCACGGCCAACCGCGCCGCCCACCCCGGCCCCGGGCGGGAGTTCCAGTTGCTCGACTTCACGGCCCAGCCCGTGCCGCGCGTCGATCTCATCGTGTGCCGGGACGCCCTCGTGCACTTCTCCTACCAGCATGTGGTGGAGGCGCTGACCCGCTTCCGGGAGAGCGGTTCGCGCTATCTGCTCACCACGACCTTCTCCCGGACGCCCGCCAACACCGACATCCTCACCGGCTGGTGGCGCCCCATCGACCTGTGCAAGGAACCCTTCGGTCTGCCCGAACCGCTGCGCATCATCGGGGACGACGAGTCCGACGACTTCTACGACGACAAGGCGCTCGCGCTGTGGGACCTGCGGCAGATCCCCGCCCGTTTCCCGGGCTACGAGCCGGCGGTCGCCGAGTCGGGATCGCTCGGCGCCTGATCGCCGTCCCTGGAACGCAGACGCGCGAGGGCGTCCCGGGCGGCCAGGGTGCGCGGGTGCCGTAGTCCCAGCACTTCCTCACAGGTCTCCCGTACCTCCGCGAACTCCGCCTCGGCCGCCGTGAACTCACCCTTGAGGCAGAGCAGGTCGGCCAGGTTGTGCCGTACCGCCAGGGTCCCCGGGTGCCGTGGCCCCAGCGTCTGCACGCAGTCCGCGAGCACCGTCCGGTACTCCGCCTCCGCCTGCTCGACGTGCCCGCGCAGATGCAGGACGTGCGCGGCGCCGTGCCGTACGGACAGGGTCAGCAGGTGCTGTTCGCCCAGTACGGTCCGCCGGGCCTCGTACACCTCCCTGAACTCCTGTTCCGCCGCCGCGAACCGGCCCTGGTCCTTGAGCAGGTCGGCCAGGTTGTGCCGGACCGCCAGCGTGCCGGGGTGGCGGGGGCCGAGCGTGTCCACGCAGTCCGCCAGGACCGTGCGGTACTCGGCCTCGGCCCGGTCGGTACGGCCCCGCAGATGCAGGACGTGCGCGGCGCCGTGCCGTACCGAGAGGGTGAGCAGGTGCTGTTCGCCGAGCACCTCGCGGCGCGCCGCGTACACCTCCCTGAACTCCGCCTCGGCCGCCTCCAGTTGGCCGCGCTCCATCAGCAGGTCGGCCAGGTTGTGGCGGACCTCCAGGGTGTGCGGGTGCATGTCGCCGAGCAGCCTGCGCTGAACCTCGAAGACCTCCCGGAACTCGGTCTCCGCGTCGGTGGGCCAGCCCCGGTCGCGCAGCACGGTGGCCAGGCCGTGCCGGGCGGCCACGGTCTCCGGATGGTCCTCGCCGTAGGCGTCGGCGCGCAGCCCGAGCACCGTACGGAACTCGTGCTCGGCCTCCACGAGCAGGCCGCGGTCGCGCAGGACGTCCGCGAGGTCGTGGCGGACGGCGAGAGTGCTCGGGTGGCGCTCGCCCAGTACGTCCGCGCACACCTGGAGCGTCTCCCGCAGCTCCTGCTCCGCCTGCCGGAACATCCCGCGCTCGTGCAGCACCTGGGCCATCTCGTGCCGGGTGACCAGGGTGTCGGGGTGATGGGCGCCGAGTGTCTCCCGATAGGCGTCCAGGAGCAGGCGGTAGTCCTCCTCGGCCTCCGCGAGCAACCCTCGGTAGCGCGCCATCCAGGCCACACCCTTGCGAGCCGCGAGGGTCCGGGGGTCGCGCTCGCCCAGCAGGGTCCGGCGCGTGGCGTGGACCGCGCGGTACTCGGTCGCCGCCTCGACCGGGCGACCCCGGCCGTTGAGCAGGTTCGCGAGTGCGTACCGGGCGTCGGCGGTCTCGCCCGCCGCGTCGCCGAACAGGGCCCGGGTGTCCTCCAGTACCGCGCGAAGCAGCGATTCGGCCGCCGCCAGCCGACCCCGCAGATGGAGCAAGTGGGCCGCAGCGGACCGTACTTCGAGGGCGTCGGGGTCACGCGGACCACACGCGAGCACCACCGGCTCGCACGCCCCCAGCACCTCCTCCGCCCGGTCCAGCCAGCCCCTCTTGATCAGATGCCGGGCCCCGGCGGCCGCCGCCCGCAGCGCCTTCGAGACGAGTTCGTCCTCCGCCTCGTACGGGTCGCCGATCAGGGCCAGCGGGGCGTCGCAGTGCGGCTGCAGCAGCCGCCAGCGCGGCCAGTCGCGCGGGTCGTCCTCGCTCAGCTCGGCGGTGGCGCAGACGACCAGGTCGGCGACGACGGCCGCGTACTCCTTCATGTGCTCGGCGAGGTCCCGCTGAAGCCGGCCGGCGTCCCGGACGAGCGGGTGCATCAGCAGGGTGCGGGTGTGGTCGTCCCCGCCGGGCGGGGTGTGCAGCTCGACCAGACCGAAGTCGGCGAGCGAGGTGAGCGCGGTGTACAGCTCCTGGGGCGTGACGCCGGGCAGCAGCGACGAGTCCGCGAGCCGGTCCGGTCGTAACAGGCCGAGCAGCGGCACCGGCGCCTCGCCCAGACAGCACAGCAGCCGCATCAGCGGCCGGGCCTGGGCGATGCCCCGCCGCTCCAGGAGATCCAGCGACAGCTCCCAGGTACCGGTCACCGGGACGGAGTAGTTGCTGCCCTGCCGCCCGGGCGGGCGCTCGTCGAGGAGTTCGGTGAAGCGCTCGTCGAGGGCCACGCGGTAGTCGGCGTACGTCCGCACGGTCGTCGTGCCCGGCCAGGCGGGGAACGCCGAGGCCGCCGCGAGATGCGAGCCCGCGATGCGCAGCGCCAGGGGCAGGCCGCCGAGCCGCCGGGTCAGCAGCCGGGCGTCCTCACGTGAACCGGCCCGCTCCCCGGCGAGGTCCCACAGCACCTCGGTGGCGTCGGCCTCCTCCAGGGCGTCCACCGAATGCAGCGTCGCCCACGGCCCCCAGGTCGTGGGGCTGCTGTCCCGGCTGGTGATCAGCACCAGGCCGGGCAGTTCCGCGGCGGGCCGGATCCAGCCCGTGCCCTCCGCCAACCGGCCGTAGGGCGCCAGGTGTTCGGGCTCGTCGGCGTTGTCCACCACCAGCAGCCACGGGCTCGCGGTGTCGCACAGCCGCCGCCACAGCAGGTCGGTCGCGCTCGAACGCCCCGACCACGCACGGTCGATGAGATCCGCGGGCGTGCCGAGCGCGGCCACCACCTCGCGCATCCCCGCACTCAGCGTGGCCGGGTTCTTCGCCGTCACCCACCACACGTCGACGTTCAGCGCGGCGGCGTGGGCGGCGATCTCCAGGGCGACCGTCGTCTTGCCGCTCCCGCCCATGCCGTGCAGCACCCGCACACCCGAAGTCGGCTTGCCCACCAGCTGTTTGAGCGTGTCCAGGAGCGACTCACGGCCACGCACCCGGCGGTCGAGCCGGCCCAGGGGCGGCGCGACGGTCAGCGCGCCGGGGGCCCGGACGGGCTCCACCGGCGCCGGTGGCTGCTGGACCTGGATGAAGACCGGGCGTGCGAAGCCGGAGAACTCCTGGACGAACTCGGTCAGCAGACCGGACAGTGCGGGGTCCCTGGTCAGCAGAGTACGCAGGGTCGTGTCCAGATCGTCCCGCTGCTCCCGCAGGATGACCTGCTGCCGCCCCGGCGGCGCGGCATCCAGTTCCGCCCGCGCCCGCTCCAGCCGTTCCACGTCCTCCCGCTGCAGGATCCGCGCGATCCGATGCCTGGCCGCCTGCCAGGCATCCGTGGTCATCAGCCCGACCATCGTGCCCGCTGCGGCGGCAGCGGTCTGGGTGAACAACTCTGCCCCGAACACCGAGGACCCCCTGTCGGCACACACCTCGACGGCTACGTCCGAACCCCTCTCCCGTCTTCAGGTTCTCATGTCACACGGACGCACAGGGACTTGATCCCGTCGATGAAGTTCGACACGAGCCGCTCGGGCCCGCCCACGCCCCGCGGCGCGGGCAGCGCGCGCAGGTCTCCCGGTGGAAGGCCCCCAGCTGGCGCCGTGCGAAGTCGGTCCCAGGGCGGAGGTGGGGGCCGTCCACGAAGGACCCGTGCGGATTCGGTGTGCGGGACAGGTCCAGCGTGTCGGGCGCCTCGAACGCCCGCTCGTCAGGGTGGGCGGAGGCGTGGAGGACGATCACCTCATCGGCGGGTGCCGGCGCAGCAACTCGTCGACCGCTGTGAGGAGTCGGCCGGGGTCGGCCGTGGACGCCTATAGGCCGCAGGGTGTGCCCGTCCAGCTCACGGCGAAGGAGTTCGACCTGCTCAGTCTGCTGCTCGGCAAGGGATGAGAGGAGGCCGTCGCCTTGTTGGCCCAGGTGCACCACCCTCTGCCCCTCACCCCAAGGGAGTCGCACCCCATGCGTCTGGGAGTCGCACCGCACCGCCTGTGGCCCGCACACGAGGACGAGCTCGACGGCGTCCTCGAAACCGCCCGTACCGCCGAGGAGTTGGGCTTCGACCATCTCATCGCGAGCAGTCATCTGCTGGCGGGAGCGGTGGGCGTGACCCCGGATCCGCTGGTCCTGCTGTCCGCCGTGGCCGGGACGACCACCCGGATCCGGCTGGTGACCAGCGTTCTGATCCTGCCCCTGTACCAGCCTGTTGTCGTCGCCCACCAGACGGCCACGCTCGACCGGCTGTCCGGGGGCCGGTTCACGCTCGGTGTCGGCACCGGCTGGGACACCGCGGAGTTCGCCGCCGCCGGGGTGCCGTTCACCGGGCGGGGCAGGCGCGCCGACGAACAGCTGGACACCGTACGCAAGTTGTGGCGCGACGAGGCCGAGGTGCGGCTCGGGGTGCGGCCGCGCACGCCAGGGGGGCCACCCGTGTGGGTCGGTGGCCACAGCGACGCGGCCCTCAGGCGGGCGCTGCGGTACGGCGACGCCTGGCACGGCTCCGGGCTGGACGCGACCGGAGTCGCCGAGGTGCGGGGCCGCTTGGCGGAGCTCGGGGAGAAGGCGGGGCGGGATCCGGCCAACGTCCTGGAGCTCACGGAAGGTCTGATGTTCGTACCACCGGGCTTCCAGGCCGCCGTACAACCGCCCGGGCGGCGTCCGTTGGGCGGAGCGCAACCCACCCCCGAGCGGGTGCGCGAGGAGCTCGGGCAGCTGGCCGAAGCGGGGCTCACCGCCTGTTCGCTGTGGCTGCCGGTGGCCACCGAGGCGCTGCCCGACGCGCTCGGCTGGGTCGCGGAGGAGATCCTTTCGCATTTCTCCGAAGAGTGACGATTCGGCTGACCTTGGTGTAGTGATCATGTCAATCGATCGGTCATCATGCCCGGATGACGTGGGGAATGACGTTACGACCTCGGCGTTCGGGAAGCGGGAAGGCGGTGGCCGCCGCGGCCACCCTCGCACTGGTGCTCACGGCCTGCGGCGGTGACGGGGACTCCACGTCCTCGGACGGCGGACGCACGACGGTCAGGGTGGCCGCGCTGCCCCTGAGCGACTGCGCCATGCTCTACATCGCCCAGAACCGCGGGCTGTTCGAGAAGGAAGGCCTCGACGTCCGCGTCCAGCAGATCCAGCAGAGCCTCCAGGCGCTGCCCGCTCTGTCCAAGGGCCAGATCGACATGGTCGCGAGCGCGAACTACGTGACCTACTTCCAGGCCCAGGACCAGGGCACCCTCGACATCCGTATCGTCGCCGAGGCGATCAGGGCCGCGCCGCGCATGATGGACGTCCTGGTGCCGAAGGACTCGGACATCAAGACCCTCGCCGATCTCGCGGGCAAGAAGCTCGCCGTCAACGTCCTCAACAACGTCCAGTCGCTGACCTTCAACGAGATCCTGGCGAAACACGGCGTCGGCCGCCCCGTCTACCGGCAGATCCCCTTCCCGCAGATGGGTGCCGCCCTGGACAAGGGACAGGTCGACGCCGTCCACGCGGTCGAGCCCTTCGACAGCTCCATCCAGGACGAGTCGGGGGCCAGGGTGCTGGTGGACGGGGCGTCCGCCCCCGTCGAGTCGATCCCGCTCAGCGGCTACATCACGACGGAGAGGTTCGCCGGGAACCACGCCGACGCGCTCGCGCGGTTCCAACGGGCCCTGAAAGCAGCCGTCAAGCTCGCCGAGGCGGATCCGTCCCTGGTGCGTGAGGTGCTGCCGACGTACACCAAGGTCACCAAGGAGCAGGCGGAGAAGATCGACCTGCCGGTGTACCCGGCCACCATGGACGGAACGCAACTCGCCCGGCTCACCGAGCTCATGGAGAAACAGAAGATGCTGAAGAAGCCGATCGATCCCACCACGTTGCTGGTGAAGTGAGGGGCGTTCGTCGGTGCGGGGCATGAGAGGGCGCCGTCGGCGCGCATGAAGGGGCGGTGTCCGTGCGGCGGCTGAGGGTGCATCAGGAGCTGTGGCTCGGGCTCCTCGGAGTGCTGCTCGCGTTCGGTGTGTGCGAGGCGGTGAGCCGGGCCGGCCTTGTCCGCCGCAGCTATCTGCCGCCCGCCACCGAAGTCCTCGGCCGGGCCCTGGAGTTGGCGGGGGACCCGGTCTTCCTCGACGGGGTCGGAGTGACCCTGCGGGCCTGGGCGCTGGGCCTTGGCCTCGCCTGCGCGATCGCCGTACCACTCGGCCTGCTGCTGGGCAGCGTGCCGCTCGTCGACACCGCCACCCGGGCGATCGTGGAGTTGCTGCGACCCCTGCCGTCCGTCGCCCTGATCCCCCTGGTCTCCCTGCTCCTCGGCTCCGGAACCGAGACCGAGGTCGCGCTGATCACCTACGCCTCGGTGTGGCCGATCCTCTTCAACACCGTCTACGGCCTGGGCGAGATTGACCCCCTCGCCAAGGACACCCTGCGCGCCTTCGGCTTCGGCCGCCTCGCGGTCCTGCTGCGTGCCGAACTCCCCGCCACGGCTCCCCTCATCGCCGCCGGCATCCGCATCTCCGCCGCCGTCGCCCTCATCCTCGCCGTCGCCACGGAGATCCTCTCCGGCTTCGGCGAAGGCCTCGGCATCTTCATCGCCCAGGCGGGCCTGGCCACGGACGGCACCAGGGACGTCCTGGCAGGTGTGGTGTGGGCGGGGACACTGGGACTGGTCATCAACGGGGTGCTGGTGTGGGGCGAGCGACGGCTGTTTCCCTGGACCCCGGAACATCGGGAGACCGCTGGGGGAGGGGCTCGGGTGTGAGCGGGGAAGCAGACACCGCACCACAGGGGAGCCCGGCACCGGCAGCGCTTCCGACCCGCTCCCGCGCCGCCGCCCACCCCGCCCTCCTCCGGTGGCTGGTCCTCGTCCTGGCCGTCGGCGTATGGGAGTCGGCCGCCCGTGCCCACGGCAGCGTCTACTTCCCGCCCCCGGACCGCATCGCCCGCCACGTCCACGAGCTGTGGTTCGACGGGCCCGTCCGGCATCTCTTCCTCAGCTCGGCCGCGGTGGACGACATCCTGCCCAGCCTCGGCCGGATGGCCGCCGGGTTCGCGCTGGCGGCCGCCGCCGGGATCGTGCTGGGTGTCGCGGTCGGCCGCTCGCGACGGGCGTACGCGCTGGCCGACCCCGTCCTTCAGTTCGCCCGGGCCGTCCCGCCTCCCGCCCTGGTCCCCGTCTTCGTCGTGGTCTTCGCGTTCGGCACCCCGATGCAGATCGCCTCGATCGCCTTCAGCGCCGTCTGGCCGGTGCTGATCAACACCGCGGCCGGCGTCCGCAACACCGACCCGCTGCGCCTCGACGTCGCCGCGGTCCTACGCCTGAACACCGCCGAACGCCTGTGGTTCCTGGTCCTGCCCTCCGCCCTGCCCCGCATCTTCGCCGGCCTGCGCCTGAGCCTTTCGCTCTCCCTCATCCTCATGGTGTTCTCGGAACTGCTGCCCGGCACCGCGAACGGCATCGGCTTCACGCTCACCGAAGCCCAGACCCGCTCCGACCTGCTCACCGTATGGGCGGCGCTGGTCCTGCTCGGCGCCCTCGGCTATCTGCTCAACACCGGCCTGCTGGCCATCGAGAAACGACTGATCGGCAGGGGGAGGGCCACATGAGCCACACGACCCGCACCCAGGAACAGGGAACCGACCGCATGCTCCAGCTCACCGCGGTCGGCCAGCACTACGGCGACCGCGTTCTGCACGACATCACCCTCACCGTCCCCGCGGGCCAACTCCTGTGCGTCGTCGGGCCGTCCGGCTGCGGCAAGTCCACCCTGCTGCGCACCATCGCCGGTCTGCTCCCCGCCCGCGAGGGCACGGTCACGATCGACGGTGCACCGGTCACCGGCGTCCCCGACAGCCTCGCCGTCGTCTTCCAGGACTACGGCCGCTCCCTCTTTCCCTGGCTCACGGTCCGCGACAACGTCGCCCTGCCGCTGCGCCGCCGCGGCCTCGCCCGGGCCGAACGCCGTGCCGAGGCGGACCGCATCCTCGACCGCGTCGGTCTGTCCGGCGCCGCCCGCCGCCACCCCTGGCAGCTCTCCGGCGGAATGCAGCAGCGCGTCGCCATCGCCCGTGCCCTTGTCTGCCGCCCCACCCTCCTCCTCATGGACGAACCCTTCGGCTCCCTGGACGCCCAGACCCGGGAGGACCTGGAGGACCTGCTCCTGGAGGTCCACCGCACCGACGGCACGACCATCGTGTTCGTCACCCACGACATCGACGAGAGCGTCTACGTCGGCGACCGCGTCGTCGTCCTCTCCCCGGGCCCCGGCTCGAGGATCGTCCGGGACCTGCCGGTCCGGCTCCCCGGGCGGCGGGACCAGATCGCCACCCGTGGACTGCCCGAGTTCGTCGCGCTGCGGGCGGAGGTGGGGCGGGCGGTGCGCAGCAGGGAGACGGAGTGAACGGGTGAAGTCTGCGCGTGGAGATCAACGCCACAAGTTCCGCCGGGAACTCCCGAGTTCAGTCCGGATTCACGCGATGGTGTGACCACGTGTGCTGTGGCGGATGCCTCCGGAGCGCCCTGGGTAGGGCCCGGCTCATGACGCAGCAGCCCTTCGAACTCCCGCACTTCTACATGCCGTATCCCGCGCGGCTGAACCCGCACGTCGACGAGGCACGCGCCCACTCGACCGTGTGGGCGCGCGAGATGGGCATGCTGGAGGGGTCCGGGATCTGGGAGCAGTCCGACCTCGACGCGCACGACTACGGCCTGCTCTGCGCCTACACACATCCCGACTGCGACGGCCCCGCCCTCTCCCTCATCACCGACTGGTACGTGTGGGTGTTCTTCTTCGACGACCACTTCCTCGAGATCTTCAAGCGCACTCAGGACCGCGCCGGCGGCAAGGCCTACCTCGACCGGCTGCCGCTGTTCATGCCGATGGACCTGTCGACCCCGATGCCCGAGCCGGAGAACCCGGTCGAGGCCGGCCTCGCCGACCTGTGGACGCGGACCGTGCCGTCGATGTCCGCGGACTGGCGCCGCCGCTTCGCCGTCGCCACCGAGCACCTGCTCAACGAGTCGCTGTGGGAGCTGTCCAACATCAACGAGGGGCGGATCGCCAACCCCATCGAGTACATCGAGATGCGCCGCAAGGTCGGCGGCGCCCCCTGGTCGGCCGGTCTCGTGGAGTACGCGACGGCCGAGGTACCGCCGTCCGTCGCCGGAACACGACCCCTCCGCGTGCTGATGGAGACCTTCTCCGACGGCGTCCACCTGCGCAACGACCTGTTCTCCTACCAGCGCGAGGTCGAGGACGAGGGCGAGCTCAGCAACGGCGTCCTCGTCCTGGAGACCTTCTTCGGCTGTACCACCCAGGAGGCCGCCGACACCGTCAACGACGTCCTCACCTCCCGCCTCCACCAGTTCGAGCACACGGCCCTCACCGAGGTCCCCGCGATCGCCCTGGAGAAAGGTCTCTCGCCGGGCGAGCTGACCGCCGTCGCCGCCTACACGCAAGGCCTCCAGGACTGGCAGTCCGGCGGCCACGAATGGCACATGCGCTCCAGCCGCTACATGAACGCCCGCGCCGAGACCACCTCCCCCTGGCAGACTCTGACCGGCCCCGGCACCTCGGCCGCCGACGTCGGCGCCCTGCTCGCCGCGGCCGGCGCCGAGCGGCTGCGCGCCCACACGCATGTGCCCTTCCAGAAGGTCGGTCCGTCGCTGCTGCCCGACTTCCACATGCCCTTCCAGAACGAACTCAGCCCGCACCTGCCCGGCGCCCGCCCCCGCCTCATTGAGTGGACGCACCGCATGGGAATGCTCCAGGAGGGCGTCTGGGACGAGGACAAGCTCGCCGCGGCCGACCTCCCGCTGTGCTCCGCGGGCATCGACCCGGACGCGAGCCCCGAGGCCCTCGACCTCAGCTCGAACTGGCTCGCCTGGGGAACCTACGGCGACGACTACTACCCGCTCGTCTACGGCGGCCGCCGCGACCTCGCCGCCGCCCGCCTGGCCACACAGCGCCTGTCGGACTGCATGCCCCTCGACGGCGAGCAGGTCCTGGTCCCCGTCAACGCCATGGAACGCGGTCTGATCGACCTGTGGGCCCGCACCACGGCCGAGATGCCCCCCGACCAGCGGCGCACCCTCAAGGACGCCGTGAACGTCATGACCGAGAGCTGGGTCTGGGAGCTGGCCAACCAGATCCAGCACCGCGTCCCCGACCCGGTCGACTACCTGGAGATGCGGCGCGCCACCTTCGGCTCCGACCTCACCATGAGCATGTGCCGGATGGGCCACGGTCCCGCCGTCCCGCCGGAGGTCTACCGCAGCGGACCGGTGCGCTCCCTGGAGAACGCCGCCGTCGACTACGCATGCCTGGTCAACGACGTCTTCTCCTATCAGAAGGAGATCGAGTACGAGGGCGAGGTCCACAACGCGATCCTTGTCGTGCAGAACTTCTTCGGCATCGACTACCCGACCGCGCTGGGCGTCGTCCACGACCTGATGACCCAGCGCATGCAGCAGTTCGAGCATGTCGCCGCGCACGAACTGCCCGTCGTGTACGACGACTTCGATCTCTCGGAGGAAGCGCGGGAGGTCATGCGGGGCTATGTCACCGACCTCCAGCACTGGTTGGCGGGCATCCTCCACTGGCACCGCACGGTCGACCGCTACAAGGCGGATCACCTGGCCCGCCGCACCCACGGCTTCCTCCCGGACCGACCGCCGGCGCTGCCCTTGGCGGGGTGATGGTCGAGACTCCCGACCGCCTCGGACGTCACGACCGCTCGGGCTCTTCGACCGCCCGCGTACTCGTCGGCCCGGCGGATGCCCGCCCCGATCCCGACCGCCCGTGTGCAGGCGCCGCGCCCGCTCCGCCTGGACCGGCTCACCGAACCGCTCGAAGTCGTCGGCGAGAGCGCTCAGTTCGGCGGTGAAGGGGAAGTCGGCGAGTTCTGACCGGTCATGTCACAGAACGTAACAGCTCCCACTGACAACGGGACTTCGTCGTTCCGTATACGGCTTCCGAACTTTTCCGTCCAGAATGGGGCATGCTCCTGGCGGGTGTGGGTGCTGTTGTCCCGCGGGGTGAATGAGAGTTCGTCCGTCGACTGTGTGACCTCGCCCCCGCCCTGCCCCCGCCGCAGTCGGCCAGGGCCTTGTCCTGCTGCCCCGGCCGGTGGCCCCCGGTGTGCCGGGCACGGTCACCGTGCCGATCGCCCATCCGCGGGTCGTGCACCGGGCTGAACCAGTGGGCGCGGGCGCACCGAGCGGAGCCGCGGCGGACTTCGTCGACCTGCTGGTTCGGGCCGCTTCCCGCTGACCTCCCGTCAGTCTCACTCGTTCGTGGCTCGTCACATGCCGGTGCGCCGGGTAGGCACCATCCGGTGGTGATCCAGCCGGAGGCGATCCATGGAACAGACTGCGTTGCGCCCCAAGCCGATGCCCGGTCAGGAACCGGGCGGAGGCAGGAAGTCCGGGTCCGCCCGGCGCCCGCACGCCGCGCGCCGGCGCGGACGTCGGCTCACGACTCTCCTGGTCGGCCTGTTCGTCGCGGCCGTCCTGGTGCTGACGGGGGTGGGCCTCGGCACGGTGGGCGCCACGGTGATCGGCATGAGCAGACTGGCCGAACTGCAACGGCAGGCGGGTGGGCCTGGAGTGCCGGGGCAGGCCGCCTCCGGCCCGGGCGCACCGGGCCAGGACGGGCAGCGCACCCGGACGAGCCCGTCCGTCTCGGAGTCCGCGACCTCCTCCGCATCGGCTCCGGCCCGCCGGCCGGCCCCCGTCACCGCGACCCTGGGACTGGAGGCCGTGGACGCAGAGAAGGCGGGCGCGCTGGTGGTCGGCGTCCACGTCCCGGGCCCGGGCTTCACGGCGGGCCTGGTCCGCGGCGACGTAGTCCTCGGCGTCGGCCGTACCCGGATCGACACGGCCGTCGACCTCGCGCGAGCCGTCGCCGGCGCCCGCCCCGGCCGCGAGGTCGTGCTGACGGTCCGCCATCGCAGCGGCGGCTACCAGCAGTTGACGGCCGTACCGGGGGTCGTCACGTGAACCGTCGTCACGCGAACGCTCGTCACGTGCCCTGTCTTCATGTGACCACCCGGAAGTGCGTGGTGAGCCGTCGGTCGTCGTCCAGCACATGAAAGGCCAGACCGACCGGCGCGTCCCGGTCCGCGATCTGCTCGCCCTCCCAGGGCAGCCGCAGTGTCCAGGTCACCCCGGGTCCGACGACCAGCGGCCGCCCGGCGAACACGGTCGCCGCGGGCGTGTGCGCGTGACCGGTGACCAGTCCGGCGATCTCGGGCCGCCGCTCCAGCAGCGCGGCCAGCCGCCCGGGCGCGTCCAGCTGGTAGGAGTCGGGGAGCGGGTGGTGCAGCGCCACCGGCGGATGGTGGAAGGCCAACAGTGCCGGAAGGCTCCCGTCCAGTTCGTCGAGGGTGGCCTCGATCCAGGCGTACGTCTCCTCGTCCAGCGCCCCTTCGTCGCTGCCCGGGATGCTGGAGTCGCACATCAGCACCGCACCGCCGTCGAACACCTGCACGCTGTTGACCGGACCGTCGTCCGCGGGCCGCCGCAGCATGGCCTTGCGGTACGGGGCCCGTCTGTCGTGGTTGCCCGGGCAGGTGAGTACCGGGAACGGCGGGTCGCCCTCGTGCAGTCCCAGGATCCGCGCGGCCTCCTCGTACTCCGCCTCGGCGCCGTGATCCGCGATGTCACCGGTCACCAGCAGAGCGTCCACGCGCCCCGGCAACCTCCACAGGCGGTCACGCACCCGCTCGGCGCGCTCGGTCGCCCGTGCGCTCCCGTCGAGATGAAGATCGCTGATGTGTGCGAGTACCAGCACGACCGTACTCCCTCGTCTAATGGCTTGGGTTGATCCAAGCATTAGAACTAATGCCTGATCAAGTCACTCCCGTTAATCCAAGTGGAAAACCACTGGTCCGGATCCGGCCGTCGGCGTCACGATGAGCCCATGCCGACCACGCTCATCGCCTTCCTCGGTGCCTGCACCCTCATCGCAGCGTCACCCGGGCCGAGCACCGTGCTGATCATCAGGCAGTCGCTGCACAGCAGACGCTCCGGCTTCCTGACCGTGCTCGGCAACGAGACCGGGGTGTTCATCTGGGGCGTCGTCGCCGCGCTGGGCCTGACCGCGCTGCTGACCGCCTCCGAGATCGCCTACGACGTGATGCGCATCGGCGGCGCCGTCGTGCTCGTCGCCTTCGGCACCCAGGCACTGCGGCAGGCGCGCCGCACCAAGGGGGCCGCGGCCGACGGCGCCTGGGAGAACACCGGCAGGACCGGCTGGGCCGCCTACCGCGCGGGACTGCTGCTCAACCTCGCCAACCCCAAGGCGGCCGTCTTCGCCCTGTCCTTCCTGCCGCAGTTCGTCCCCGAGGGCGCCCCGCACCTGCTCACCATGGTCGGGCTCGCCGCGCTCTGGGCGGTCTACGAGGTCGGCTACTACGGCCTCTACGTGTGGTTCGTCGGCCGGTTGCGGGCCGTGCTGTCCCGCGTCGGCGTGCGCCGGCGTCTGGAACAGGTCTCCGGAGGCGTACTGCTGCTTCTCGGCGTCCGCATGGCCCTGGAGAGCTGACGCGGGGGCCGGACTTGTGTCCGGTCCGTCCGAAAGACGTGTCGACCGGCTCGCGCGCCCCTCGCCGTCCGGGCAGGATGCTGCCCTGAGACCCTCACCCCGCCCAGGGAGGCCCGGATGACCGGCACCGCAGCGCCCTTCGCCGCCGACGACTACAGGGCGCGCATGGAGCGCGCGGCACGGTCGGCCGCCGAGGCCGGGCTCGCCGGTCTCCTCGTGGCCCCCGGCCCGGATCTGGTGTGGCTCACCGGCTACGCACCCACCGCCGTCACCGAACGGCTCACCCTGCTGGTTCTCGCCCCAGCCCAGGACCCCGTCCTCGTCGTGCCCACCCTGGAGGCCCCGGACGCCGCCAAGGCGGCCGGCGCGAGCGCCCTGACGCTGCGGGACTGGACCGACGGCAAGGACCCCTACGCCGCCACCGCCGCCCTCCTGGATGCCGGTGGCCGGTTCGGCATCAGCGACAACGCCTGGGTCATGCACCTGCTGGGCCTGCAGAAGGCACTGCCCGGCACGTCGTACGCCTCCCTCACCGAGGCCCTGCCGATGCTGCGGGCCGTCAAGGACACGGCGGAGCTGGAGCTGCTGGCGGCCGCGGGAGCGGCCGCCGACGCAACGTTCGAGGAGATCCGGAAGGTGCCCTTCGGCGGCCGCAGGGAGTCCGAGGTGGCCGCCGACCTCGCCGGACTGCTGCGCCGGTTCGGCCACTCCCAGGTCGACTTCACCATCGTCGCCTCAGGTCCGAACGGCGCCAACCCGCACCACGAGGTGGGCGACCGGGTCATCGAACGCGGCGACATGGTCGTCCTCGACTTCGGCGGCCTGAGGCACGGCTACGGCTCAGACACCTCCCGCACGGTCCACGTCGGCGAACCCACCGACGAGGAGCGCCGGGTGCACGATCTCGTGCGCGCGGCGCAGGAGGCGGGCTTCCGTGCGGTACGGCCCGGTGTGCCCTGCCAGGAGGTCGACCGGGCCGCCCGCGCGGTCATCGCCGACGCCGGGTACGGCGAGTACTTCATCCACCGCACCGGGCACGGCATCGGCGTCACCACACACGAACCGCCGTACATGATCGAGGGCGAGGAACAGCCCCTCGTCCCGGGCATGTGCTTCTCCGTGGAGCCCGGCGTCTATCTGCCGGGCCGCTTCGGGGTACGCATCGAGGACATCGTCACGGTCACCGAGGACGGCGGCCGCAGGCTCAACGACACCACCCGCGAGATGGTCATAGTGGACTGACCGAGCCCCAAGAGCCCCTCCACCCCCGAGCGACTACGGCGCGACCATGACCCAGGCACCGACACCCACCGCGGACACGGTCCGCCGGCTGGTCCGTTCCCTGCTCAAGGACAGCACGTCCGGCGCGGGCGAGGCCGGCGGACCCGAGGTCCGGCCCGTCGCCGAGGGCGGCGGGCACGCCACCTGGTGGGTCGGCACCCGCCATGTGCTGCGCCTCGCGGGCGACCGTGCGGCCTCCACCCGCAGGCGCCGCGAACTGCGGCTGCGTGACCTGGTCCGCCCGCACGTCCCGGTCGCGGTGCCGACCAGCGTGGCGCAGGGTGAGTGGGCGCCCGGGCTGGCCTACACGCTCGACACCAAGGTGCCCGGCGGTTCGGCCGAGGAGCACGACGTCTCCGCCGTCGGCGAGGCCGACCTTGCCGGTCTGCTCACCGGGCTGCGCGAGGTGCCGGTACGGCAGGCCGAGGCGCTCGGCGTCCCACGCGTCGCCCCGCGCTCCCTGGAGGCACTGCGCAGGGAGGCCGGCCGGGCCGCCGAAGTCCTGCGCGCGGCCGACGAGTTCGATCCGGCCCGGCTCCAGCAGCTCACCTCGTCGGCCGCGGTCCAGCTTGCCGCGCAGTCCGGGAGCGCGGTCCTCGTGCACCACGCCCTGACCGGCGAACACCTCGTGATCAGCGCCGACGGCCGGGTGCGCGGCGTCCTCGACTGGACCGCCACGGTGGTCGGCGACCCCGCCGAGGACATCGCGGGTCTCGCCCTCGCCGTCGGCTCGCCCGCCGCCGTGCGCGCCGCCACCCTCGCCGGCTACGGCGCCCGGCCCTGTCTGCGCGGCCTCTGGCTCGCCCGCTGCGACACCGTGATTCGTCTCGCCGAGGGGTTGGAGGGCCGCGATGCCGCCCTCCTGCCGCTCCTGCGCACCCGGCTGCTGCGCGCCTGGGAGGCGATCCTGCTGGAACGTGTCACGGAACTGCGGGACGAGGAGACGGACGAGGCGGGGTTGTAGGCGTCTCCACCTGGTTTTTTCCACCCTCCTTCCACCCTTGGGTCGAGGCGCGCGACCGTGCCGGAGCCGGATAGTCGAGGCATGACGATCTCCGACTGGCTCATCGACGTGGCGCTTCTCCTCGTGGTCCTCCGGCAGCTGCGCGAGGAGAGGCTGACGCTCCGCACGGTGCTGCTGCCGCTCGCACTGATCACCTGGGCGGGGATCGCCTACCTGCACGACATCCCCACCGCGGGCAACGACCTCGTGCTGATCGGCGCGTTCGCCGGGACCGGCGTGGCCTTGGGGCTGGCAGCAGGCTCGATCACCCGGGTCCGGTACGCGGACGGGCACATACGGGTCAAGGCGGCCTTGGGCGCGGCGGCCCTGTGGGTGGTCGGCATGGGCTTCCGGCTCGGCTTCGGTCTGGTCCTCCCACCCCTCCGGTGGGGCGTCCGTCGCCCGTTTCTCCACCGCTCACGACATCACCGGTGGGCAGGCGTGGGTGGCTGCCCTGGTCCTCATGGCCTTCGGGGAGGTCGTCTTCCGCCTCGGCGTGATCGTCGTCCGCGGCCTGCGCACACGCGCCCATCACCTGGAACCGGCTCCCGTGTCCGCCCTCGCGCGAGCCGGGGCAGCGAAGGGGGCTGCGTGAGGTCAGGCCTGAAGCAGGACCACGCACGACTCCCCGGGCACATGCAGCACCCCGTCCTCGCCCGGTGCCTCCACGGGCTCCCAGGCCGCGAGGACGGCGGCCTCTCGGGGGCCGAGGGGGATCGCCGCCGACGACTTCGCGAGGTTCACGGCCACCCGGACGTCCCCGCGGCGGAAGGCGAGCCAGCGCTGGTCCGCGTCGTAAGCGACCTTGGTGTCGGCGAGGTCGGGGTCGGTGAGATCCGGCTGCTCGTGCCGCAGCGCGAGAAGCCGGCGGTACCAGGCGAGTACGCGCGCGTGAGGCTCACGTTCGGGCTCGGACCAGTCGAGGCAGGAGCGGTCCCGGGTCGCCGGGTCCTGTGGGTCGGGCACGTCCTCCTCGGCCCAGCCGTGCTCCGCGAACTCCCGCCGCCTGCCCCGCCGTACGGCCTCGGCGAGCTCGGGGTCGGTGTGGTCGGTGAAGAACTGCCAGGGCGTGCCCGCCGCCCATTCCTCACCCATGAACAGCATGGGCGTGAAGGGCGCGGTCAAGGTGAGCGCCGCCGCACAGGCCACCAGGCCGGGGGAGAGCGACGCCGCCAGCCGGTCGCCCACGGCGCGGTTGCCGACCTGGTCGTGGGTCTGGGAGTAGCCGAGCAGCCGGTGCGCCGCCGCGCGCGTACGGTCCAGTGGGCGCCCGTGGCTGCGGCCACGGAAACTGGAGTACGTGCCGTCGTGGAAGTAGCCGCCGGTGAGGGTCTTGGCGAGCGCGGCCAGGGGCGCGCGGGCGAAGTCGGCGTAGTAGCCCTGGGACTCACCGGTCAGCGCGGTGTGCAGGGCGTGGTGGAAGTCGTCGTTCCACTGCGCGTGCAGCCCGAGACCGCCCTCCGCGCGAGCCGTGATGAGCCGCGGGTCATTCAGGTCCGACTCGGCGATCAGGAACAGCGGCCGCCCCAGCTCGGCGGCGAGGGCGTCGACAGCTGTCGACAGCTCCTCCAGGAAGTGGCACGCGCGCGTGTCGGCGAGCGCGTGCACGGCGTCCAGGCGCAGTCCGTCGATCCGGTAGTCCCGCAGCCAGGAGAGCGCGCTGCCCAGCAGAAACGCGCGCACCTCGTCGGATCCGGGCGCGTCCAGATTGACCGCGGAACCCCAGGGCGTGTGATGCGTGTCCGTGAAGTACGGTCCGAAGACGGGCAGATAGTTGCCCGACGGGCCCAGATGGTTGTGCACCACGTCCAGGACGACGCCCAGGCCCAGCTCATGCGCCCGGTCGACGAAACGCTTCAGGGCCTCGGGACCGCCGTAGGGCTCGTGCACGGCCCACAGGGAGACGCCCTCGTAGCCCCAGCCGTGTCGTCCCGGGAAGGGGCACAGCGGCATCAACTCGACGTGGGTGACGCCGAGTTCGGCGAGGTGGTCGAGACGGGCCGCGGCCGCGTCCAGGGTGCCCTCGGGCGTGTAGGTGCCCACGTGCAGCTCGTAGAGGACCGCGCCCGGCAGCGGACGGCCCGCCCACCGCGTACGCCACGCGTACCGCTCGTGCTCGACGACCGCGCTGAGCCCGTCCGGGCCGTCCGGCTGACGGCGCGAGCGCGGATCGGGAAGGACGGGGCCGTCGTCCAGCGCGAAGCCGTACCGGGTGCCGTCCCCGGCCTCCGCCTCGCCCCGCCACCATCCCGGGCGTTCCTGATCGCGCTCCATCGCGCGCGTGGCGCCGGCGCAATGGAGCGTCACACGGTCGGCCTGCGGTGCCCACACCTCGAACTGCACGGACGGTCCCCTTCGTCTGCTCACCGTGATGTAGCCCGTCCATGGTGCGTCAAACGAGATCAATCCGCCTTTGAATCTTCCCCTTTGTGACAGGTGTCGTCAGGCACACGCGTGTGGCGGGCGTTGTCTCGTTTTCTGGACACCCGGGGTTCACTGCCCGACAATCACCAATGTGACGTCGTCCTTCGAGTTCAACACGTACCCCGCGCGGCTGTCCGACACGGAGCGCGACAAGGTGCTGAAGGTGCTCCGTGACGGCGTCGCCATGGGCCGTCTGTCGCACGACACGTTCGTGCGCCGCATGGAGCTGGCCCTCATCGCGCGCCGGTCCGACGAACTCGCCGCGCTCACCGCGGATCTGCACCAGGAGAGCCGCGTCTCCCGACTGGTGTTCGGCACCGTCGAGGCAGTCTCCGGCTTCACCGTACGGCTGCGCAGGGCGTGGCAGGCCGAGCGCCTGCCCAAGCTGCTGCTGCCGCACCCCGGCAGCGGCCACGCGCTGCGCATAGGCCGCGATCCGGCGAACGGCCTGCGGCTGACCCACGAGACGGTCTCCCGGGTCCATGCCGAACTCAGCCGTCAGGGCGGCATGTGGGTCCTGCGGGATCTGGGTTCCACCAACGGCACCACGGTCAACGGCCGACGGGTCATCGGCGCCGCCGTCGTCCGTGAGGGCGACCAGGTGGGGTTCGGCCGGATGGCCTTCCGGCTCGCGGTCAACTGAGCACAACCTCACCTCTGGCCTGGGATTTACGTGCCGTCCCGGCCCAAAACCCTGTCCGTCGCGTGGTGTTGACGTACCCCTGAAGTCGTGACTGACTGTGCGTACACCATGCACACCAGGTGAACCGACGGCACCACATTGTGGAGGTGTGCCCTGCCGCCCCTCCTCCGCTACCCGACCGTCGACGAGCTCGGTGCACGGGCCGCAGCGCTCGTCGCCCGCCACCCCGCAGACGCCCGACTGCGCCGCGCCGGCACCTCCCGCGCGGGCAACCCCCTGTGGCTGCTGTCCGTCGGCCACGGCAGCCGCCAGGCCCTCGTCGTCGCCGGTCCGCACGCCAACGAGCCCGTGGGCGGCGGGACCGTCCTCAGACTGGCCGAGCAGGCCCTGTCCGACCCCCGCCTCACCGTCGGGGCCGACGCCACCTGGAACCTCCTGCTCTGCCTCGACCCCGACGGCCTGCGCCGCAACGAGGGCTGGTTGCGCGGCCCGTACTCCCTCGACCGCTACTTCCGGAACTTCTTCCGGCCCGGCTTCGGCGAACAGCCCGAATGGCTGCCCGACGGCGCCGAGGCCGCCGCACTTCCGGAGACCCGCACCCTCCTCGCCCTCCAGGACGAACTGCGGCCCTTCCTCCAGTGCTCCCTGCATGGTGTCGACGTCGGCGGCGGCTTCGTCGAACTCACCCGCGACCTGCCCGGCCTCGCCCGGCGTGTCGCCCACACGGCGGCCCGGCTGCGCATCCCCCGCGAGTTCGGCCCGTACGACACCCTGTACTGGCCGTGCCTCGGCCCCGCCGTCTACCGGATCCCGCCGCCCCGCCGCGGCGACCTGGCCGCCGCCATCACCGAGGCCGCCGTCGAGTCGACCTGGTACCACCCGCACCGGCACGGCACCGCGACCGCCGTCGTCGAGGCACCCATGTGGGGCGTGGCCGCCGTCGAGGACGGCAGCACACCCGCCGACGCGGCCGCCGTCCTGCGCACCGTCAGCCACACGCTGCGCCGCGACACGCGGCTCCTGGAGTCCGTACTGGCGCGGATCCGCCCGCAGGTGTCGGACGCCCCGGACGCGGCCCGCCTGCTCGCCCCGGTCGAGGACTATTTACTGGTCGGCCCCGGACTCGCCGACGCCTGGGACCCCGACGTCACCGACGGCGGCCGCCCGCTGCCCCCGCTCAGCACCGGCCACCTGGCCGCGCTGCGCATCGCCGGACGGCGCCTGGCCCTGCGCACGGCCGGGCTGCTGCACCAGCTCGTGACCCGCGCGGGCGCCGACCCGGCCGGCGCCCTGCCGGAGCTGGACCGGCTCATCGACATCTGGTGTGCCGACTACCGCGACGGCTGCGGGGCGCGCTGGATCCCGGTCCCGCGCCAGATCGAGTACCAGTCGCGGGTGGTGCTCGCCGCCTTCGAGCTCGCCGCGCGGCAAGCGCCCGCGTGCTCCCGTTCGGGTGAGCCGGGGTGGGGTTCCGAGGCCGCCGTGCCGATGCATCGGGAATGACGTACACGATCACAGCGACGGCGGTACGGCGAGCGGCACGCGCGGGTCTGACGGTGGCGGCCGTCCTGCTCCTCGCCGCCGCTGCGCCCGCGCCGGCCGGGCCCTCCACCGGAGACCACCTCTTCCTCGTGGTGACCAAGGGCGACGGCCGCTCCGGCGACACCCGCGGCACCCTCCTGCTGTGCGACCCGCCCCAGGGCCACGGCCGGGCCGCCGAGGCCTGCGCCCAACTCGCGGCCGTCGGCGGCGACATCGGCTCACTTCCGCCCGCGGACGTCTACTGCACGATGCTCTACGCACCGGTCACCGCCCAGGCCGGCGGAGAGTGGAACGGCCGACCGGTCGAGTACCGGCAGACCTTCCCGAACGGATGTGTGATGCGGGCGCGGACCGGGGCGGTCTTCGCACTGGAGAGCTGAGGCGCGACGCGTGGCGCGGTGACGCACACGCGCGGGGAGCGGCGTCGGCTCAGTCCGCCCGCACGCGCGCGTGCAGCGCCACCGCCACGACCGTGCGGGCCTGGTGCTCCACCTGGTGCTCCAACGGCACCCAGCGGGCCCGGAAACGGTCCGCGAAGGCGTCGCTCCAGGCCTCGACGAGCCGTTCGAGACGCGGTGCCGCACGGTCGTCGGCCTCCCGAAGGACCCGCAGCAGCATGGCCGCCGCCCGCAGCGGCAGCCGGCGGGAGAACGCGTCCACACTGCCGATGTACGCCCTGGTGTCGTCGGCGGGCCGGGTGTGGACCCAGTCCGCGGCCAGTCCCGGAACCAGCCCCAGGCTCCAGGTGGCGGCCCGCAGCAACGGCCCGTCGGCGCCCTCCAGACGCGGCAGCGCATCCGCCAGCACCCGGTCCACCGTCCGCGACTGGCGCAGCAGCCGGCCCGCCAGCCGCCCCATGGCCGCCGCCGGCGTCGGATGCGGCGCCGGATCGTCCACCAGGTCGCTCGCCCACATCGGCACCTCCACCACCGCGGTCAGACCGCCGTAGAGGTGCGCGTGATACCAGGTGCTGCGCCGCGCGTCGTCCGGCATGCTCGGGTACGCCGCCCCCGCGCCCGGCGCCGGCATCACATGCACCCCGGGCCCGGACGTCGGCCAGCCCGCCGCGTCCGAGGCACCGGTCTCCACCGGGATGTGCAACCTCGCCGCGGACTTCGAGAACGGTTCGGCGAGGCCCGGCACGTCCTTCGTCAGCTGCACCCAGCTGCCGCCCAGATCGGTGCCGTGCAGGGTCACCTGGAGGTAGGGGCGCAGTTCGTCGATCAGCCCGGTCAGGGTACGGGTCTCGGGCGGCAGCCGATCGGGCGGCAGCATCGCGGGGGCCCACTCCGGCTGCTCCTCTCCGGCGGGCCGGAAGAAGCCGAGGTGGTAGTCGAAGAGGCTGCGCGGAGCCGGGGTGACATGGAGACTCGCCCCGTCCGGATCGGCGCACAGCAGGAAGTGCCAGGACGTGCCCGATCTCAGCTCCCGCTCGGCCAGCACCCGTGCGGCCACCGCCAGGGCGGCGGGGCCGCCGGTCGGTTCGTTGGAGTGGGCGCCCGCGACCACCAGGACGGCCCGCCGGGCATGGCCGATCGACAGCACATGCAGGGGCCTGCCCGCTCGCGAGACACCCACCTGCCTCAGCCGGCAGACGTCGGGGCGCTGTGCGGCCAACGCCCTCGCGGACAAAACCAGTTCGGTTAACGTGGGGTAGCGCAGCTCCGGCAGGAGACTCACCCCCGACACGTCCGACCGGCCTCGCCATTCGCAGTACCCCACGGTCCGGTTGAGCTGTCAAGCATGCCATCGGGGAGGCAACAGGGGGGCGCCCAGATGCATGTGCCGGCAGCCGGTGGAGCCGTATGTGCCGGCGGGGTCGCCCACGCCCCCCGGCCCGCAGCAACGGAAGACCTGGCCGCACCGGCCGCACTCACCCTGACCTGGTCAGTCCGTGGCCACCCGCTCCAGCAGCGCCACCGGCGAGTCGCCCAAGAGCTCCTCCACGCGCGCGTGCCCGGAGAACTCCCGCTCTGGTACCACCACATCGCGCCACACGCCCGGAGGCAGCGGCAGCACCGTCTCCCGCCAGCCGCCCGCCTCCGCCAGCCGCAGCGACAGCCGGGTCACCGCGGTGACCACCTCCCCGGAGCGCACGAACGCCACGCAGTGCGCCGCCGAGGGCCCCGCCGCGACCAGCGGCGTGTACGTCGCAGCGTCACCGAAGACATCCGGCCTGCGTCGGCGCAGCCGCAGCGCCGCAGCCGTGAGCGCGCCCTTGTCACCGGAGTCCTCCGGCGGGAACCGCACGGGCCGCCGGTTGTCCGGGTCCACCAGCGCCAGGTACGTGCCCTCCGTGCCCTGGTACACGTCGGGCACCCCGGGCATCGTCAGCTGCACCAGGGCCGTGCCCAGCACGTTCGCCCGGATGTGCGGCTCCAGCCGGCTCCGCAGCCCGGCCACCTGCTCGCCCTGCGGCCCGCACGGCCCGGCCGCGACGAACGCCGCCACCGCCTCCTCGTACGCCGGCTCCTGCTCCGTCCAGCTCGTGTACAGCCCCGCCTCGCGCACATGCTTGAGCAGCGCCTCCCGGACCCGCTCCGGGGCCGCGGGGCCGAGCCCGAACACCGTCTGCCAGGCCGCCCACGCCAGCTGTGCGTCCGGCACGCCGTCGCCGGTGCGGGTCACCTCGGCCAGCGTGTCCGCCCACCGCTCGGGGCACTCGGTGAGCACGGCCAGGGCCGCACGCACGTCGGCACTGCGCTTGGTGTCGTGCGTCGACACCACGGTCCCCGTCAGAGGCCAGTCCCGCTGCACGCGCGTGCAGTAGGCGTGGAACTCCTCGGGCGAGACCGCCGGACTCCCGGGATTCCCGCCCACCTCGGTCGCCGACAGCAGCGGCACATACCGGTAGAACGCCGTGTCCTCCACGGACTTGGCCCGCAGTGCCGACGCCGTCTGCGCGAACCGTGTCCGGAACTCCACATGGTCCGGCCCGTCACCGGCCCGCCCCAGCACCAGATCACGTACGACGTCGACGGCGCCCGCCTCCTCGGGGACCACGAAGGCCAGCCGGGCCTCGGCCGCGGCCTCCTCGGTGACGACGGCGGCGGCGTCCGAGGAGCCGTAGGGCCGGTAGACCTCCATCCGCACCAGGAGTTCCTGGAGCGCGGTGCGCAGCGCCCAGGGCGCGCGGTCGCGCAGCGCGGGTTCCGGGGACGCGGCACACACGCGTGTCGCCACCCGGGTCAGCCGTTCGGTCTCGGCGGCCAGCTCGTGTGTGATCACCTTGTACGCCGCCCGCCGTGCCGTCGCCGCCCAGTCGCCGCCGCGGTCGGTCTGCGGGGCCGCGAACCGCCGGTACTGGCCGAGGAGTTCCCCGAACCCCGCCGGGTCCGTGAACAGCCCGTCGATGTGCCGCAGGGCGTCGTAGCCCGTGGTCCCCGCCATCGGCCAGTTGGCCGGCAGCTGCTCCCCGTCCGCCAGGATCTTCTCCACGACCGTCCAGCGCCCGCCCGTCGCCTCGTGCAGCCGCTGGAGGTATGTGTCGGGGTCGGCGAGGCCGTCGGGGTGGTCGACGCGCAGCCCGTCGACCACTCCCTCGTGCAGCAGCTGGAGGATCTTGGAGTGGGTGGCCTCGAAGACCTCCGGATCCTCGACCCGCACCCCGATCAGCTCCGAGATGCTGAAGAAACGCCGGTAGTTGAGTTCCGTACGGGCCAGCCGCCACCAGACCGGCCGGTACCACTGCGCGTCCAGGAGCTGGGGCAGCGGGAGTTCCTCGGTGCCCTCGCGGAGCGGGAACACGTGGTCGTAGTAGCGCAGTACCCCGCCGTCCACCGCGAGGTTGCCGAGCTCCGCGCCGACCGGATGTCCCAGCACCGGCAGCAGCAGCTGACCGCCCTGTGCCTCCCAGTCGATGTCGAACCATCGCGCGTACGACGACTTCGGGCCCTCCCGCAGCACCTCCCACAGGGCATGGTTGTGGCGCGGGGCCATCGCCATGTGGTTCGGCACGATGTCCATCACCAGACCGAGGCCGTGTTCCCGAGCGGTGCGCGACAGCGTCCGCAGCCCGTCCTCGCCGCCCAGTTCCTGCCGCACGCGCGCGTGGTCCACGACGTCATAGCCGTGGGTCGAACCGGGGACGGACTCCAGGACGGGGGACAGGTGCAGGTGCGAGACGCCGAGCGAGGCCAGGTACGGCACGGCCGCCGCCGCGGCCGCGAACGGGAACTCGGGCTGCAGCTGCAGCCGGTACGTGGCCGTGGGCACCGACGGGTCGGGTCGCTCAGATGTCATGCAGACCTACGTACCCGCCCTGCCGCCTTTCCTGTCATCGGTGCTCCATGTGTGCGGGACGCGGACGTCGGAACGGAACGGTCCCGTCGTGACACCGGGGGCGCGACGGGACCGTTCCGTCCCGACGAGAACGGCACGACGGTACGGTCCCGTCCCCACGCAAACGGCGCATCCGACCTCGTACCCCGGACGCGCCGAAAACGCTCCCCACACGCGCGTACCCGGTGACCGGCACACGAACCACCCTGCTAGACGGGCCGTTGCAGCACCGTCATGCTGCGGTCCACCAGCGTCAGCCGATCCCCGGCCTGCACCTTCGCCCCCGTGCCCGGCGGCACCCCGTCCGGGCGGCCGGTGTCGACCACGACCTGCCACTGCCGGCCGTGGTTGACCGGCACCACGAAGTCCAGCGTCTTGGGCGAGGCGTTGAACATCAGCAGGAACGAGTCGTCGGTGATCCGCTCCCCACGGGGGCCGGGCTCGGAGATCGCGTTGCCGTTGAGGAAGACCGTCAGTGCCGAGGCCTGCGCCCGGTCCCAGTCCCGCTGGGTCATCTCCTGGCCCTCGGGCGTGAACCAGGCGATGTCCGACAGCTCGTCGTGGGTGCCCTCCACGGGCCGCCCGTGGAAGAAGCGGCGACGGCGGAAGACCGGGTGGTCCTTGCGCAGCCACACCATCGCGCGGGTGAAGGCCAGCAGTTCGGCGCCGAGGCCCGTTTCGCCGGAGGATTCGGGCCATCCCACCCAGGCCAGCTCGCTGTCCTGGCAGTAGGCGTTGTTGTTGCCGCGCTGCGTGCGCGCGACCTCGTCGCCGTGGCTGATCATCGGCACGCCCTGGGACAGCATCAGCGTGGCGATGAAGTTGCGCATCTGCCGGGCCCGCAGCTCCCGCACCGCAGGGTCGTTCGTCTCGCCCTCCGCCCCGCAGTTCCAGGACCGGTTGTGGCTCTCGCCGTCGCGGTTGTCCTCTCCGTTGGCCTCGTTGTGCTTGTCGTTGTACGAGACGAGGTCGTGCAGGGTGAACCCGTCGTGGCAGGTCACGAAGTTGATGGAGGCCAGCGGACGCCTTCCGTCGTCCTGGTAGAGGTCGGAGGAACCGGTCAGCCGGGAGGCGAATTCCGCCAGCGCGCGCGGCTCGCCCCGCCACAGGTCCCGTACCGTGTCGCGGTACTTGCCGTTCCACTCGGTCCACAGCGGCGGGAAGTTGCCCACCTGGTAGCCGCCCTCGCCGACGTCCCACGGTTCGGCGATCAGCTTCACCTGGGAGACCACCGGATCCTGCTGCACCAGGTCGAAGAACGACGACAGCCGGTCCACCTCGTGGAACTGCCGGGCCAGGGTCGCGGCGAGATCGAAGCGGAAGCCGTCGACATGCATCTCGGTGACCCAGTACCGCAGCGAGTCCATGATCAGCTGGAGTACGTGCGGGGACCGCATGAGCAGCGAGTTCCCGGTGCCTGTGGTGTCCATGTAGTACCGCTGGTCGTCGGTCAGGCGGTAGTACTGCGGGTTGTCGAGGCCCTTGAAGGACAGCGTCGGGCCCAGATGGTTGCCCTCCGCGGTGTGGTTGTAGACGACATCCAGGATGACCTCGATCCCGGCCTCGTGCAGCGCCCTGACCGCCGATTTGAACTCCAGGACCTGCTGGCCGCGGTCGCCCCAGGAGGCGTACGCGTTGTGCGGGGCGAAGAAACCGATCGTGTTGTAGCCCCAGTAATTGTTCAGGCCCATGTCGACCAGGCGGTGGTCGTTCACGAACTGGTGGACGGGCATCAGCTCCAGGGTGGTGACGCCGAGCTCCACCAGGTGCTCGATGATCGCGGGATGCGCGAGGGCCGCGTAGGTGCCGCGCAGCTCCTCCGGCAGCCCCGGGTGCCGCATGGTGAGGCCCTTGACGTGTGCCTCGTAGATCACCGTCTCGTGGTACCCGATCCGGGGCCGCCGGTCGTCGCCCCAGTCGAAGTACGGGTTGACCACGACCGACGTCATGGTGTGCGGCGCCGAGTCGAGATCGTTGCGCTTGTCGGGCGAGTCGAAGTGATAGCCGTACACCTCCTCGCCCCAGCGGATGGAACCGCTGATCGCGCGCGCGTACGGGTCGAGCAGCAGCTTCGACGAGTTGCAGCGCAGGCCGCGCTCGGGAGCGTACGGGCCGTGCGCGCGGAAGCCGTAGCGCTGTCCGGGCATCACGCCGGGCAAGTACGCATGCCGGACAAACGCGTCGCTTTCGCGCAGTTCCACCGCCGTTTCCGAGCCGTCGTCGTGCAACAGACACAGCTCTACTCGGTCCGCGGCTTCGGTGAAGACCGCGAAGTTGGTGCCGGCGCCGTCGTACGTGGCACCGAGTGGATACGCCTCTCCAGGCCAGACCTGCATGGAACGACTCTTTCAGGTGTCCCGCGCCGCGTGGGGCGCCTTGGCCTCGAGTGTCCACGAAAGTGATGGAACCACCTATGACTTACGTCCCTCTTACCGATCGACCAGTGCACAGGGCGATCACAGGACCGGCCTGGGCCGAACCATTGGGGCAGAAACGTACTCCCGGAGTTGCCCGGGGAGTAGGGGGAAGATGTGCGCAAGATAGTGCACCGCCACCTCGGGAAAGTGGTGGCAGGTGCGGCCGTCGCGGTTGCCGGGACCGCCGTGATGATCGGGATCACCCTGCCCGGCACGGCGGGGGCGGACGACACGGGGGGCGGCAAGGCGGCCGCGGGACAGTCCGCGGCGCAGGCGGGGCAGGGCGCGGACGGGGCCGTCGCGCCCGGGGTCGTGGAGCAGGCGCCGGCCGCCGAGGGCGAGAAGGGCAAGGGCCGCGACCCGCTCACCGACGACGAGATCCAGCGGGTCGAGCAGATCGCCGTGAACCAGCAGCTGCTCAACGCCAGTGAGGACGTCGAGGGCGACCGCGGCCCGCAACGGCTCACCGTCGACCTCGCCGACCCGAAGGCCGGCGAACTGGACGACCCGGACGCGCCCCGGCGCGCCGACGTGACGCTCTACGACTACCGGGACGACACCCTCGTCACCAGGACCGTCGACCTCGACACCGGCAAGGTCGTCGCGACCGGCACCCAGCACGGCGTCCAGCCGCCGCTGAGCAGCGCCGAGTACGCCGAGGCCGCGAGCCTTCTGATCGCGGACCCGCTGGGCGCGGACCTCAAGGCCGACTACAAGGACGCCACCGGCAAGGAACTGACCGACCCCAACCAGCTGCTGCTCACCGGCGCCGTGTACCGGGCCGTCCCGGGCGGGCAGCCCGCCGCGCTCGACAAGTGCGGTGAGCACCGCTGCGTGCGGCTGTTCCCGAAGGTGAAGAACGGCCCCTGGATCGACGCCAGGGCCTTCGTGATCGACCTGAGCGCCCGCAAGGTCGCCAAGCTCGAGAGCTGACCGCCTCCCTCCGTCCACTTTTCCAACCCGCTACTTCCGCAGGGGAGTCATTTCTTCATGCGTGTCAACAGAATCAGCCGTGCCCGCAGGCACGCGGCCCTCGGTGTCTCCGTGGCCGCGCTGGCCGCCGGTGTCACGACCGGTGCGGGACCGGCCGCCGCCCAGCCGAGGGCCGCCGCGGCGGCCGCCGCGGAGTGCAGCGCCGCCTACAAGATCGAGCAGAAGCTCTCCAGCGGCACGACCTGGCGGATGTGCTGGCGCTACGACAGCAAGGCCGGGCTCGTCCTGGAGGACATCTCCTACCAGCCCAAGGGCGAGGCCTCGCCGATCAAGGTCCTCAACAGTGCCCGGCTCGGCCAGATCCACGTCCCCTACGACGACGGCAGCGTCGAGTACGACGACCTGACGGGCTTCGGCTTCGCGCAGGGCCTGATGAACCTGGACCCGGGCGAGTGCCCCGGCGGCACCATCAAGAGCGTCAAGGTCCCGGACTCCTGGGACCCCGACCACCCGAACGTCAACGGTCTGTGCACCACCACCCGCTCCCGCGGACACGCCTACCGCATGCAGGGCGACAGCGCGAACAAGGTCTACCAGGCCCAGGGCAAGGACCTGCTCGTCTACTCGGTCAACCAGGTCGGCTGGTACGAGTACATGACCGAGTGGCGCTTCCAGGACGACGGCACCGTCACCATGAACCTCGGCGCGACCGGCAGCCTCTCCTACGAGGACTACGACGCCGGGGACGGCCGCGGCTGGCCCATCGGCAAGGGCCCCCGGGCCCAGGCCACCAGCCACAGCCACAACGCCTTCTGGCGCCTCGACTTCGCCCTCGACGGCTCCTCCAAGAACCGGGTCGAGCAGTACGACTCGACGGTCACCGCGGCCGCCCAGGGCCAGCAGGCCGCGACCGTCAAGACCACCCGCACCCCGGTCACCAAGGAACTCGCGGGCGACGCCAAGAGCTACCGCTGGTGGCGCATGGTCAGCGCGGTCGGCAAGAACAAGGACTGGCACCCGCGGTCGTACGAGATCGTCCCCGGTCCGAGCACGAAGTACCCGGGCCGCGGCTTCACCAAGCACGACGTCTACGTCACCGAGTACAACCAGTGCGAGCAGTTCGCCAGCAACAACACCGGCAACTGCGGCACCGGAGCGGGCAAGTCCGTCGACAAGTGGGTCAACGACCAGACCCTCACCCACCCGGTGGTCTGGATGAACGTGGGCTTCCACCACATCGCCCGGGACGAGGACCAGCAGCCCATGCCGGTCCACTGGCAGGGTTTCTCCATCGCCCCCAGGGACGTCACGGCTATGAATCCGCTCACTCCCGCCGAGCTCGCCGGACAGAACGGACACTGGGAGCCCGGTAGTTGAGATTGACCCTGTCCATCCGGCTGCACCGCCGACCGCTCCCGGAGTACCCTTCCTTGATCGTTGGGTGGGGCCATGCCCCCGGGAGTGCTCGGGGGAGCGGAAGGCGGTGCGCGGGTGGGCTCGGGAGGGCTGGAGTTGCCCCCTGGTGACGAGGGTCACGAGGGGAACTCCGCAGACGCCCCGCCCGGCACGGTGTCCCTGGCGCGGCCGATGGACGCGGGAGCGACCATCGGGCCGGAACTGGACTGGGACGCCGACGCCTGGCGCGAGGTACGTACCCGCGCACAGCGGGCCGGCCGGGCCTACATCTGGCTGAACCTCGTCGAGCAGCGGCTGCGGGCCGTGGTGGCCGCTGTTCTGCGCCCCATCTACGAACCCGTCCACGGCCACGACGACTGGGTGGTCGCCGCTGCCGGGCCCGCCGGGCAGGAGTGGGTGCAGCGCGCGGTCGCCGTCCGCGAAGTCAGCCGCCGCAAGGGCTACTTGCTCGACCCGGCTGACGACAACGTCCTCAGCTTCCTCACCCTGCCGCAGCTGCGCGAGCTGATGGTGCAGCACTGGCCCTGCTTCGAGCCCTACTTCGACGACCGACGCGATGTCGAACTGGCCCTGGACGAGCTGGAGGTGACGCGCAACGTCGTCTCCCGCAACCGGGCCCTGTCCGAGGCGGTCCTCGGCCAGGCCGAACGCGCCTCCGCCAAGCTCCTTGAGATACTCGGCGCCGGCGGCGACGTGCCGTCCGCCCGACGGCTGCCCGTCGACGCGGTCGAGGACCTGGTCGGCGACCGGTACGCCGACGTGGTCGCCGTGCACACCGACCGGGTGCGGCTGCTGAGGCAGTTCCCCGCCGAGGACATCTTCGGCGGCGCCCGCCGACTGGATGCCGTCGGCATCGGCCTCAACCTCCTCGTGCAGAACTTCTCCGGTCGCCGTCTGGTCCGTCTGGCCGAGGGCGGCTGCCGGGTGCGGCTGCTGTTCCTGAACCCGGCCTCCAGCGCGGTCAAGCGGCGCGAGCGGGAACTCGGCATGAAACGCGGTGAGTTGAGCCGCGCGGTCGAGATGAACATCCTGCACATGCGCCGGGTGCGGTCGAGGTTGCGCGACCCGGGCGCCTTCGAGATCCAGGTCTACGACGAGACCCCGCGCTTCACGGCCTACCTCGTGGACGGCGACGGTTCGGACGGCATCGCGGTCGTGCAGTCCTATCTGCGCCGGGCGAGAGGCATGGAGGCACCGGTCCTCGTGCTGCGCAACGGCCATCGGGTGGTCAAGCCGGGCGATGTGGACGACAGCGGCCTCTTCCCCACCTACCGCGAGGAGTTCGAGATGAACTGGGCGGATTCGCGGCCGGTGTCCTGAAGTGTTCCGGTGTCCTGAAGTGTCCAGGCCTCCCGAAGTGTCCGGAACGGTAAGCGGAATGCGGCCCTCTGATTGTCAGTGGCGCATGGGAAGGTGGAGACCACTGGGGGAAAGCACCACCAAGAAGGGGGACGGCCCATGGGCTGGCACCGAGAGCTGCTGATCGGCTTCGACCTGGAAACCACCGGCACCGATCCGCGCGAGGCGCGCATCGTCACGGGAGCCGTGATCGAGGTCAGGGACGGGCAGCCCATAGGGCGCCGGGAGTGGCTGGCGGACCCGGGCGTACAGATCCCGGCGGACGCCGTGGCGGTGCACGGCATCAGCAACGAACGGGCGGCCGCCGAGGGCCGCCCCGCCGACCAGGTCGCCGACGCCATCGCGGACGTCCTCGCGGCCTACTGGAAGACGGGCACCCCGGTCGTCGCTTACAACGCCGCCTTCGACCTGAGCCTGCTCGCCGCCGAACTGCGCCGGTACGGCCTGCCGTCCCTGCGTGAGCGCCTGGGCGGCCTCGATCCCGCCCCGGTCATCGACCCGTACACCATCGACCGCTCGGTGGACCGCTACCGGCGCGGCAAGCGCAACCTCGAAGCGGTCTGCACGGAGTACGGCGTCGCACTCGACGCCGCCCACGACGCCTGCGCCGACGCCCTCGCCGCGGCCCGGCTCGCCTGTGCGATAGCCGCGCGTCACCCCAAGGTCGCCGCCCTCGGCCCGGCGGAGCTGCACCGGCGCCAGATCGAGTGGTACGCGGAGTGGGCGGCGGACTTCCAGAGCTTCCTGCGCCGCAAGGGCGACGCCACGGCGGTGATCGACAGCACCTGGCCGCTGCGCGAACCTGCCGACGAGACGGTGTGAGAGAGCGTCACTCCGGCAGGGGACCCGCGATGGGCTCCACCCGCGGCTTCGCCAGCCGCTCGTAGTCGGCCCCCGGCAGACACAGCGACCGGTCGAGCCGGGCGGCGTTGAAGTACAGCCGGGGTTGGGCCACGACGTCCGGATCGGCGACGACCTCCAGGTCGGGGTCGAAGCTGAACGGCAGCACCGTGCCGGGGATCGCGCGGGCCAGCCGCTCGGCGGTCTCCGCATCGCTGAACCCGACATAGCGCGCGGCGTACAGCGCCCGGATCGCGTCAAGGTCCACGCGCCGGTCCCCGGGGACGACCGCCAGGACGTTCCGGGTGGTCCGGCGGTCCACCTTGACCCGCAGGACGATGCACTTCGCGGCCTCGGAGGCGGGGTGTCCACGCAGCGCGCACACGGCGTCGGTGGTGCCCTCGGGCGCGTGGTCGATCAGCTTGTAGTCGACGGAGGAGGCGTCGAGCAGGGAGATCAGACGGTCGTAGGTGTCGTAGGCGTCGTCGCCGGGCATCGGGTGTCCTCTTCGATGGGGTGAACTGCGGTGCGGGGCGGAGTCGTTGCGCGGTGGGCGCGTTCCACGGACTGCCCCCAGTAGGTGCCGGTGACCATCATGACCGCCCCGAACCCGGTCAGCACGGTGAAGTGCTCACCGCCCAGGGCGACCCCCACCGCGGCGGCCCAGATCGGCTCGGTGCCGAGCAGCAGGCTCGCCCGGCTGGCCGAGGTGCGCTGCACCGCCCAGGTCTGGGCGAGGAAGGCGAACACACTGCAGAACAGGGCGAGATACAGCAGCTGTGCCCAGACGGCCGGGCCGGCGTGGGCCAGTGTCGGAAGCTCGCGTGCGGCCGGGGCGAGGAACAGGGCCGTGCCGACGAGGGTCTGCACGGTCGTGAGGTGCAGCGGCCGTATCGCCCGCCCCGCGGTGAGCCGGCCGACCAGCGCCACATGGCCGGCCCGTACGACCGCGGCGGCGAGCATCAGCAGGTCACCGAGGCGGGGCGTGTGGAAGCCGTTGCCCGCCATCAGGAGCCCGACGGCCAGGACGCACACACCGGCGGCGGCGTAGAAGACGGGCGGCAGACCGCCCCGCTGACCGGTGCGGTCCAGGAGGGGGGTGAGGACGATGGTCAGGCTGATGATGAGCCCGGCGTTGGCGGCACTGGTGTGGGCGACGCCGTAGGTCTCGACGACGAGGACGGCGGCCTGGGTGAGGCCCAGGGGCACACCCGCCCGCAGCTCCTCGCGGGTCCACCGGCGCGGCCCTCGCCCGGGGGCGGCGACGACTCCCAGGCAGGCGAGCGCGGACAGGGCGTACCGGGCGAAGAGCACCAGCAGGACAGGGAGAGCGGACGTCGCTGTCTGGGCGGAGAGATAACTCGAACCCCAGACGATCGCGACCAGCAGGAGTACCGCGTCGGTACGGCGGGCGTCGGACACCGCCCCACCGTCCACCAAAAGCCCGCTGAAGCCCAGATCCACTTTCTTAAAGGATCTTTTAGTACTCCTACACTGTCGTGATGGACGAACGACAGCTGCGGATCCTGCGGGAACTCGGCGAACTGGGCAGCGTCACCGCGGTCGCCGAGGCCATGCTGGTGACCCCCTCGGCGATCTCACAGCAACTGCGACTGCTGCAGCGTTCGGTCAAGGTCCCGCTGACCGAGCGCGACGGCAGGCGGTTGGTGCTCACGGACGCCGGGCAGGCCCTGGCGGGCGCGGCCATCGAGGTGGAGACGGCGCTGGCACGCGCACGGCACACGGTCGAGGAGTTCGTGGACCGGCCCGAGGGCGATGTCTCGGTGGCGGCCTTCCACAGCGCCGGCGCGGCCTTCTTCCCCCTGTTGCTGCGCGCCCTCGCCGACCCCGGCGCCCCCGTACCCAGGCTGGCCGACGAGGACGTTCCGCAGGAGGACTTCCCCCGCCTCACCCGGGAGTACGACATCGTCCTGGCCCACCGCCTCGACCATGCCCCCGCCTGGCCGTCCACGGTGACGGCCACCACGCTCCTGCGTGAACCACTGGACGTGGCCATGCCCGCCGATCACCCACTGGCGGCCAGAGACCGGGTGACCCCGAAAGACGTGGCCGACGAGCCGTGGATCACCGTCCACGACGGTTTCCCGGTCATGGCCACCATCGAGGCGATCGGGGCGGCAGCGGGCCGGCGCCTCCACCTGGCCCACCGCATCAACGAGTTCGCGGTGGCCGCGGAGGCGGTGGCAGCGGGCGGCGGCCTGGCGCTGATGCCCCGCTGGACGATGCGCCGCCATCCGGCGTTGGTGCTCAGACCCCTGACCGGCGTCCGGGCGAGACGGCACATCGACGCGCTGTACCGCCCCGAGAGGACGGCGAGGCGGGCGGTCCGCACGGTTCTGACGGAGCTGAGGAGCGCGGCACGAACGGTCCAAGGGGGAGATGACTGACCGCACCGGTCAGAACGGATACCACCGCACCGTCTCATCACCGTCCCGCAGCGAAGCCACCCTGCGCTCGAACTCGGCCAACGCCTTGGGGTTCGACGGCGCATGCTGCGCGACCCACGCACAGCTGGCCGTCTCCCGCGCCCCGCGCAGCACCGAGCACCCCTCCCACTCCCGGACGTCCCACCCGTACGCGGCGGTGAACGCGTCATAGGCCTCCGCAGGCACCCCGTACCGATCCCGGGACAGCGCCATGACCACCAGATCGTGCTCACGCAGATCCGAGGAGAAGGTTTCCAGATCGACGAGAACCGGCCCGTCAGGCCCCACGTGCACATTGCGGGGCAGCGCGTCCCCATGAATCGGCCCCGGCTCGAGATGAGGCGTCACCGCGGCCGCGGCCGCCGCGAAACCGTCCCGCCGCTCCCGGAGGTACGCCGCGTCAGCGAGGTCGATCGCGTCCCCCGCGAGCCTCAGCCACCGCTCCACACCACCCAGCAGCTCACGCGGCGGCACGTCGAAGGACGGCTTCGGCAGCGCGTGCACGACCCGTAGCAGTTCGGCCAAATCCCGTGGCTCGGCGGGCCGTACGGCGTCGGGAAGCCGGTGCCACAAGGTCACCGGATGCCCCTCCACCAACCGCGCCTTCGGCTCGGCCGCCCGCACCGCGGGCACCCCCGCCTCCGCGAGCCACACGGCGATGTCCAGTTCACGGCGTGCCCGGTCGAGGAGCTCGGCGTCGCGGCCCACCTTGACGACCAGGTCACCGGCGGCGAACACGGCGTTCTCGCCCAGGGCGAGCAGCCGAGCCCCGGGCAGTACCCCCGCCGCGGCCAGTACGTCCCGCGCCCCTGCCTCGTCCATCGTCCGGCCTCCCGGTCCTGACATGTCTCGCATGCCCGTGTATTGCCACCGCGAACGGCGTCGAGTTCACGCCATCGTCCGGCCAGTCTCGCATTCCCACAGGTGGGCCCGTGTGCGCGCTGCCTTGACGGCGCTTACCCCCTTCACGACCATGACGGAGGCCCAGGCCAGGAGGGCCGGAACGTCACGAACCGTGCGAAGGAGCCGATGACGTGACCTTGGTGACCGCGACGGAGCGGTCGGCGCAGGGCGTACCGCGCGCCGAGGGGGACCGCCGGCCTCCCGACCGCGGGGCCTGGTTCCTGGTGCTGCCCGCGCTGATCCCGATCCTGGTGCTGAGCGTGGGACCCCTGCTGTACGGGATCCTGCTGGCCTTCACCGACGCCCAGTCGGGCCGGACCCGGGCCACCCAGTGGATCGGCGGCCTCAACTTCCAGGACCTGCTGCACGACACCCTGTTCTGGGAGTCGTTCCGGATCGGTCTGGTGTGGGCGGTCGGCGTGACCGTGCCGCAGTTCCTGCTGGCGCTCGGCCTCGCCCTGCTGCTCGACCAGGACCTCAGACTGCGCTGGCTCGCCCGCGCCCTCGCGATCATCCCCTGGGCCATGCCCGAGGTGGTCGTCGGTGTCATATGGCGGCTGGTCTACAACCCGGACGCCGGTGTCCTCAACGAGACCCTCCGCAACCTCGGCCTCGGCGACGGCCGCGACTGGCTCAGCGGCCTGTCCACCGCTCTGCCCGCCGTGATCGTCGTCGGCGTCTGGGCCGGGATGCCCCAGACGACGGTCACCCTGCTCGCCGGCCTCCAGAACACCCCGCGCGAACTCCACGAGGCGGCCGCGATGGACGGCGCGGGCGCCTGGCGCCGATTCCGTACCGTCACCTGGCCGGCCCTCAGACCGGTCGCCCTCGCGATCACCGCTCTCAACTTCATCTGGAACTTCAACTCCTTCGCCCTGGTGTACGTACTGACCAGCGGCGGACCCGGCGGCCGCACCCGGCTCCCCATGCTCTTCGCCTACGAAGAGGCCTTCCGCTACGGCCAGTTCGGCTACGCAGCCGCGATGGGCCTCGTGATGGTCGCGGTGATCTCCCTCCTCCTCGCCCTCTTCCTGGTGGGCCGGCTCAAGGACCGAACGGGAGGTGACCAGGCATGAGGACCAGCACCACCGGCCGCACAGGCCAGTACGCCGCTCTCCTCGCCTATCTCGCCTTCCTCGCCTTCCCCTTCCTCTGGCTGGTCTCCACCGCCTTCAAGTCCCCGCGGGAACTGGGCAGTCTGCACCCCACCTGGATCCCGCGGGACCCCACCCTCGACAACTTCCGCCAGGCCTTCGACGAACAGCCCCTGCTGCGCGCCGCCGGGAACTCCCTGCTCGCCGCGTCCGCCGCCGCAGTGATCGCCGTACTGATCGCGACCCCTCTGGCGTACGTCATGGCACGCCACCGCACCAGGCTCGCGAAGGCCGCCACGGGCTGGGTGGTGGTCAGCCAGGCCTTCCCGCTCGTGCTGGTGATCATCCCGCTGTTCCTGGTGCTGAAGAACCTCCGGCTGATCAACTCCCTTGCGGGCCTCGTGCTGGTGTACGTCGTGTGGGCGCTGCCGTTCGCCCTGTGGATGCTCGTCGGATACGTCCGTGCCGTGCCGACCGAACTGGAGGAGGCGGCGGCGGTCGACGGGGCCGGGCGCCTGCGGACCCTGGTGTCGGTGACGGCGCCGCTGCTCGCGCCGGGGATCGTGGCGACGGCACTGTTCGCGTTCATCACCGCGTGGAACGAGTTCTTCTTCGCGCTGGTGCTGCTGAAGACCTCCGACAAACAGACCCTGCCGGTCGTCCTCACCCACTTCATCGGCGCGGAGGGCGTCGCCGACCTCGGCCCCCTGGCGGCGGCCGCCTTCCTCGCCACCCTTCCCTCACTGATCATCTTCGCGATCATCCAACGCCGTGTCACGGGAGGCATGTTGGCCGGGGCGGTGAAGAGCTGATGCGCGTCCGATGGTTCGTGGGAGTCCTCCTTCTGCTCCTGGCCGGGTGCACCGGCGGTAGCACGCCCGAGGACGGTCGTATCACCCTCCGCTTCCAGTCCCTCGCCTGGCAGGAGGAGTCCGTCGAGGCCAACAAGGAACTCGTGAAGGAGTGGAACGCGACTCATCCCGGCGTGAAGGTCGAGTACGTGCAGGGGAGTTGGGACAGCGTCCACGACCAGCTGCTCACCTCCTTCGAGGGCGGTGAGGCGCCGGACATCATCCATGACGCCTCCGACGACCTCGCGGACTTCGCCTACGGCGGCTACCTGGCGGATCTCGAGGACCTGCTGCCACAGCGGCTGAAGTCGGACATCCCGCAACGGAGTTGGGAGACCGCCACCTTCGGCGACGGGGTCTACGGAGTGCCCTTCCTCCAGGAGCCCCGCGTCCTCATCGCCAACGCCGCGTGGCTGAAGGAGTCCGGCGTCCGGATCCCCACCCCCGAACACCCGTGGAGCTGGGCGGAGTTCCGGCGGATCACCGAGCACCTCAGCGGCGACGGCAAGTACGGCGTGGCCTGGCCGCTCAAGGAACCCGTCTCCGCGACCCTCAACCTGTCGCTGTCGGCAGGCGGACAGCTCTTCCACCGGGGCGCCGACGGAAAGGTCACCATCCGCTTCGAGAAGGCCGACGAGACCGTGCCCCGCACGATCCACGACCAGGCGAACACCGACCACAGCGCCTCGCCCACCACACTCGGCAGCGGCGGCTCCGACACCCTGCCCGGCTTCTTCGGCGGCAAGTACGCGATGGTCCCGCTCGGGTTCTCCTACCGTCAGCAGATCGCCCAGCAGGCCCCGAAGGGCTTTCAGTGGCAGGTGCTGCCGGCCCCGGCCGGCGCCGACGGGCTCACCCAGGGCGTCAGTCCGCAGACCCTGTCCGTCGCCGAGGACAGCCCCCACAAGAAGCAGGCCGCCGAGTTCATCGACTTCCTGCTCCGGCCCGCGAACATGGTCCGGCTGGCGCTGGGGGACTGGATGCTGCCCACCGGAACCGAGGCCCTGACGGACCCCGCCCTGCGCACCGCCAAGGACGGCTGGGCCACCGGTACCGCCCTCGCCTCCCGGTTGAGCCCGGCACCCGCGCAGTCCGTCCGGGGCTACCCGGAGTGGAAGGACAAGGTCGCCACCCCCGCCTTCCAGGAGTACTACAGCGGGGCGATCGGCCTCGGTGAGCTGCGCACACGTCTGGAGGATGACGGGAACCTGGTGCTGGCCCGCTACCAGCGCTGAGGAAATTCGGTTGTCGGCGTCGAGGGCCCGCGCCTAGCGTGCCCTCCGTGGGAGCCTTCAACGCGATCTACATCTCCGGTCTCGGCCGGGGCTGCACGCACTCCATCCGGATGCGCCGCGGCCCCGGAGCCCTGACCGGCCCGGGGCGCGACACCCTCTGACGTCTGCGCGTCTCCGCTTCTGTTTCCCCAGTCTTCCGGTCGGGGCCTTCGTCTGCCCGTTTCCCGTCACGGAAGACAAGGACCACTGGCCATGGGCCGTCCCACCCGCGCTTCCCGCGCGCTCTCGCAGAACTTCCTCACCGACCGCGGCGCCGCCGCACGCCTCGCCGGACTCGCCGTACCGCGACCGACCCCGCTGCTGCTCGAAGTCGGCGCGGGAAAGGGCGCGTTGACCGAGTTGCTCGCCCCGCGCTGCCGCCGGCTGCGCGCGTACGAGATCGACTCGCGGCTCGTCCCCGCGCTCCGGGAGCGCTTCTCGGACGCCCCGCAAGTGCAGGTGATCGAGGGGGACTTCCTCGTCGCTCGACCGCCCCGCGCTCGGTTCGCCGTCGCCGGTAACGTGCCCTTCTCGCGGACCGCGGACATCGTCGACTGGTGTCTGCGGGCTCCCGCCCTCGCCGACGCGACACTCCTCACCCAGCTCGAGTACGCCCGTAAGCGCACCGGGGACTACGGGAGGTGGACGCAGGTGACGGTCCTGAGCTGGCCCCGTCATGAATGGCGGCTGGTCGGCCGTGTCGGCCGGCACAGTTTCCGGCCCGCACCACGGGTGGACGCGGGCATCCTCCGGATCGAGCGCCGGCGTACACCGTTGCTCGGGCCCGCGGCGCTGCACGGCTGGCGGCACCTGGTCGAGCTCGGCTTCTCGGGAGTCGGCGGGTCGCTGCATGCGTCCCTGTGCCGGGCCCATCCCCGGCGGCGGGTGGACGCGGCGTTTCGCGCCGCGGGGCTCGACCGGAGGCTGTTGGTGGGCGAGGTGGCACCGGACAACTGGCTGCGGCTGTACAAGGCGCTGATGCCGTGAGCGGGCCCAGTGGCGCGGGGAACTTCGCGAACAGCCACGACGGCGCCGCGGACAACGGACGCCGCGCAGCTCCGAACGCCCCAGCAGGTTGCACGAGACGTATCGTCTCGCCTAGCCTCCCTGTCATGACCACCCGCTCGCACATCGCCATGTTCTCCATCGCCGCTCACGGCCACGTGAACCCCAGCCTCGAGGTGATCCGCGAGCTCGTGGCACGCGGGCACCGGGTCACGTACGCCGTCCCGCCCCTGTTCGCCGAGAAGGTCGCCGAGACCGGCGCCGAGGTGAAGCCCTGGAACTCGACCCTCCCCCGTCCCGACGACGACCCGGCGGCCTGGGGCACCGAGCTGCTCGACCACGTGGAGCTCTTCCTCGCCGACGCGATCCAGGCCCTGCCGCAGCAGGTCGAGGCGTACGACGGTGACCGACCGGATCTCGTCCTGCATGACATCACCGCCTACCCGGCCCGCATCCTCGCCCACCGCTGGGGCGTGCCGGCGATCTCCCTCTCGCCGAACCTCGTCGCCTGGCAGGGCTACGAGGAGGAGGTCGCCGAACCGATGTGGGCCGAGCCCAAGAAGACCGAGCGCGGGCAGGCCTATTACGCCCGCTTCCAGAGCTGGCTGGCGGAGAACGGGGTCGCCATGCACCCGGACACCTTCGTCGGCCGTCCCGACCGCTCTCTCGTGCTGATCCCGAAGGCTCTGCAGCCGAACGCCGACCGGGTCGACGAGAGCGTGTACACCTTCGTCGGCGCCTGTCAGGGCGACCGCGGAGCTGAGGGGGAGTGGCAGCGGCCGGCCGCTGCGGAGAGGGTGGCGCTGGTCTCGCTCGGTTCCTCGTTCACCCGGCGGCCCGATTTCTACCGGGAATGCGTCAGGGCCTTCGGTGACCTCCCCGGCTGGCACCTCGTGCTCCAGATCGGCCGGCACGTGGACCCGGCCGAACTCGGCACCGTGCCGGACAACGTCGAAGTACGCGCCTGGGTACCGCAGTTGGCGATCCTCAAGCAGGCCGACCTGTTCGTCACGCACGCCGGCGCGGGCGGGAGCCAGGAGGGACTGGCGACCGCCACGCCGATGATCGCCGTACCGCAGGCCGTGGACCAGTTCGGCAACGCGGACATGCTCCAGGGCCTCGGTGTCGCCCGCCGGATCGACACCGAGGAGGCGACCGCCGAGGCCCTGAAAGCGGCCGCCCTCGCGCTGGTCGACGACCCCGAAGTCGCCCGGAAACTGAAGGAGATCCAGGCGGAGACGGCGCAGGAGGGCGGCACCCGCAGGGCGGCCGACCTCATCGAGGCGGCACTGCCCGCATGAGCGAGGGCCCGTTGGTACCCCGGTGACCAACGGGCCCTCAGTACAAGGGGGTTCAGCCTTCGCCGAGGAAGGCTCAGACCCTCAGGGGCTCACCCTCGTCGTCCCGCGCCGCGGGCGCCGCCACGGCGTCCGCGGCCTCGTCGTGGGTGAGGTCGGGCAGCCGGTTCAGCCACTTGGGCAGATACCAGTTGCGCTCACCGAGCAGCGCCATCACCGCCGGGAGCAGCACGCCCCGGATGATCGTCGCGTCGATGAGCACCGCGGCCGCGAGGCCCACGCCCATCTGCTTCATGGACTGCATGGACAGCGTCCCGAAGATCGCGAAGACGGCGACCATGATGACGGCGGCGCTGGTGACGACACCGGCCGTGGTGACCACGCCGTGCTGGATCGCGTCCTTCGTCGTACGGCCCCGCAGGCGTGCCTCGCGGATCCGGGAGACCACGAACACGTGGTAGTCCATCGACAGGCCGAACAGGATCACGAAGAGGAACAGCGGCAACCAGGTGATGATGGCGCCGACGCCCTCCGCGCCCACCAGCGAGGCACCCCAGCCGTGCTGGAAGACGGCGACGAGGATGCCGTAAGCGGCGCCCACCGACAGCAGGTTGAGCACGATCGAGGTGATCGCGACCGTCAGCGAGCGGAACGACAGCAGCATCAGGACGAAGGCGAAGACCACCACGAACGCGAAGACCGGGACGACCGCTCCGGTCAGCTGGTCGTTGAAGTCCTCGGAACCCGCCACCTGTCCGGTGATCGGCGCCTCGACACCGTCGACCTTGCCGAGCGTGGCCGGACGTACCTCGTCGCGCAGCGTGTCCAGGCTCCGACCGGCCTTGTCGAAGTCGGATCCGCCCACCAGCGGGACGTACACGAAGGCGAGGTTCTGCGCGTCGTGCAGCTTGATCTCGACCGGGCCCCGCGAGGCACCCGAGGAGATCGCCCGCTCCTTGAACTCGGCCAGCGCGCCGGTGACTTCGGGTGCGTTGATGTCGGCCGCCTTGACGACCACCTCGGCCGGGTCGGAACCGCCGGGGAAGGCGTCGTTGACCCGGTTGTACGTCTGCACGATCGGCAGCGAGTCGCCGAACTCCTGGTCCAGGGTGAGGTTCTGGGTCTTCATGCCGAGCGCGGGTGCCGCGATGGCGAGCAGGGCGCCGGCCGCGACCACGACCGAGACGACGGGCTTGGCGAGGACACCCTTCAGCACGGCCGTCCAGAACCGGCTCTCCCGGTTGCCGCTCCGCTTGCGGCGCAGCCGGCTCTCCGGGTGCAGGAAGGGGATCTTGCCCTTCTCGACCCGCTCGCCCAGCAGCGAGAGCAGGGCGGGCAGCACGGTCACGGAACCGACCATGGCGACCGCCACGACCATCAGCGAGGCCAGGCCCATCGCCTCGAACTCGGCGAGCCCGGTGAACAGCATGCCCGCCATCGCCACGCACACCGTGACACCCGAGACGATGATCGCGCGGCCGCTGGTGGCGGCGGCGATCCGCAGAGCGGTCTGCGGGTCCCGTCCGGCCTGCCGCTCCTCGCGCTCACGGCGCAGGTAGAACAGGCAGTAGTCGACGCCCACGGCCAGACCGACCAGCAGCATCACGGAGTTGGCGGTGTCGCTCATCGGCATCACATGGCTGACGACGCCCATCAGACCCATGGTCGCCATGATGGCGCTGACGGCCAGAAGCACCGGCAGCAAGGCCGCGACCAGGGCCCCGAACGCGATGAGCAGGATGCCGAGGGCCACCGGTACCGCGGAGAGCTCGGCCTTCTCGAAGTCGTCGCCGAACGCGTCGGAGAACGTCTTCATCATGCTGGCACCGCCGATCTCCTCGATCCGCAGCGACGCGTGCTCCTTCTGCACCCCCTCGACGGCCTTCAGCACCGGCTCGACCCGGTCACCGGCGGAGTCCGCCTCGCCGCGCATGTCGAACTGCACGAGTGCGCTGCGACCGTCCTTGGAGATCGTGTTCGTGTCGTACGGCGACGTCACGTCCGTGGCCTTACCGGTGCCCTCGACCGCCTTCACGACCGCGGCGACGGCGGCCCTGAAGTCGGCGTCGGTCGCCTTGACGCCGGCGTCCCTGGACTGGATCAGCACCGTCTCACTGGCCGGCTCGTCGATCCCGGCGTCATCGATGATCTTCGCGGCGGTGTGGGTCTCTCCCTTCAGCTGGTCGCTGTCCTTGACGTCGACCCGGCCCGCCGCCGAGCCGAGCCCCATCGCCAGAACGACGAACAGCACCCAGACACCTACGGCAGCCCATCGGTGCCGTGCGCTCCAGCCGCCGGCCCGGGCGGCCAGGCCCCGCACCCTTGTGTCTCCGTTCCCCATGACGGGCTTGCCCCCTTGTGAGCGGTGGCAGCCCCCTGCCGCCACCTTTCGTTTCGAAGGTATGGGCCGGATAAGGCCATCTCGTCGTGCTGTCCGGTGAGGTGCGCCGGGCACCAGCTCCTCCCAAGGGACCGCGCGCCCTCCGTACTGGGGAGGACCGTGACCCTTACATCTAACGGCCCTTGTGCGGGGCGATGATCGGGGTCCACGCGCAGGCCGTCCTAGGGTGTGCGCATGACTACCACGTATGCGGCGCTGCTGCGCGGAATCAATGTCGGCGGCAGCAGGAAGGTCCCCATGGCCGACCTGCGCACCCTGATGGAAGACCTCGGACACGGTGGTGTACGCAGCTACCTCCAGAGCGGGCAGGCCGTGTTCACCGCAGACCACGGCGACGAGGAGACCCTGACCGCCGAGCTCGCGGGCGCGATCGAGAAGCGGTTCGGCTTCGCGGTCGACGTGATCGTCCGCGACCACGCCTACCTGAAGGCCGTCGCCGAGGCCTGTCCCTTCCCGGCCGCCGAGCTGGAGGCCAAACAGCTCCACGTCACCTACTTCTCCGCGCCCGTCGACGCGGACCGCTTCGCGGAGATCGACCAGGCCGCCTACCTCCCGGAGGAGTTCCGCCTCGGCGACCGCGCCCTGTACCTGTACGCCCCGAACGGCCTCGGCCGCTCCAAGCTCGCCGAGCATCTGTCCAAACCGAGGCTGAACAAGGGCGTGATCGCCACCAGCCGCAACTGGAACACCGTCGTCAAGATGGTGGAGATGACGGGTGCCTGACCGCGATCCCGCCGTGGAGGCCGCCGTTCAGGGCGAGTTGCGGCTCCTGGACCCCGAGGTACGCGCCTCGCCCGAGCTGGTGGGCGCGCTGCTGCACCCCGAGTTCCACGAATTCGGCGCGTCCGGGCGGCACTGGAACCGCGCGTCGATCATCGCCGCCCTCGCCGGGGCCTCGGACCAGGAGGCCGAGCCGATCGCCGCGTCCGGGATGAAGGGGGTTCGACTCGCGCCGGACGTCGTTCATCTCACCTTCGACACGGAGCACAACGGCGGCCGGGCACACCGCAGTTCACTGTGGCGGCGCACCCCGAGCGGGTGGCTGCTGTACTTTCACCAGGCGACGCCGTTCGCAGGATGACCCACCGGACGCACAGCGGTCGACACCGCTGTGCCAGGCTCCTCCCATGCGCTACATCATCATCGGGGCAGGGGCGGTCGGCGGGGCCGTCGGTGGGCGGCTCGCGGGGGCCGGGCACGAGGTCGTTCTGGTCGCGCGGGGCGCGCAGTACGCGGCGCTCAGGGACGGCGGGCTGCGGCTGAGAGTGCCGGAGGGCGAGTTCACCCACCGGCTCCCGGTCGTGGAGGGGCCGGCCGGACTCGGCGTACTGCGCGCCGACGACGTGCTCGTCCTCGCCGTGAAGACCCAGGACACGGAAGGCGCCCTGGACGCGTGGGGCCCGGCCCCGGTCGAGGGCGGCGGCACTGCGGCCGAGCGGCTGCCGCTGCTGTGCGCGCAGAACGGCGTGGAGGGGCAGCGCGTGGCCCTGCGGCGATTCCGGCAGGTGTACGGCGTCTGCGTCTGGCTGCCGGCGACCTTCGTGGAACCCGGGTTCGTCTCCGCCGCGGGCAGCCCGCTCACCGGCATCCTGCACCTGGGCGTGTACCCGCACGGCACGGACGAGACCGCCCGGCGGATCGCCGCCGACCTGGAGAAGTCGAGGTTCGAGGCACCGGTCGTGCCGGACCTCGCCCGCTGGCAGTACGCCAAGCTGCTGTCCAACCTCGCCAACGCCGTCGAGGCGGTCGCCGGACCCCTCGAGGACGGACAGGCCGTGGCGCTCGTCGAGCGGGTACAGGCCGAGGGCGTGGCCGTGCTGGAGGCCGCCGGAATCGCGTACACGAGTCCCGAGGAACAGCGAGAGGTCCGGGGCGACAAGATCACCCTGCTGCCCCTCGACGACGCCCCGCGCGGCGGCGGCTCCTCCTGGCAGTCCCTCACCCGTGGCACCGGCACCATCGAGGCCGACTACCTCAACGGCGAGATCGCCCTCCTCGGCCGCCTGCACGGTGTCCCGACCCCGCTGAACGACCTCCTCCAGCGGCTCGCCAACACCTACGCCCGCGAACGCAGGGAGGCCGGGTCAATGCCGGTGGGAGAGCTGGTACGGCTGGCCGACGAGGCGGTTGCAGCCGTAGAAAAGCAGCGCTCGGGAAATCAGCGCTCCGGAAAGTAGCGCCGCCTCACGCACTCACCGGCAGCAGTACCCGCGCCGACGCGGTGTCGTACCGCCGCAGCAGCACCCGCGCCACCTCCGGCGCGGGACCCAGCACCTCGGCCAGGACGTCCGCCTCGGCCGCGCCCCGCGCGATGCGGTCGGGCAGGAACCCCGGGGCGAGCACGTACGGCGCTACGGCCACCTTCGCGCAGCCGAGAGCCCGCAGCTCCCGCACCGCGTCCTCGGTGCAGGGCAGGGCCGCGGAGGCGAACGCAGGCCGCACGGCGCACCAACCGGTGTGCCGCCACTCCCGCGCGATGTCAGCGATCACTGCGATCGCCTCCGGGTCGGTGGACCCCGCCGAGGCCAGCACGACCCCGGTCGAGGACTTGTCGGCGGGCGTCAACCCCGCCTGGTACAGCCGCCGTTCGAGCGCCGACAGCAGCAGCGGCGACGGGCCGAGCACCTCCGCCTGCCGGATCCGCAGCTGCGGCGGCGCGTCCCGCAGCACCGCGGGGATGTCCGCCTTCGCATGGAACGCTCGCGTCAACAGCAGTGGCAGCGCCACGACGTCACGGACGCCCTGTGCCGCCAGGGACTCCAACACCCCCTGCACGGAGGGGATGTTGAAGTCCAGGAAGCCCGTCTCCACCCGTACGTCCGGGCGCAGCGAGCGCACCTGGCGTACGAGAGCGTGCACCGTCGCGGCATGCCGCGGGTCGCGGCTGCCGTGGGCGATGACCAGGAGTACGGGCTTCATGGGACTCAGCTCTTCACCAGCAGACCGCGGCTGCGCAGCACCCACCGCTCCAGCGGGCTGAAGATCAGCAGGTCGATCGCGATGCCGACGAACAGGATGAGCAGGATCGCCTCGAACACCATGGCCATGTCGCTGTTGGTGCGGCCGTTCTCCAGCAGCTGGCCCAGGCCCACGCCCAGGTCGGGGAACTGGGCGATGATCTCCGCGGCCATCAGCGAGCGCCAGGAGAACGCCCAGCCCTGCTTGAGGCCCGCCACATAGCCGGGCAGCGCGGCAGGCAGCGTGATGTGCCAGATGCCCTTGATGCCCGTCGCACCCATCGTGCGGCCGGCCCGCAGGAACAGCGGCGGCACCTGATCGACGCCGGACACCAGGCCGTTGGCGATGGAGGGGACCGCGCCGAGCAGGATCACGGCGTACATCATGGAGTTGTTCAGGCCCAGCCAGATCACGGCCGGCGGCACCCATGCCACCGACGGCAGCGACTGGAGGCCGGACAGGATCGGGCCGATGGCCGCGCGGATGAACCTCACCCGGGCCACGATCAGGCCCAGCGGGGTGCCGATGAGCAGCGCGAAGAAGAAGCCCAGCAGACCGCGCGAGACACTGGTCCAGATGTAGCCGAGCAGATCGCCCTGGAGCCAGGCCTCCTTGAACGTGGATCCCACAGCCGCCGGCGACGGCAGCTTGGACGGGTTGTCGACGATCGGGTAGAGGAGCGCCCAGACCGCGAGGACCACCGCGAGCGCGATGACCGGCGGAAGGATCTTGTTGACGAGGGTCTGCCGGAGGGTCGGGCGGCCGGTGGCCTGGGTCTCCAGCGCGTCGAGGCCCGCCTCTACGCTCCCGGCGTCCTGGGCCGGTGTCGTGTCAGTGCTGGCCATGACGGCGGATCTCCCCACGCAGTTCTTCGGTGATCTCACGGGCCAGTTCGGCCACGGGCGCGTCCTCGATGCGACGCGGCTGCGGGATGTCGACCGTCCACTCGCGCGCGATCCGGCCGGGACGGGAGGACAGCAGGATCACGCGCTGCGCGAGCCGTACCGCCTCGCGCACGTTGTGCGTGACGAACAGGACGGAGATCCCGGTCTCCGTCCAGATCCGGGTGATCTCGTCGTGCAGCACATCCCGCGTGATGGCGTCGAGGGCCGCGAACGGCTCGTCCATCAGCAGTAGGTTGCTCTCCTGCCCCAGCGCGCGGGCCAGTGCCACACGCTGGCGCATACCGCCCGACAGCTCGTGGACGCGCTTGCCGTACGCGCCCTTCAACCGGACCAGTTCGAGCAGCTCCTCGGCCTTGCCGCGCCGCTCGGGCTTGGGAACTCCCCTGAGCTTCAGGGCGAGTTCGATGTTCTTGCCCGCGGTCAGCCACGGGAAGAGGGCGTGCTCCTGGAACATCAGGGCCGGGCGGCCGTCGGTCGTGATGGCGCCCGTGCTGGGCTGGTCCAGCCCCGCCACCAGGTTCAGCAGCGTGGACTTACCGCAGCCCGAGGCCCCCAGGAGGGTGACGAACTCGCCCGGCGCGACATCGATGCTGATGTCGTCCAGGACGAGCTGCTGTCCACCCGGTCCCGCGAAGGACTTCGAGACGTGGTCGAGGCGTGCGGCGTACTCGACGGACTCGTCGGCCTTGGCGAGCGTCGTGGTCGTGGCCATGGTCGTCACCTCCTGGGAACTCTTCGGGGACCGGGTCAGCTGGTGCCGAGACCGGCGGCGTCGACCGGGGACTCGCCGTCGGCCTTGAGGACCTTGTTGAGGATCGTGAGGTCGTAGATCCCGTTCAGGTCGGGCTTCTTCAGCAGACCGGCCGTGACCGCGTGCTCGGCCTCAGTGTTGAGCGTGGCGGCCAGCGGGTCGTTGGTGAACTGGATCGACTTCCAGGCCGGGTCCAGGACCTCGGGCTTGAGCGCCTTGCCGGAGTCCGCCTCCAGCTGCTTGTTCGCCGCCGCCTTCGCCGCGTCCGGATTGGCGTTGATCCACTTGTTGGCTTCCACCGACGCCTTCAGGACGGCCTCGACCGCCTTCGGGTGCTCCTTGAGGAAGTCCTGCCGCACGATGATGTTCGTGATCACGAACTTCTTGTCCGGCCACAGCGACGCCTCGTCGAGCAGCACCTTGCCGCCCTCGGCGACCAGCTTCGACGCGGTCGGCTCCGGCACCCAGGCGCCGTCGATGGAACCGGCCTTGTAGGCGTCCGGCGTGATCTTGTTGTCCGTGCGGACGACGGTGACGTCACCCTTGCCGCTCTGCGCGTCGACCTTCCAGCCCTGGTCGGCGATCCAGTTGAGGAACGCCACGTCCTGCGTGTTGCCGAGCTGCGGGGTGGCGATCTTCTTGCCCTTGACGTCCTTGAGGGACTTGATCTTGTCCGGGTTGACGACCAGCTTCACACCGCCGGAGGCCGAACCACCGATGATCTTCAGGCTCTTGCCGCCCGACTTGACGTAGCCGTTGATCGACGGGGAGGGGCCGATCCAGCCGATGTCGATCGACTTGGAGTTGAGCGCCTCGATCTCGGACGGCCCGGCGTTGAAGGTCGCGTACGAGGCCTTGGTGGCCCCGAGCTCCTTCTGGAAGAAGCCCTTGTTCACCCCGACGAGCGCGGTGCCATGGGTCAGGTTGCCGAAGTAGCCGATCTTGACGGAGTCGAGCCCGTCGATCTTCTTGGCCCCGGCGGCGACCTTGGCGGTGCCGTCGTCCTTCGCCTCGGAGCCGTAACCGCAGGCGGCGAGCGTGAGAAGGGGCAGTGCGGCCATGACCGCGAAGGTGCGGCGAAGAGCGGATGTAGCAGGCACGGGAGGTGTTCCTCTCGGAGGCCCGGCGGTCACGGTCTTTCAGGTCGTGGCCGGGAGGTCGGCAGGTCTGCGTCTACGGCTGTGGGGGGACGGGGCGCGCAAGCGGTGCGCGTACGTCAGCGCACACATCGCGCCACTCCGCCCTGCCCGCTGCCGAGCGCGCCGCTGCCTACGCGGCCGCCCTCCTTCGCGAACGTGGAGTAGTAGTCGGTGGAGTTCATGTCAGAAGTCCCACCCGTCGTCCTCGGACTCGACCTTGACGGGCTCCGGGGACGCGAACGACTCGCCGACCATGCCCGCGGTGAGCGTGGTGCCGTCGTTCGGGTCGATGAGGATGAACGACCCGGTGCGCCGCGAGTCGGAGTAGGAGTCGACGGGCAACGGCTCGGCGGTACGGATCTTCACCCGGCCGATGTCGTTGGCGACGAGCTGTCCCGGGTGCGGGTGCAGGGACAGGTCGTCGAGCGTGAGGCGGGACGGGATGTCCTTGACGATCGCCTTGACCGTGCGGGTGCCGTGCTTGAGCAGTACCCGGTGGCCGACGGTCAGCGGGGCGTCGGCGACGTGGCACACGGTCGCCTCGATGTCCTGGGTGGTCGGCGGGGCGTCCTTGCTGGGCACCAGCAGGTCACCGCGCGAGATGTCGATGTCGTCCTCCAGGAGGATCGTCACCGACTGGGTCGTCCAGGCGACGTCGACCGGCTCACCGAGCAGGTCGATGCCGGCGATCTTCGTGGAACGGCCCGACGGCAGCACGGTGATCTGCTCGCCGACGTGGAAGGAGCCGGCGGCGATCTGACCGGCGTAGCCCCGGTAGTCGGGGTGCTCGGCGGTCTGCGGCCGGATCACGTACTGCACGGGAAGGCGGGCGTGGCAGTGGCTCAGGTCGTGGGTGACCGGGACCGTCTCCAGGTGCTCCAGGACGGTCGGGCCGCCGTACCAGTCCATGTTCGCGGACGGCTCCACCACGTTGTCACCGGCGAGCGCCGAGATCGGGATCGCGGTGACCTCCGGGACGCCCAGTTCGAGCGCGTACGCCGTGAACTCCTCGGCGATCGCCGCGAAGACGGACTCCTTGTAGTCGACCAGGTCCATCTTGTTGACGGCGAGCACCACATGCGGCACCCGCAGCAGCGCCGCGAGGGCGGCGTGCCGGCGGGTCTGCTCGACGACGCCGTTGCGGGCGTCGATGAGGATCACCGTCAGCTCGGCGGTGGAGGCACCCGTCACCATGTTGCGGGTGTACTGCACGTGGCCGGGCGTGTCGGCGAGGATGAACCGGCGCTTCGGCGTCGCGAAGTAGCGGTACGCGACGTCGATGGTGATGCCCTGCTCGCGCTCGGCGCGCAGGCCGTCCGTCAGCAGCGCGAGGTCCGGGCCCTCGGCGCCCCGGCTCGCCGACGCGCGCTCCACGGCCTCCAGCTGATCCGTGAGGATCGACTTGGAGTCGTGCAGCAGCCGGCCGACGAGCGTCGACTTGCCGTCGTCGACCGAACCGGCGGTCGCGAACCGCAGAAGGGTCGTCTCGGTGAGTTCCGTGGTGGTGCTCATGCTTAGAAGTACCCCTCGCGCTTACGGTCTTCCATCGCGGCCTCGGACATCTTGTCGTCGGCGCGGGTGGCGCCGCGCTCGGTGAGCCGGGAGGCGGCGATCTCCGTGATGACCTGCTCCAGCGTCACGGCGTCGGAGTCCACGGCACCCGTGCAGGACATGTCACCGACGGTCCGGTAGCGCACGAGGCGCTTCTCGACGGTCTCGCCGTCCTTGGGGCCGCCCCACTCGCCCGCCGTCAGCCACATGCCGCCGCGCGAGAACACCTCACGCTCGTGGGCGAAGTAGATCTCCGGGAGCTCGATGCCCTCGCGGGCGATGTACTGCCACACGTCCAGCTCGGTCCAGTTGGACAGCGGGAAGACGCGGACGTGTTCGCCGGGGGCGTGGCGGCCGTTGTACAGGTTCCACAGTTCGGGGCGCTGGCGGCGCGGGTCCCACTGGGAGAACTCGTCCCGCAGCGAGAACACCCGCTCCTTGGCCCGGGCCTTCTCCTCGTCCCTGCGCCCACCGCCGAAGACGGCGTCGAACTTCTCCGCCTGGATCTTCTCGGTCAGCGGCAGCGTCTGCAGCGGGTTGCGCGTGCCGTCCGGACGCTCCTTGAGGACACCCCGGTCGATGTAGTCCTGCACGGAGGCGACATGCAGCCGCAGACCGTGCTGGGCGACCGTACGGTCCCGGTACTCCAGCACCTCGGGGAAGTTGTGCCCGGTGTCCACGTGCAGCAGCGAGAAGGGGACCGCCGCGGGGGCGAACGCCTTCAGCGCCAGATGCAGCATGACGATGGAGTCCTTGCCGCCGGAGAACAGAACCACCGGCCGCTCGAACTCACCCGCCACCTCACGGAAGATGTGCACCGCCTCGGACTCCAGCGCGTCCAGGTGGGACAGGGCGTACGGAGCCTCCGTGCCCTCATCCATCTTGGCAACGGTCGTCGTCATGCCAGTCCCCTCTCGGTGAGCAGCGCGTGGACGGCCGCCGCGGACTCCTGGACGGTCTGGTTCTGCGACTCGATCCGCAGATCGGGCGACTCGGGCTCCTCGTAGGGGTCGTCGACCCCGGTCAGCCCGGACAGTTCACCCGCGGCCTGCTTGGCGTACAGGCCCTTCACATCGCGCACGGAGCACACCTCGACCGGAGTCGCCACGTGGATCTCGAGGTAGGCCGCGCCGCTCTCCTGGTGGCGCTTGCGCACCGCGTCACGGCTGTCGGCGTAGGGCGCGATGACCGGGACCAGCGCCTTCACGCCGTTGCGGGCGAGCAGTTCGGCGAGGAAGCCGATGCGCTGCACGTTGGTGTGCCGGTCCTCGCGGCTGAAGCCGAGGCCCGCCGAGATGAACTCGCGGATCTCGTCGCCGTCGAGCACCTCGACGAGGTGGCCCTCCTCGCGCAGCCGGCCGGCCAGCTCGTACGCGATGGTGGTCTTGCCGGCACTCGGCAGACCCGTGAGCCAGACGGTGGCTCCGGTCGTCACGTGCAACTCCTTGGTAGATGTCGTCATCCGTGCAGCCCGCACTCGGTCTTGGCGCTGCCCGCCCAGCGGCCGGCGCGCGCGTCCTCGCCCTCCAGGACACGGCGGGTGCAGGGGGCGCAGCCGACGGAGGCGTAGCCGTCCATGAGCAGCGGGTTGGTGAGGACGCCGTGTTCCGCGACATACGCGTCCACGTCGTCCTGGGTCCAGCGGGCGATCGGGGAGATCTTGACCTTCTGCCGCTTCTCGTCCCAGCCGACCACCGGGGTGTTGGCCCGGGTCGGGGACTCGTCGCGGCGCAGACCGGTCGCCCAGGCCAGGTAGTCCTTCAGGCCCCGCTCCAGCGGCTCGACCTTACGCATCTTGCAGCACAGGTCGGGGTCGCGGTCGTGCAGCTTCGGGCCGAACTCCGCGTCCTGCTCGGCGACCGTCCGCGTCGGCGACAGCGTGATGACGTTCACGTCCATCACGGCCTCGACCGCGTCCCGGGTGCCGATGGTCTCCTCGAAGTGGTAGCCGGTGTCGAGGAAGACGACGTCGACGCCCTTGAGGACCCGGGACGCCAGATGTGCCACCACCGCGTCCTCCATCGAGGAGGTCACGCAGAAGCGCTTGCCGAAGGTGTCGACCGCCCACTGGAGGATCTCCAGTGCCGAGGCGTCCTCCAGGTCGCGGCCCGCCTGCTCGGCGAGCGCCTTGAGATCCTCGGTCGCGCGCTCTTCCTGAATCGCCGTCATATCTGATCTCCCCCTGCGTCGGTCTGCCGAAGGCCCCGGGCGAGCAGCCCGAGGAACTTCAACTGGAATGCGCGGTTGCACGCCGCGCATTCCCACGCGCCGTGAGACTGCTCGCTCGGACGGAGGTCCTCGTCGCCGCAGTAGGGGCAGTAGAAGGGGGCGGCCCGCTCGCTCATGGCCCCTCCTTTCGCTGTCGTTCGCTGACGCTCACGACAGTGCCTCCTCGCTGGCACGCGAGGCCCAGGCGGCGAAGCGCTCGCCCTCCTCGCGCTCGGCCTGGAACCGCTTCAGGACGCGCTCGACGTAGTCGGGCAGCTCCTCGGCGGTGACCTTCAGGCCACGCACCTTGCGGCCGAACGCGGCCTCCAGGCCGAGTGCGCCGCCCAGGTGCACCTGGTAGCCCTCGACCTGCTCGCCCCGGTCGTTGAGGACCAGCTGGCCTTTGAGACCGATGTCCGCCACCTGGATACGGGCGCAGGCGTTCGGGCAGCCGTTGAGGTTGATGGTGAGCGGCTCGTCGAAGTCCGGGATCCGGCGCTCCAGTTCGTCGATCAGGGAGGAGCCGCGCTGCTTGGTCTCGACGATGGCGAGCTTGCAGTACTCGATGCCGGTGCAGGCCATGGTGCCGCGTCGGAACGGGGAGGGCTTGGCGGTGAGGTCGAGTGCCTCCAGGGCCTCGACGAGCGGCTGGACCTGCGCCTCCTCGACATCGAGGATGATCATCTTCTGCTCGACGGTGGTCCGGACCCGGCCCGAGCCGTGCGCCTCCGCGACCTCGGCGATCTTCGTCAGCGTGGTGCCGTCGACGCGGCCGACGCGCGGGGCGAAGCCGACGTAGAACAGGCCGTCCTTCTGGCGGTGCACGCCGACGTGGTCGCGCCAGCGGCCCGAGGGCTCGGCGGGCGCGGGGCCGTCGACCAGCTTGCGCTTCAGGTAGTCGTCCTCCAGGACCTGGCGGAACTTCTCCGGGCCCCAGTCGGCGACGAGGAACTTCAGACGGGCCCGGGTGCGCAGGCGGCGGTAGCCCCAGTCGCGGAAGATGCCGACCACGCCGGCCCACACCTCGGGCACCTCGTCCAGCGGAACCCAGGCGCCGAGCCGGACGCCGAGCTTGGGGTTGGTGGACAGACCGCCACCGACCCACAGGTCGAAACCGGGGCCGTGCTCGGGGTGCTCGACGCCGACGAAGGCGATGTCGTTGATCTCGTGGACCACGTCGAGGAGCGGGGAGCCGGAGATCGCCGTCTTGAACTTGCGGGGCAGGTTGGAGAACTCCTTGCTGCCGATGTACCGCTCGTGGATCTCGTCGATCGCCCAGGAGCCGTCGATGATCTCGTCCTCGGCGATGCCGGCGACCGGCGAGCCGATGACGACACGCGGGCAGTCGCCGCAGGCCTCGGTGGTGGAAAGACCGACCGCCTCCAGGCGGTTCCAGATCTCCGGGACGTCCTCGATGCGGATCCAGTGGAGCTGGATGTTCTGCCGGTCGGTGACGTCCGCGCTGCCGCGCGCGAACTCCTCGGAGATCTCGCCGATCACGCGCAGTTGCTGGGTGGTGAGGCGTCCGCCGTCGATCCGCACCCGCAGCATGAAGTACTTGTCGTCCAGCTCCTCCGGCTCCAGGATCGCGGTCTTGCCGCCGTCGATCCCGGGCTTGCGCTGGGTGTACAGGCCCCACCAGCGCATCCGGCCACGCAGGTCGTTGGGGTCGATCGAGTCGAAGCCGCGCTTCGAGTAGATCGTCTCAATGCGTGTCCGCACATTGAGACCGTCGTCGTCCTTCTTGAACTGCTCGTTGCCGTTCAGCGGGGTGTGGTGCCCCGCGGCCCACTGACCCTCACCGCGGTGACGGCTCACCTTGCGGCGGGGCGCTGCGGCGGCAGGGTTCTGCGGGGTGGCGGCCATGTGTTCTACGTCCTTCGGGACAGGCGGAAAGCGGCTCTTACCTGCGCGTACGGGCGCATGGGTGTACCTGCGCGTCATTGCGCGGGGAGGAGAACGAGAGGATGTGCCGGGTGACGCTGCGGCTCGTCAGCGCACCGGACAGATGGCGCTGGACATGCGGCCGAGGTCGACGTGCCGCCGACTCACCAAGGCAATTCCAGTTCCAGACATGACGGAAGCGTGGCACGGCGATCTGGACACAGTCCAGCTTTATCCGCCATGTGGACACCCTTGTCTCGATAGGCGAGACTCGGGTGTCGTTGGTCACAAAGATCGCGAGGACTCTTGTTCCCGCAGGTCAGGCCGGGTAGGCCCCAGGCCAGGGGCCCGGCGCGGGTGCCTCGGCCTCCTCCTCGACCTGGGTGTCGAAGAGCTTGAAGCCACGGCGCTGGTAGTTGGCCATCGCGTGCTCGCCGTCCTTGGAGCAGGTGTGCAGCCAGACCCGCTTGGTGTCGGTCAGCCCCGGCCAGCGGTCCGCGAGGTCCCAGGCGCGAGCGGCGCCGTAGGAGAGGAGGTGGCCGCCGATCCGCTTGCCGCGGAACGCCGGGATCAGGCCGAAGTACTCGATCTCCACGACGCCGTCGTCCTGCGGGGCGAGTTCGACGTAGCCGGCGGGGGTGCCGCGGTCGTAGGCCACCCACGTCTCCACGCCGGGGCGCTCCAGGTGCTCCTGCCACTGTGCGTACGTCCACGAGAGCCGGTCGATCCAGCGGATGTCGCCGCCCACGGAGGCGTAGAGGTAGCGGCTGAACTCGGGGGAGGGGACTTCCGCGCGGCGGATCCGGACGTCGCCCTCCGGGGGTTCGGCCGGGAGAAGATCGGTCGGAGCGGTCTGTTCCAGGGACCACGTGGTCACGGGGATGTTCGGCATGCCGGTCAGGGAATCATCTATCCCAGAGATCTGTCGATCGAGGCCAGCGGCAGTGCGAACAGGACCCGGCCCGACTGGGACCACACGTCGCCCGTCTGTTCCCAGTACGACAGGGACTCCGACTCTCCGCTCCAGCAGTTGCGGGTCTCGTCCGTGCCGCAGCGGGCGGCCTTCGCGGGGTCCTTCGGGTTCTGGCGCCACAGGGTGCCGTGGTCGCCCTCGGTGTGGGCCGCGCGGCCCAGGTACCACTGGGAGTCGTGCGACAGGACGGGGCCGGAGCCGGACGCCTTGGTGACGTACGCCTCGGCCACGCGCGCGTAGCCGCCGGAGTCCGTGGCCAGGAGGCCGGAGCGGGCGGGGGAGGTGCTGAAGTCGTAGCGCCACACCCGGGTCCCGGCGTCGCCGTCCCCGGAGACCCACTCGCTCGCGACCAGGCTGTCCGGGGCGGTGCTGCGGTCCAGGGAGAGGTAGTCGGGGCGGGCGGCGCCCGTGTCGGAGGCCAGGCGGTAGGAGGCGACCGCGGGCAGGACCCACTGGGCGCCGTGCGCCGACCAGCCGCCGCGTACCTTGCCGACCGCGTCGCTGTCGACGGTGGCCCGCTGGACGCGGTTCATGTCGTAGACGTACAGCGCGTCGCCGTCGTCGCCGCTCGCGGTGACCAGCAGCTTGTTCTGGTACCAGACCATGCCGGACACCTGGGAGACGAGGCCGCGGTAGTCGCGCCCGCCGTCGACCGGGACGGCGAGGAGGACCCAGGAGTAGGTGGGTCGGTTCAGGTCGTCCGCGTCGACGAACGCGACCCGGGCCAGGCCCCCGTCGTGCGCCGCGGTACCGGTGCGGTTCCACGCGGAGAGGATCACGCGGTGGGCGCCCCACAGGCCGTCGTCGTCGGCGTCTCCGGAGGTGGTGACCGCCCCGGCCCGCCAGGAGCGGGTGTCGGCGGTGTCCCAGCAGTACGCGGCGGTGGCCTCCGGGGCCACGGGCAGCGCCCTGCGCTCGCCGGCTGTGCAGTCGATCGCGTCGCGCAGGCTCCGGTCGGCGGAGTCGAGGACGGCGGAGACGCCGGCCGGACGCCCCATCGCGGAAGAGAGCCGGTCGAGGTCGCTCTGCGGTATCCGGGATTCCTTCAGGCGCAGCGGGTCGGTCTCGGCGGCCGAGGTGAGCGGCTTCAGTGGGCCGGGATTGGCGGCGACCGTGGCCTGGGAGGCACTGATCATGGTGGCGGCGGCGGTCAGTGCGAGGGCGGTCCCGGCCAGGAAGGCGCGCAGCGCTTGGCCGCGCTTGCGCCTGCGGTGTCTGCCACGTTGCTTCATACCGTCCTCCCGAGGCGGGCCAACTGCGCCTGATGATCCGTACGTTGACCGAGGAGCAGGTGGGGTGGCCCGTAGGGGATGCTACGGCAGTAAAGCGCCGCTGGGGACGAAGACCCTGCAATTATGCGGAAGACGCACACTAGGGATGCGCGGTTCATCCCCTGGGGACACTCATTCGGCCGCCCGGGAGGCACGTGCCCCTTGCACGGCGGGGGCGGTCGAGTGCGGCAGCAGATCGCCCGGACGGCCCGGCAGCAGCACCTCGACCTCGGCGTCCTCGGAGAAACGATACGGCCGGTGTTCCAGAAACGCCCCGAGATAGCGCCGTACCCGGGACATCTCCGCGCGCACGGTCACCGTACGGCCCGGATCGCCGAACATGTCCTCGGCCAGGCCCGCCGCACTGCGGCCCGAGCGGTGCAGCGCCAGCAGGTAGAGCAACTCGGCGTGCCGGGGGCTCAGTTCGTGGCTCCAGGTGCCCGCGCCGCCCGACACCGTCACCGTCCAGCGGCGCGGCTGCGCGAGGTCCAGCACGATCCGGGTGACGCCCTGCGGCTCCGGTTCGTCGGCGGCGCGGATCAACCAGCCGCCCGCCAGCGGCTCCAGCGCGCACAGACCGAGCGCCGGCAGCCACCTTCGGCCCGGTGAGAGGGACTTGGGCAGCGCTATCCGGTTCGGATACGGCATTCCGGTCACGGCCGCCGTCCAGCCGTCCCGGTCCACCACCAGGGCCCGGCCGCTGAGCCGGGCGAGCACCGGCGCCGCCACGGCCCGCAGTTGCTCCAGAGTGCTCAGATGCAGCTCGCGCAGCCGTGACTCGGCGAGCTTGGCCACCGAGTCGACCCAGGCGAGCGTCGCCGGATGCATGGTGTCCAGCGGCCCGCTCACGTCGACCACGCCGATCAGCCGGCCGTCCCGCGGGTCCTTGATCGGGGCGCCGGTGCAGGTCCAGGAGGTCTGGGAGCGGACGAAGTGCTCGGAGGCGAAGACCTGGACGGGGCGGCGGACCACCACCGGGGTGCCGATGCCGTTCGTGCCGACGACGTCCTCCCGCCAGTCCGCGCCGAGTTCGAAGCCGGTGCCGTCCGCCTTGCGCAGCACGGGGGAGCTGCCCTCCCGCCACAGCACCCGGCCGTCCTCGTCGGCCACCACCATGATGTGGTGGGCGACGTCCGCGACCGACAGCAGCCCCTCCCGCAGGACCGGCAGGACGTGCCGGAGCGGGGTGTTCTCCCGGCGCCGCTGCACCTCCTCGGGCGCCAGCAGCCCCGACCGGAAGTCGTGGTCCGGGTCGACGCCGCCGCGCAGCATACGGGTCCAGGACTCCTCGATCACGGGTCGCGGAGCGACGGGCGCCGGCCGCCCGGACAGGGTGGCCGATCGGATGTCGTTCAGTACCCGGGCCGCACGTGCCGTGTCCAGGGTGGCTAGGTGGGTCACATGCGTCGGCGAGAGCGGCACTGGTCCTCCCGGTCCCGGGTCCATTGACTGTCCGTCTCATAGTGCCGGTCGTGTCTCGGGCAGGCACACAGTCCGCCCACAGACGCCAGGAAGTTGCAACCCCCTGCAACCCTGGTGGTGGGCTCCGGCTTGTTTGAAACTTGGGCGAACGCCGTCTCGCAGCGGCGTCTCCGGCCTCCGAGGGCCGCAACGGGGGTGGTGCCGTGTCGGCGCAGCACCACCCCCGTTCAACCGGTGAACGGTCAGTGCACCGGACGGGCGCGATCCACCACCGACGCCAGGTCCAGGGTCGAGGGCAACGTGCCGAAGGCCGATCCCGCGTCACCGCCCAGGCGGGACGCGCAGAACGCGTCGGCCACCTCCGCGGGGGCGTGGCGGACGAGCAGGGAGCCCTGCAGGACGAGCGCGAGTCGTTCCGTCAGGTGGCGGGCCCGGCCCTCGATGCCCTCCAGATCGGCCAGTTCGGTGAAGAGGCTCTTTGTCGCCGCGTCCAGGCGGTGGTCGGCGCCCCGGGTCTCGCCGATCTCCAGGAGGTAGGCGTTCAGGGCCTGGGGTTCTCGCCGCAGGACCCTCAGGACGTCCAGGGCCTGGACGTTGCCCGCACCCTCCCAGATGGAGTTCAGCGGTGATTCGCGGACCAGGCGGGGCAGGCCCGACTCCTCCACGTAGCCGTTGCCGCCCAGGCATTCGGCCGCCTCCACCGTCAGCGGGGTGCAGCGCTTGGTGATCCAGTACTTGGCCGCCGGTACGGCGATCCTGAGGAAGGCCCGTTCCTGCTCGTCGCCCTTGTCGTAGGCGGCCGCCAGACGCAGGGCGAGGGTGGTCGCCGCCTCGGACTCCAGGGCCAGGTCGGCCAGGACGTTGCGCATCAGCGGCTTGTCGACGAGCTTGCCGCCGAAGGCCTCGCGGTGCGTGCAGTGGTGGATCGCCTGGGCGACGGCCTGGCGCATCAGGCCCGCCGACCCCAGCACGCAGTCGAGGCGGGTCGCCGCGACCATCTCGATGATGGTGCGGATCCCGCGTCCCTCGTCGCCCACCCGGCGGGCCCAGGTCCGGTCGAACTCGACCTCGCCGGAGGCGTTGGAACGGTTGCCGAGCTTGTCCTTGAGGCGCTGGAGGAGAAACGTGTTGCGGGTGCCGTCCTCCAGGACGCGCGGGACGAGGAAGCAGGTGAGCCCGCCCGGGGCCTGGGCGAGGACCAGGAAGCCGTCCGACATGGGCGCGGAGCAGAACCACTTGTGGCCGGTGAGCTCGTAGGTCTCGCCGTCGGGCAGGGGCCGTGCGGACGTGGTGTTCGCCCGGACGTCGCTGCCGCCCTGCTTCTCCGTCATGCCCATCCCGAACAGCGCCCCCGCCTTGAGGTGGGCGGGCCGCAGCTCGCGGTCGTAGACGATGGACGTGAGACGGGGCTCCCACTCGGCGGCCAGGTCCGGGTCCGTGCGCAGGGCGGGGACCGCCGCGTGGGTCATCGACAGCGGACAGCAGTTGCCCGCGTCGACCTGCGTCCACAGGAGGAAGGCCGCTGCCCGCCGTACATGGCCTCCAGGGCGGACCCAGGCGGCCGTCAGACCCGCCGAGACACCCTTGCCGAGCACGCGGTGCCAGGCCGGATGGAACTCCACTTCGTCGATGCGGTGGCCGTGACGGTCGTGCGTGCGCAGCCGGGGCGGGTTCTCGTTGGCCTGCAGGCCCCACTCCTGCACCTGCGCCGAGCCGCAGGCCCGGCCGAGCGCCGCCAGCTCACCGTGGACCTCGTCGAGCAGGGCCGGGTCGACATGCCGTTCCACGGCCGCTCGCAGGGCGAGGTCGGCGCTGTAGACGTCGTAGCCGATCAGCGGTGGGGGCTGGTTTGTCACGGTGTGCGTACTGCCTGCCATGGTGCGAACGTACCCCGGGGTACCGCACGGCTCACCTCACGGCGGCGGCCCCCCGGTCGCCGGCCGTCGCCCGCCGGTCGTGAAGGCCACGCCGATCCCGGCCGTCACGGCGAACGTCGCCGAGGAACGGCCGCCCGCCAACATCCAGGCGGTTGTGACCGAGCCGGCCGCGTCGAACGCGCCGAACACCTGAACGGGGAGCATGCCGAGCAGGGCGGGGCATGGAAATTCTCCAGAGAGGGATACGGGCGGAATAGCGCCCGCTGTTCGGCGCGCAGCGGAAAATCATGAAGAAGGACCCCGTGATTCCGGTGTGCCGGAAGGAAGAGAAGTGCCTGAGGTGCGGAACGAATCAAGGGAAGGAGTGGTTCGGTATGTGCCTGAAGTGACCACAGGGCGGGGATGGGGTGGCCCGCTCGAGCCTTCGTCAGGGCCCTGGGAAGGCAATCCGAATTGTTGCTTGCCGGTTGGTCGTTCGTCGGCGGAAATGGCCTAGTCATGCCGTTCGGTGGCGCCATCGGTGAACTCACCCGATGGGCGGTGCATATGCCGTCCGGAATTCCGCTTTTCCCGGCCTGGAAATCCGGCCACCGAGTTCATGGCAGAAAAGGAGTTCGATTTCCTTGACGGTTTCCTCGGGTTTTCCCGGCGTTTTCCGCGACATGACGGAACCGAACACGAGCGGGCGTTCCCCGCACGGGCGTGCCCCGGACCCGGACCGGGGGATGAGTGCACGCTGCCGTGGCGGATACCTTTAGGTCGTGCAGGCAGCAAGCGAATCCCCTCAGCGGCCCTCCGGCCGGCTCCACCGGGCCCGTGCCCTCTACCGGAACGTCTCGAAGCGCAGGACCGCCTGGCTGCTGCTCAAGGACACCTTCAACTCGTGCGTCGAGTACCGCATCCTGGGGCTCGCCGCCGAGGCCGCGTTCTTCTCGCTGCTGTCCGTGCCGCCGCTGCTGCTCAGCCTCATCGGACTGCTCGGCTACGTCGACGACTGGACCGGCACCGACAGCATCAGCAGCCTGGAGTCCAACATCCTGGACGCCGCGCGCACGGTCCTGTCCGACAAGGGCGTACGGCAGATCGCGCAGCCGATCCTCGACGACGTGATGAAGGGCGGCAGGCCCGACGTCATCTCCGTCGGCTTCCTGTTCGCCCTGTGGTCCGGGTCCCGCGCGGTGAACGTCTTCATCGACACCATCACCGTCATGTACGGCCTCGACGGCGTCCGCGGCATCGTCAAGACCCGGCTCGTGGCGTTCGCGCTGTTCATCGCGGCCCTGCTGATCGGCTCGGTGGCACTGCCGCTGATGGTGGCGGGGCCGGACGCGGTGGTACGGATCGTGCCCTGGTCGGCGACGGTGGTGCAGGTCCTGTACTGGCCCGTGGTCATCATCCTGTCCATCGCCTTCCTGACCACGCTGTACCACCTGTCGGTACCGGTGCGCTCACCGTGGATCGAGGACGTCCCCGGCGCGCTGGTGGCGCTCGCCATGTGGGTGCTGGGGAGCTTCCTGCTCCGCATCTACCTCCAGAGCACGATCGAGGGCGCGACGATCTACGGCTCGCTGGCCGCGGCGGTGGCGGTGCTGCTGTGGATCGGCGTCTCGGCCTTCGCCGTCCTGGTGGGCGCCGCCATGAACGCCGCGATCGACCGCGTGTGGCCCGCGGCGGCCACGGCAGCCGCGCGCGCGGCGAACGAGCGGGTGCGGGAGGCGCAGGTCGCGGAGTACGTCGCCCGGGCGGCCGCACTCCACGACACCGACACCGACCCCGAGGACCCCGACATGCCCTCGGAGTTCCCGGAGAGGTGGTCGCGCTTCCTGCCGCCGGAGGACGTGACCTCGCGGCTGCGGACGCACGCGAAGACGACGCACCCCCCGCAGAAGCCGGAGGACTCCTGAGGGAGAGCGTCGTCGATACGGCCCCGCGCCCCTGGGCGCGTCCACTGACGGGGTTCAGACCTTCCAGGTCCCCGCAGCCGCCGCCTCCCTCGCGAAGTCGGCGAAGTCCCGCGGCTCACGGCCGAGAATCTGCCGCACCCCGTCCGACAGATAGGCGTTGCGCCCGTCAAGCAGCTGCGCGAAGGCCTCCACCAGCGCCTCCGCCTCCTGCGGCGGCACCCCGAACCCGACCAGGTTCTCCCCGTACTGCTGAGGCGACACCGCCCGGTACGTCAGTTCCCGCCCCGTCGCCTTCGCGATCTCCGCGACCGCCTCGCCGAAGGTCAGCAGCCGAGGTCCCGAGACCGTGACCGTCTCTCCGGCATATCGGACCGGCGACACCAGCACGGCCGCCACCACGTCCCCGATGTCCCGCACATCCACGAACGGCTCCCGCACCTCACCCGCCGGAAACACCAACTCCCCGCTCAGCCGGAGCCCTTCCACCAACGGCCCCTCGCTGAAGTTCTGCGCGAACCACGCGGCCCGTACGACCGTCCAGTCGGCCCCCGACGCATGCAGCGCCTCCTCCGCGTCCCGCGCCCGGTCCTGCCCCCGCGACGACAGCAGCACCAGCCGCCGTACGCCGGTCCCCACCGCCTCCCGCGCGACCGCCCCGATCGCCTCGGCGGCCCCCGGAGCGCCGATGTCCGAGGGGTACACCAGGTACGCCGCGTCCGCGCCCCGCAACACCCGCGCCCACGTCGACCGGTCCTGCCAGTCGAACCCCTGCGCCCGCGAGGCCGCCCGGACCGTCAGCCCCGCCGCCTCCGCGGACTGCGCCACCCGGCTGCCCGTACGACCCGAGGCACCGGTCACCACCACCGTCATGTTCCGCGAGTTCCGTGTCATGCCGTCGAGTCAACTGCCGCCCGCCGCAAGGCACCATCGCTGAACGGCTCATTCCCATGCGCACGCGTCTACGCTGGCCGTATGGACGCTCTGGCAGGCCTGCTGGAAGGACCGCGGGCGCGTGGCGCCTTCATGATCCGTGCGTGTTTCGACCCGCCGTGGGCGGTGCGGGTGGAGGACCGGGCGCCGCTGACGGTCATGCTGATGGTCCGTGGCGACGCCTGGATCGTGCCCGACTCGGGCGAGCGGATCCGGCTGCGCCCCGGCGACCTCGCCATCGCCCGCGGCCCCGACCCCTACACCTGCGCCGACGACCCCGATACGGCCCCGCAGGCACTGATCCTGCCCGGCGCGGAGTGCCGCTACCCCGACGGACGGGCCCTGAACGGCTCCATGGACCTCGGGGTGCGCACCTGGGGCGACCGGCTCGACGGCGAGACGGTGATCCTCATCGGGACGTATCTGATGGAGGGCGAGATCAGCAACCGGCTCCTGGACGCACTGCCGCCGCTGCTGTCGCTCACCACCGACGTGTGGGAGTGCCCGCTGACCCCGCTCCTCATGGAGGAGATCGTGCGCGGCGGGCCGGGGCAGGAGGTCGTCCTGGACCGGATGCTGGACCTGCTGGTCATCGCGGCGCTCCGGGCCTGGTTCTCCCGGCCCGAGGCGGAGGCGCCCGCCTGGTACGCGGCGCTGGCTGATCCCGTCGTGGGGCGGGTGCTGCGGCTGGTGCAGGACGACCCCGCGCATCCTTGGACGGTGGCGTCCCTGGCGGCCAAGGCCGGCGTCTCGCGTGCCGCGCTCGCCCGGCGGTTCAGTGAGCTGGTGGGGGAGCCGGTGATGACGTATCTGACCGGATGGCGGCTGGCGTTGGCGGCGGATCTGCTGCGGGGGAGCCCTTCGACGCTCGAGGCGATCGCCCGACAGGTGGGGTACGGAAGTGCCTTCGCGCTGTCCAGTGCGTTCAAGAGGGGATACGGGGTCAGCCCGCAGGAGTTTCGGGTGCGGGCCGGCGGGGGCTGATCGTAGCGTCTCTAATGAGCCTAGGTTTTCCTGGGTGGGGCTGGGTTTTCGGCCCTGTTGGAAAATGCTCTCGGTGGCCCGTGCCGTGACCCTGCCGCCCGTGGTCGGGTGGTGGGGGTGGCATGGGCGTGCAGGTGGAAGCCTGCGCCGAGGTGGGCCCCGCGTGGCCGGCGCGGCCCGCGGGGTGGGCTCATCGTGTGCGGTGCCTGCCGCCCTGGACGCCGCCGGCTGCGGCGCGGGGGTGACGAGGGCAGTCGCCCCGCCGGACGCTTTCCACCCGGCCCGCCCGCCGCAGACACGGCAGGCGGGGGTGTGGGTGGGGCGGGGGCCCCGCGTCGCCTGTTGGGCGCGGGGCGTCTTGTCGTGGGCCCGCTCTTCGTGCGGTCCGCAGCGCTGGGCCGCGGACCGGGCGGAGTGGGGGCCGGGTGGGGGTGATGCCGGACCGGTTGGTCCAGCTCCGCAACCGTGCGCCGTAGCCGGTAGCTGCCGTCGTCCCGGTTGAGGACAGTGAGGTGTTGGTGTTGCAGGCCTCGGGCGCCGATGCGTTGCCAGGCGGCCACGTCGCGGTCCGCGCTGTAGGCGCAGGACGTGTTCGGGCAGGTGGCCCATTTCCAGCCCGGCGCCGGGTTGTCCGGGGCGGCGTGGTGGCGCAACGGGGTCAGGCAGCGCGGGCAGTACTTCGAGGTCCCCCGTGCCGGGACGATGACCACCGCGATGCCGTAACGGGCCGCATGGTGGACGGTATCGGCCACGATCTGCCCGCGCACGCTGCTGGACAGGCGGGTGTTGAGGGTGCGCCCCTTGCCACGGGCCTCCATGTCGCGGAGGTCTTCCAGGTAGATCACCGTGGCCTCGGCGGCGCGGGCGTGCTCGACCATGAACCGGGCCGCCGCTTTGGCGATGGCCCCGTTCAGGCGCTCGCGGCGCCGGCTGACGCGCCGGTGCTCCTCGCGCAACACCGTCAGCTTGGCCACCATCAGCGGGTCGGGGTGCACTCCACGGGCCAAACTCCCCTGGAGCAGGCGCTCGAGGTGGGCGGCCTTGGTCCACAGCTGTTCGGCCTGGACGCGCAGTCGGTCGGCCTTGGCCAGGATCCCGTCGATGCGCAGGAAGACCGGACGGGCATCGGTGATCACGCCGGGCTGCTCACCGTCGCCAAGGGTGAGGGTGCCGCCGGTGAGCAGGGTGTTCAGCCCGTAGTCGAAGGCGACGGCCCGGGTATGGCCCGCCCGCCGGGTCTTGACTACCGCCGTGCTGTGGGCGACATCCAGCCGCACCCGGCCGTTCCGGACGCGCAGGGTCGGGGCGTGCAGGGCCGCGGTGGCGGCGATGGTCGGCGGCAGCCGGAAACGCATCACCACCTCATGCCAGTCCGCCCGCGAGCGCGGGTCGGGACGCACCGGCAGGCGCACCGTGAGCACCGCGAAGTGCGCCGGATCCTCCCCGCAGCGCTGAAGAGTGCACAGCTGCTTGTCGGCGGCGGCCAAGACCATCTGACGGCCCGCACCCGGAGGTGCTTCCAGCTCACACACATCGGCCGGCATCCGCCGGTGGGCGGCCGCGAAGTCCATGACCTGGCGGGTGCGGGCGCGCAGGACCGAGGAGGCGATGCCCGCCCCGTCCGGGCACGCCGCGCGCAGCGCATCCCACTGCTCGGGGGTGCGGCGCATCGGGTCCGGACTCGCCGCCGGCCAGGAGGTGAGGACCCCCTGGACCACCTCGGCGCGCCAGTGCGCCGCGCGCAGCACCCGTCCGGCCTGCTCCTCGGCGATCCTGCGCACCCGGTCCGATACGTACACGCCCTCAGGAGGCGTGGCGGCCCAGCACAGGGTACGCAACGCCATCCACGCGTTCGAGGGCAGCTTCTCCCCCGACAGTGCCCTGCGCGAGGCCAGCAGGTCCAGATCGGACCGGTTCCAGTGCTCGGCGATCACCGAGGCCGCCATGCCCTCGACCAGGGAGGTCAGCCAGCTCACCCGCTCGGCCAGCTCCCCGGCGCCCAGGACTTCACCACTGGCGGTGTCCAGGCCACGGAACGCGAAGGCGGAAGCGCACGCCACCCGTACCGTCTCCCCGTCCCCCACCGCGACCTTCCGCCGCACCCCGCACCCACCCCCACTCCCGTGCCTCAGACCCACGACCAACCGTCCGACAATCGGACTGACATACCCAACGACGCCATCCGGACAACGTCACGCCCACCGCCCAACCCCACGCAACGAAACAGAACGATCACAGGAACACCCAGGAAAACCAGACCAATTGACGCACTGTACGAGACCCTGGGGATGTGTACACGGAACGGGCGTCCCGGCTTGCCGGTGCCGTCATCTGGACCGGTGACGGGGCCGGACGTGTGCTGCCCGACGGGTGCATGGATCTGCTCTGGAACGAAGGGCGACTGCTCGTCGCCGGGCCCGACACGCGAGCGTACGTCACCGGCGGCGCCCCGAGCACCTGGGCGGGCGTGCGCTTCTACCCGGGGACCGCGCCCGCCTTCCTGGGCGTGCCCGCCCATGAACTGCGGGACCGCCGCGTCGAGTTGGCCGATCTCTGGCCGGCTCCAGAGGTACGGAGGCTGCGGGGCCGTATCGAGAAGGCCCCCGACCCCGCCACGGCACTCGAAGAGATCGCCCTGGAGCGTGCCGCCCCTCCCGACCCCGTCCTGCACGCCCTCGTGACCGCCCTCGACGCGGGCCGCCCCGTCGCCGCGACGGCCGACGAACTCGGCTTGGGCGCACGGCAGTTGCACCGGAGGTCGCTCGCGGCCTTCGGATACGGGCCCAAGACGCTGGCCCGGATTCTGCGGCTGCGGCGGGCTCTCGTGCTGGCCGGGGCCGGGGTGCCGTTCGCGGAGACGGCGGTGCGGAGCGGGTTCGCGGACCAGGCCCATCTCGCGCGGGACGTGAAGGAGTTGGCGGGCGTGCCGCTCGGGCGGCTACTGGCCGTCGGCTAGCGGGGCGTACAGGTCCACGGCGTTGCCGTCGGGGTCGTGCAGCGAGGCGTACCGCTGCCCCCACTCGGCGTTCCACGGCTTGAGCTCACCGTGGAAGCCCTCGCCCACCAGCTCCTCGTACACCGCGTCGACCTCGGCCGGGCTGTCGCACCGCAGCGCGAGCCCCGTGCGACTGCCGCCGGCCGGTGGCCGCCATGCGGGGTGGAAGGAGCGGATCGTCTCCTCGGTGTCGAGCATCAGCCGCACACCGCCCGGCAGTTCGGCCTCCGCGTGCGGCTGCGTCTGCGACCCTTCGGGGAACGGAAACCCGAGCCTCCGGTAGAAGGTGACGGAGGCGGCCATGTCGGAGGCCACCAGACCGATGGCATCGAATCGTGGAGTCATGCCGCCACCGTAGGCAGCGCCCGGACTCCCGGTCTTGAAGGAATCGGACACGTCAGCTGAAGACCACCGGCCCCCGCGGAGTGTCCAGCGTGAAGGAGAGACCCACCTGGCCCTCGGTGAGGAGGAGATCGGCGTCGAGGGCGGCGAGGAGGGGCCGGATCTCGTCCGGTACCGGGGCGGTCGCGGTCAGGGAGAGCAGGGGAGTGGCGGGAAGGCCCGAGGCCGTCGGGTGCGGGGAGGCGCCCCAGTCGATGAGGAAGGGGACCAGGCCGGAGGGGTGCTGGGTGTCGCCGTCCGTGAGGCGCCATCGCAGCAGGGTCCCGTCGGGTGTGCGGCGGCTCATCGGGCGGATCTCGCCGGGGTCGTAACCGCGGGCCCGAGCGGTCGTGACCGCCGCGTCCAGGTCGGGCGGACTGATCGCCCAGGTCACCGTGCGGGCGGTGGCGAGGGTGTCGACGTCGAAGGGGCGCGGCCCCATCGGCTCCGGCTGCTCCGGGTCCGGGCCGATGATCTCCAGATAGGCGGTGCCGCCCAGGGACACGAGGTGGTTGCGGGTGCCGAGACCGACGTGCACACCGCCGGGCGCGGGGGTCACGCCGGTGCGCCGGGTGAAGTCGGCGACCGTCGCCGTCAGGTCCGGGGTCGCGAGGACGAGATGGTCCAGCCGTGCGGGAATCGCGTTCACCACGCCGAGGCTACGCACAGCGACCCGCCCGATGGAACACCTGTACGGCGACACACCGCTCAGTCCCGGCCGTGGCCCGTCCCGTTCCGTCCCAGCAGGTCCCCGTACGGCCCGCGCTCCCGGACCACACCGCCGTACACGGGACGGACCGTCCCGCGCCGGTCCGGGGACCGCGGCAGGTCTCGCCGTGCGCACCTCAGGCCTGTGAGGCTGTGCCGTGCCAAATGAAACGAGCCGCCCTAGGGGGAACCACGGGGGGAACCACGGCGGTTCGGAAAGGGAGACTTCCATGAGCATGCGCAAGCGGGCCGTCGCGATGGTGACGGCCGCGTTGCTGGGCGCCGGCACCCTCGGCCTCGCCGTGGCTCCGACGGCCAGTGCGGCCTCGTACCACGGCATCGACGGCAACGGTGTGGTCAGCGACGACTGGCAGGACGAGGAGAACCTGGGCGTCGACGACTACGCCGACAGCAACGCCACGGCCCTGTGGCAGTCCGTTCTGTACGCGGACGGCGCCAAGTGGCAGGACGAGGACGGGGACTGGCACAACTACTCCAAGAGCCAGATCGACGGCTCGTTCGGCCCGGAGACCGAGTCGGCCACGCAGTGGTGGCAGGAGAACTACGGCCTCACCGACAACGACGGCGTGGTCACCGACCAGAGCTGGGAGTTCGCCCAGCAGTGGCTCCACGGCCCCGTCTCGGGCGGCGGTGTCCGCTACGACGGCGACAAGCGGGACGTCGACTTCAAGCGGGTCAGCGGCAAGTACCGGGTGAAGCTCAAGGGCACCGGCCCCTGGCGGATCGCGTACTACGACCAGGTCGGCTGACGTCCGCCGACGGGGGAGCGGGCGGCTGTACGGTCACCCGCCCCTCGACGGCCACGCCCACAGCACCCCCGCCACCAGCAGCACGATGACGGCGAACGCGGCCAGCGCCGCCGTACGCCATCGCCGGTACTCGAGGCCGGGCGCCGCCGGCGCCGGACCCTCGGGCACCACCTCCGGCGCCGCGGCGGCCACCACCGTGCCGTACGGCCAGACCGGGGAGGCCAGGTCCCACAGCGCCAGCAGCCGCGCCTGATCCGCGCCCGCCACCCGGCACAGCGCCTCCACCGCCCCGCGCGGCGGCTGCTTGGCCCCGCTGAGATACCGCTGCCAGGACGACTTGCTGTACGCGGTGCGCCGGGCCAGCTCGGCGAGGCTCAGATCCGTACGGTCCTTGAGCCGGCGCAGCTGCTCGACGAGATGCCGTGCCTCCCGCGGAAGTGAGTCCGGCAGCGGCCGCCAGCGCGTCATGGTCGTCCCCCAACTGCTCGCCGCCGCCCTCGTCGGGGCGGCGGCCCCCTCCCCGCCGCATCGTTCGACGCCCGCCCGCCCCGGCCAGTTCCCGCCGCCCACAGATGACCGAAGGTGAACGAAACCGGTGGTCAGTGGCTCATGCACCCGATACGAGGGGGGGACGGGTCGACCGGGGAGGCGTACGCCGGGGCACGGGGCACGGGGCACAGGGCACAGGGCGCGGCGACGCGATTCAGCCGGCCGGCGGGGCCGTGCTCGCCCGCTCCACCAACCGCGTCGACAGCTCGGTCCGGGTGCTCTCCGGGCGGTCGCCCTCCATCATGCGGACCAGCAGGCGCAGGGCCGTCGCCGCCATCTCCGACAGGGGCTGGCGGACCGTGGTGAGGGCCGGGGTGGTCCAGCGGGCCTCGGGCAGGTCGTCGAAGCCCACGACGCTGATGTCGTCCGGGACGCGCAGGCCCCGTTCGGCCAGGGCCTCGTACACGCCGAGGGCCATGCGGTCGGAGCAGGCGAAGACAGCGGTGGGCGGTTCGGGCAGGTCCAGGAGTTCCAGCGTGCGGCGGTGGGCCGCGCTCTCGTCGAAGCCGGCGTGGCGGACGTACTCCGGCCGCTGCCGTGTCCCCGCCGCCGCGAGCGCGGAACGGTAGCCCGCCACGCGCGCGCTGCTGCACATCTTGCGCTGGTGGCCGGCGACGACCGCGATGCGTTCATGCCCCAGCGCCAGCAGGTGCTCGGTCGCCGTCACCCCGCCCTGCCAGTTCGCCGCGCCCACCGAGACGACGCCCGGCGGCGGCTCCAGGACCGGGTCGATCAGGACGTACGGGATGCGGTGCTGGTCCAGCCAGCCGTACTGCGACGACGTCAGCTCGGCCAGGTTGAACAGCACCCCGGAGGAGCCGCGCGCGGTGAGCTTGTCCAGCCAGCCGCGCTCCGGGCGCCCGACCCGGGTGCGGTTCGGCCCGGCCGAGACGACCACCTCGAGACCCGCGTCGTGGGCGGCCGCCTCCACGCCGTGCAGCACCGCCCCCGACCAGGAGGTCTCCAGCGAGTGCACGACCAGGTCGACCAGTCCCGACGCCTTCGCCGCGTCGAACCTCGGTCTGCGGACGTAGCCGAGCCGGTCCAGCGCCTCGGTGACCCGGCGGCGGGTCTCGGGGGCCACGTCCTCCCGCCCGTTGACCACCTTGGAGGCGGTCGGCACCGACACGCCCGCCTCCCGGGCCACGACCGCCAGCGTCGGACCGGCCGCCACGCTCGCACTCCCCGTGCGGACCATCGGGAACCACCTCTCCGGCCCGCCCGAGGGCCATGAAAGTTTTCGACCAGCGCGGAAACAGTAAGCGCTTCCTACCCTAGGTTCGCCCGATGAAGTCGGGAAGAGGTAGGGCTTCGCGGGTCTTCGATGTCCCCCTGACTTTCGAAACGCCGAACGCTACCCGCAGCTCAGGCGGAACCCGGTGAAGTCGGCCGTGAAGACCGCGCCGACCAGGTCCACGGCATGGATTCCGGCCATCGCGCCCGTGAACCGGAGCTTGGATCCGTGGTCGTCGGAGAGGCGGGTGAAGTCCAGTTCCGGGCCGACGGGTATTCGTGCGCCGTCACCGTCCACGCGCCAGAATCGGGCCACCCCGTCCTCCACGGTGACGCCGAGCGTGAAGGCGCTTTCCGTCTGGACGTCGACCACGGCCACCTGCCGGGTGCTGCCCTCGTCCCGCTCGACCAGGCTGAGCACGGTCCGTCCGCCGCCCCGCCACTGCTGGCCGCGCTGCTCCTCGCCCTCGGGCTCCGCCCAGGTCAGGTCGAGGGCCAGATAGGACTCGGTGTTGTACCAGAGCACCAGACCGGCGGCCTGGGTGAACGTGGTCGGCCGGGCCGCCACGGTGACCTCGGCCTCCGCCCGGTGCTCGGTGATCCGCTGGGCCAGCAGACTGTGCGCCCACCACGACTCCGGCCCGTGCCGCCCACGCAGCCGGATCCAGCCAGGACGGGCGCCGGCGTCCACCCACGAGGGATCGGGCGCGGCCCGCAGCGTGCTCCAGGGCCAGCCCAACGGGTCGCCCGAGAGCGCGAGTTGCTTGGACGACCGCGGGTGCGTGGGTACGGCGGTCCGGACCGCCGGGTGCGGTTGTGCGGGGGTGTCCGGGTGGGCCTGGGACCCGGGGTGTGCTGGCACGCCGGGCTGGGTCTGCGGCCCTGGGTGTGTCTGTGAGCCGGGCCGGGCCTGCGGCTCAGGATGGGCTGGGGTAACGGTCTGGGGCTGTGGTCGCGGGTGTAGTGGTGCGGTGGTGTCGATTGCCGGGTGTGGTTGTGCGGGTGCGGGGGTCTTGTCCTCTGGTCGTGGGTGGTTCTGTGTGCCGGGCTGGGCCTGTGGCCGCGGGTGCGTTGGTGCGGCGGGCTGGACTGCCGGGTGCCGTTGTGCTGGTGCTGGTGCTGGTGCTGGTGCTGGTGCTGGTGCGCCGAGCTGAGCCTGTGGCCCGGGGTGGGTCGGTGGTGTGCCGGGCTGGGCCTCTGGTCCTGGATGTGCCGGGGCGGCGGCCCCGCCCTCCAGTCGCGGGTGCGTCGATACGTCGACCTCGGTCGAAGGATGCGGACCCCCGTGCCGCAGCCTCGGCCAGCCGTCTGCGTCCCAGGTCACCGCTTGGATGGCCGTCTCACGGCCGAGTGGGCAGCGCGGGCCGTCCGGTGTGTTCAGCGGGCGGGCCGTGAGGTGGCTCAATACCCAGCTTCCGTCGGGGAGTTGGACCAGTTCGCCATGGCCGGCCTTCTGCAGGGGCAGCGAAGGGTCGTCGCGGGACGTCAGCAGGGGCCGCTCGTCCAGCTCGTACGGGCCGGTGATCTCCCGGCTGCGGGCAACCAGTACCCCGTGCTCGAAACCGGTGCCGCCCTCGGCGAGGACGAGGTGATACCAGCCGTCCTTGCGGACCAGCTTCGGTCCCTCGACGAGCCGTTCGTGCTGGAGCAGCAGGTGCGTGTCACCGACCGGCGTCAGCGTCTCCCGGTCCAGCTCGGTCAGCACGATCCCCGCGAAACGCCGGCCGCCGGGGCGGTGGTCGTTCTGGAGGTTGAGCAGCCACAGCCGGCCCTCGTCGTGGAAGAGCGCGGGGTCGAAGCCATGGCTCGCGATCCGCCGCGGTGCCGTCCACTCGCCGACGGCCTCCGTCGCCGTACAGACATAGGTGTCCGTGTCGAAGTACGGCGTTCCGACCGAGCGGACGATCGAGTAGACCACCCAGAACCGCTCGCCGTCCCAGCTCAGGGAGGGGGCCCAGATGCCGCCCGAATCCGGGACGCCCGCAAGCGAGTTGCCCGGGACGGCGCCCTCGACATGGCCCGCGTACTCCCAGTGTGCGAGGTCGCGCGAGCGGTGCAGCGGGATCGTCGGGAACCACTCGAAAGAACTGGTCGCCACGTAGTACCAGTCGCCGACCCGCACCATCGACGGGTCGGGGGCGAAGCCGCGGATCACCGGGTTGTGCAGCAGGGTCACTTGAGGGCTCCGAGGGTGACTCCGGAACGCCAGTAGCGGCGCATCGCGACCATCATGATCGCCATCGGGACGATGGACAGCAGGGCGCCGGTGAGGACCAGACTGGTGAGGTCGACGCCGGACTCCAGCCGTTTGCCGGACCAGTTGTAGAGACCGATGTTGAGCGTCCAGTTGTTCTCGCCGCGCAGCACCGTCAGCGGCAGGAAGAACGCGTTCCAGGTGTTCACGAAGGCCAGCAGGAACACCGTCGCGCCACCCGTGGTCATCATCCGCAGCACGATGCTGAAGAAGATCCTGAGCTCCCCGGCACCGTCGATACGAGCCGCCTCCAGGAGCTCGAAGGGGATCGTGGCCTCGGTGTACACCTTGGCGAGGTACACGCTGAACGGGTTGATCAGACAGGGGATCAGCATCGCCCAGGGAGTGTCCACCAGGCCGATCTCCGAGAACAGCAGGTACAGCGGCAGCGTGAGCAGCGCGATCGGGATCAGGAAGGAACCGACCACGCACGCGAAGACGAGGTTGCGGCCCGGGAAGTCGAAGCGCGCGAGGCCGTAACCGGTTGCCAGCGCCAGCAACGTGCCACCCAGCGAGCCGACACCGGCGTAGAGAAAGGAATTCGCCGTCCAGCGCAGGAAGATGCCGTGCTCGTAGGTGAACAGCTGATGCAGGTTGTCCCACAGATGCCAGCCGGAGAACCACAGGCCGTTGGACTGGTAGAGCCCGGTGCGGTCCTTGGTGGAGGCGACGATCAGCCACCACACCGGAAAGAGGCTGTAGACGCTCGCGAGGGACAGCCCGACGAGCAGAAACCGCTGCCCGCCCCGCGAACGGGCCGCCGGATCGGGCTCGGTGAGACGACGGACGGGCCGGGTCTTCGTAGGTTCCTCGATGAGGGTCATCAGTCGGTCTCCTTCGAGGTGAACCGGTAGAACAGGAAGGAGGCGACGCCGAGGATCAGGGCGAGCAGCACCGAAAGGGCCGCCGCGTAGTGGTAGTTGCCGGCGTTGAACGCCTGGTTGTAGATGATCATGATCGGAGTGAAGGAGTCGCTGACCGTCTGCGGAGTGACGTTCCGGAAGAGCGCGGGCTCGTTGAAGATCTGGAGCATCTGGATGATGGAGAGCATCCCCGTCAGCACCAACGCCCCCCGCACGAACGGGATCTTGATGCTGCGGGCGATCCGCAGCTCGGAGGCCCCGTCGAGCCGCGCCGCCTCGAACAGGTCGCGGGGCACGCCCTGGAGCGCCGAGTAGATGATGACCATGTTGTAGCCGATGCCGTGCCAGGTCAGCAGGTTGCCGATGGACGGCCACACCATCGAGGGCGCGAAGAAGTTCCAGGAGAACCCGAAGATCTCGCCGAGCGGGGTGAGCGGGCCCACGTCCGGGCTGTAGAGGTTCAGCCACACGATCGCGGCGACCACACCGGGGATCATGTACGGCACCAGCAGCAGAATCCGGAACCGCCCGGCCATCCGGGAGCTGAGCGCGTCCAGGAACAGGGCGAGGACGAGACTGACCAGCAGCATGATCGGGATCTGCACGCAGGCGAACAGCACCACCCGCAGCACGGAGCCCATGAACGCCGAGTCGGTCAGCCCCTGTTGGTAGTTGTCCAGACCGGAGAACTCATCGGTCGTGCCACCGAGCCCCAGCCCGGAGGACTGCGACCGGTACAGCGACTGGTAGACGGCGTACCCGATCGGCAGCAGGTACAGGAAGACGAAGCCGAGCTGGAAGGGCACCGTGAAGGCGGCACCCTTCCAGCGCAGAGAGCGAATCATCAGCAGCAGCCCTCAGCCTCTAGCCCTTGACGCTGATGCCGCGGGACTTCAGGTCGTTGACCGTCCACTCCTGCATGTGGGCGAGGAGCTGGGTCACCGTCTGCTCCTTGCTGACCACCTTGGCCCAGCCGGCCTGCATCTCGGTGAACATCGCGGTCCAGTTCGGCCCGAAGGTCCAGTCGGTGGTGACGGTCTTCAGGCTGTCCTTCACGATCTGCTGCGCCGGCTGGTAGTTGTCGCCGAGCAGCTTCTGGGAGATCGCCTCGGGCACGTACGCGTCACTGTCGGCCAGCGCCGGCATCACGCCGTTGCCCGTCTCCGGGTTCGCCATCGTCTTGACCGCGCCGGTGTTCGTGGACATCCACAGGGCGGCCTCGGCGGCCTGCTCCTGGTTCTTGCACCCCTTGGTCACCAGCGTCACACTGCCGGTCAGGTTGGTGCCCGCCGGGGTCTTGGCGGCCTCACCGGTGAACGTCGGCCAGGGCGACAGCCCCCAGTCCCCGAAGGACTTGGTGAAGTTCTGCACCATGCCGGCCATCTGCCACGTCGAGATCTGCCGGGTGGCGGTCCCGCCGTTGTCGTAGTTGCGCTGCACGGCGGCGTAGTCGGCGAACGACAACTTGCTGTTGAGGTCGTTGTCGATGATCTCCTGGATCACCTTGGCGGCCTTCAGCGTGTCCGCGTCCTGGAAGTCCACCTTCCAGGAGTTGCCGTCGATGGAGTACCAGTGCGCCCCGGCCTGCATGGCCAGCACTTCGAGTGTGCTCGGGTCCTCACCGGCGTAGTTGGTGATCTTGATGCCGTGCTTCTTCAGCTCCTTGCCCGCGGCGATGAACTCGTCCCAGGTCGTCGGGGCCTTGATGCCGTACTTCTTGAAGATGTCGGTGCGGTAGATGGTGAAGTTCGGCGACGAACTGGTCGGCACGCCGTACGACTTACCCTGCACCTGCGCGCTCGCCCACGACCCGGTGTTGAACTTGCTCTTCTCGCCCTCGACGTACTGGGTGATGTCGGCGAGCGCGCCCTGCGCGACCCAACTGGTGACGTATTCGGCGGTGTTCTGGACCAGGCAGGGCGCGTTGCCCGCCTTGACCGCGTTGGTCAGCTGCTTCTGCATCGTCAGCTGGTCGGTGACCTTCGTGTACTTCAGCTGGATGTTCTTGTGCGAGGCGTTGAACGCCTTGACGACGGCGTCCTGGCCGTTGGCCCAGCCCCAGAAGGGGAGGGTGACAGGCCCCGACGACTGCGAGTCGCCGGAATCGTCCGACCCGCCGCACGCGGTGAGCAGACCTGACAACGCGAGTCCCGCAACGGCGATGCGGGCGAACCTTCTCCGGGGGCTGCTGAAGTTCATCTGACCGTGTTCCTTCGGAAAGTAGGGCGTCTCGGAGAGGAGAGAGGGGATCGGCGGCTCGGTGTCGGCCGGAAACGGCGGCCGGAAGTTTCATCGGCTCGCGGTTGCGGGGGGTCGGCCCAGCAGAAGCTGTAGTAACCGGTTGCTGGGACGGTAGGCCGACGGCCCTGTGGTTAGCAAGAGGTAGACGGCAATTTGTTACGCCGGTTTGTCCGTGGGGTTAGCCCCGTGTGCGCGTTCCGCGACCGCACGAGACCGGACGTACTGCCAGTTCAGAGGTCTGTGGCTGCGACGAACGCAAGACCCGGCGGCCCGCCGGGGCCGCTCGGGCGAACCCTGATGAGCTGTGGAAACCGTTTACGAAACGATCTCTTTCCTCTGTTGCTAGCGGGGTTGTGCGGGCGGCCGTACGGAGTGCCGTACGACGACATGGGTGCCCAGCACCAGATGGTCCCCGTCGGCTCCCTTGCGTCGCGCCCCGCCGCCTTCACGCCGATCGGCGACGGCCCGCAGGGCGACCCGTCCCATCTCCTCGTAGGGCACGTGGACGGTGGTGAGCTGCGGGGTGAGCTGGGAGGCGAGCGGGATGTCGTCGTACCCGACGATCGACACGTCCTCGGGCACCCGCAGCCCGCCCGCGCGCAAGGCCTGCATGGCACCGGCGGCGACGACATCGGTCCCGGCGAGAACGGCGGTGAAGGCGAGTCCGTCGCGCAGGCATTCCTCGACGGCCGCGTACCCGTGCTCGTAGTCGTAGGGCCCGTGTCGCACCATGGTGGCCTCGAACGGCACGCCGTACGCCTCGAAGGCGCGCCGGGCCCCCTTCAGCCGCCCCTGGGCGGTGGTGAGTTCGGCATGTCCCGGCAGTACGAGCACCTTTCGGTGCCCGGCCGACAGCAGATGGCTGGCCATGGCGTAGGCGCCGCCCTCGTTGTCGTAGTCGACGGTCGTGGCCGGCACGGCACCTTCCAGCGGAGGCCGTCCCACCAGCACGAGATGCGACCCGGCGGCGTCCAGGGAACGGGCGAACCGGGCCATACGCAGCTGGTACTCGTCGTAGTCGTAGGCGCCGCCGAGCAGCACCACGGCGGCGACCCCCTGCTGGCGCATGAGGTTGACGAGGGCGAGCTCGCGCTCGGGATCGTCTCCGGTGGTCCCCACCAGGGAGAGCCAGCCGCGCAGTGTGGCGGCGCCCTCGACTCCCTTGGCCACGTGGGCGAACGCGGCGCCGGTGATGTTGTTGATGAGGATCGCGACGGTGGGTGTGCCGCCCCCGGCGAGCGACCGGGCATGCGCGTTGGTGACGTAGTCCAGGTCGCGCACGACCTTCATCACCTTGCGGCGCAGGTCCTCGGAGACCGGATAGTTCCCGGACAACACGCGCGACACACTGGCCACGGACACCCCGGCCCGCTCGGCCACGTCCCGGATGGTGGCCCGTCCGACGTCCCCGGACGCCTTGCGCTGACTCACCCTTGCGGCTCCTTCACGGTCGTGACCGGGGGCTCCGCCCCATTCGGGTGCGGAAACCGTATCCCATTGTTACTACGGCACGATTCCGACGGCGCAAGCCACAGACGGGCGGCAAGTGCCCACCAACTCGGCCTGCACCCCGGACACCGGCCGTGAGGGAGCCGGAGGGGGCGCGTCGGTGTCGAGAGGCTGAACGCGCGGAGGCGCGCAGCGCCGAGCACGATCGGTCGCTCGACACCGACTGAGGCGCCCCCGGAGGCGACCGAACCAATCTGGTGCGGGCACGTGAAGTACACCCCGCCCAGGTGAAGTGGACCCCGGCCACCTCAAGCCACTCGAGCCATATCCGCATACCGCACCTCATGTTCCAACCCCACCCCCGCCACCAGCCGTTCCAACTCCTCCACCACGATCCGCCCGAGCCGCTCCAGCTCGTTCCCGAGCGACCCGGCGATGTGCGGTGTGAGGAACACGTTGGGCAGCCGGTACAGCGGCGACCCCGCGGGCAGCGGCTCGGGCTCGGTGACGTCGAGCACCGCACGCAGCCGTCCGGAGACCAGCTCGTCGGTCAGCGCGTCGGGATCGACCAGCGCTCCCCGGGAGGTGTTGATGAGCACACCCCCGTCCCGGATCAACCCGAGCCGGGCTCTGTCGAGCATCCGATAGGTGTCCGGAATATCGGGCGCATGCAGCGAAACGATGTCACTGTGCCTCAACAGGTCGTCCAGCGACAGGAGTTCGGCTCCCAGCGCGGCGGCCTCCGCGGGACTCACGTACGGGTCGTGCAACAGGACCGTGAAGTCGAACGGCCGCAGCAGTTCCAGCAACCGCCGCCCCACCCGGGACGCCCCGATGACCCCCACCCGCCGCCCCACGTTCCCCATGGCCGCGGTCTCGGCGGGCGGCGGATACGCATGGGTGGCCCGGAACCGCTCCCGGTGTTCGAAGGCTTCCTTCCCGCACAGGAGGATCATCGCGAGCGTGTACTCCGCGACCGGCAGCGCGTTGCCGGTGACGGCGCTGGAGACGGTGATCCCGCGTTCCCACACGGCGTCGCCGACGAGGGAGCGGACGGAGCCCGCGGCGTGCAGGACGGTCCGCAGCCGGGGCGCGGCGGTGAGGACGCCGGCGTCGAGGCGGGGGCAGCCCCAGCCGGTGATCAGCACGTCGGCGCGGGCCAGGGCGTCCGCCGCGACGGGGTCGGTGAAGTCCTGGACGACGAGCGCGGGGTCGAGGCCGGCGGCCTTGCTCAGCCGGGTCATCAGGGGCGGGGGGAAGAGCAGGGGGAGGTGCACGGGATCCATCGCGAACACGGCCCTGGGTGGCTGAGGGCTGGGCATGTCACTCCTGACGCACTGGGTGGAAACAGTTTCTGAAAACGTCTTCTACAGCAGATCTACCGTAGGTCCGGGCTCCAGGGGTGGTCAATCGCTGAAGAGGCCAGAACGACAACCGGTTTCTCTCCCGGTGCCATATCGGCGAGGTTACAGAGTCTTTTCGAAAGTTCGTCAAGCCTCTTGACGCCGTTTCCGGCCAGGGCCGAAGCTCTGCCCAGCGCGGCAACCGGTTGTCTACCCGTCGCCGCGTCCCATGAACGGACCGATCAGGAGGTGGTGCGCCGTGCGCCCACATGCCGGTGCCGCGGTGAGCCGCCGCCGTTTTCTCTCCCTTTCCGCAGGCGGTGCGGTGGCGGGGGCGGCGGCGCTGAGCGGCTGTGCGATGCGGGTGTCGAGTGCGGTCGGCGGCTCCGGCGAGACCGTCACGGTCATGGCCAAGGCCGACGACATCTCGCCGGAGCTGATCAAGCAGGCCCAGAAGGACATCGGCGTCAAGATCAACACGGTGCTGTACAGCCCCAGCAAGCTGATCGCGATGATGACCAACGGCAACCCGCCCGACCTGGTGCGCGGTGTCGGTGCCGTGGACGCCCCGTACTACGCGGCCCGGGGCGTGATGGAGGACCTGGACCCGTACTTCGCCAAGAGCAGCGTCCTCAGGCCGGCCGACCTGGACCCGGTCAACGACCTGTGGCGTTACGACGGCCGTACCCAGGGCAAGGGCCCGCGCTACGGCATGGCGAAGGACTTCTCCCAGGACTCGATGTTCTGGTACAACACCGCGCTGTTCGACCAGGCGGACGTCGACTATCCGCCCGAGCTGGACCCGGTCACCTACGAGGAGTGGCTGGACAAGGCCAAGCGGCTCACCCGCCGCAGGAACGGCCAGACCACCGTGTTCGGCGGCAGCTACAACGGCGTGCTCACCCCCAACCTCCTGGCGAGCCTCACCGTGGCCGCCGGCGGGAACCTCTTCACCGACGGGTACTCCCGGGTCGACTTCACCACCCCGGAGGCCCGCAAGGCACTGGGCTGGTACATCGACTACTGCCGGACCAAGGTCGGGCCCAGCATCATCCAGCCCGACCCCAACACCTGGGACGGGCCCACCTTCCAGGCGAACCGGCTCGCCATGTCGAACTCGGGCTACTGGCTCGGCGGCCTGATCAACGCGGACAAGAAACTCGCGCCGCTCTCCCGGCTCGCTCCCGCGCCGTACTTCGAGGGCGGCCGACGGGTCAGTCCCTGCCAGGCCGGCACCGGCTTCTGGATCCCGAGCAAGTCGCACCACAAGGACGCCGCCTGGCGGGTCTTCGAGTGGTTCTTCGGCGAGGCACCGGCCAAGGCGCGCGCCTCCGGCGGCTGGGGCATCCCGACCCTGAAGTCGCTGCGTCCGCTGATGCCCGCCCAGGAGGACTACCAGAAGCGGGTGTTGACGGTGCAGGAGGCCGAGCTGAAGCACTACTCGGTGATCGCCTTCACGCCGTACGCCACCGCGGACTCGCTCCTCGCCCTCTTCAACCAGATCGCCCCGGCCGCCATGAACGGCGCCATCTCCGTCGACACCCTCGCGGGGCGCCTGAACTCGGCCATGAACGATCAGCTCAAGCGCGGTAAGGAGCAGGTGTGATGACGGTCGATCACATACCGTCGGTCGCGGACCGGCGCGGTTCCGCACCGGCGCCGGGGCCGGTCACCTCCCGGCCGCACACCTCCATCGCCACCCGCAGGCACCGGGCGTTCTACATGTTCGCCTCGCCCTGGATCATCGGCTTCGCGCTGCTGACCATCGCCCCGATGGCGTACGCGCTGTGGCTGAGCTTCACCACCTTCGACGGCATCTCGCCCCGCTGGCACTACGTCGGATTCGGCAACTACCGCGAGCTGTTCTCCGACTCGCAGACCTGGAAGTCGCTCGGCCGCACCGGCCTGTTCGCGATCACCTCGGTGCCCCTGTCGATCATCGCCGGACTCGGGCTCGCCGTTCTGGTGAACCGGCCGCTCAAGGCACGTGGGCTGTTCCGCACCCTGCTCTATCTGCCGGCGGTGGTGCCCCCGGTGGGCGCGGGGATCGCGTTCAAGCAGCTCTTCGACCAGAACTCCGGTGCGGCGAACGGTGTGTTGAACGTCTTCGGCATCGACGCCCTCGGCTGGCTCGCCGACCCCTACGCCCGCTACGTACTGATCATGACGGTGCTCTGGACCGCCGGAAACATCATGATCATCTCGCTGGCCGGGCTCCAGGACATCCCCCGTGAGCTCCTCGAAGCGGCCCGTATCGACGGCGCGAGCGCCTGGCGGAGCTTCCGCAGCATCACGGTGCCGTTGCTGTCGCCGGTGCTGCTCTTCCAGACCGTGACCGGGGTCATCGCCTCGGTGCAGACCATCATGCCGCTGCTGCTGGCCCCCGACCCGACCCCGGCCGGCATCACCGCACTCCCGCAGTCCAACTACCTCTACATGATGCACGTGTTCGCGGAGTACTTCGCGTTCGGCCGCTACGGCTACGCCTCCGCGCTGCTGTGGGTGCTCTTCGTCCTGATCCTCGTCGCGACCGGACTGATCTTCAAGGCCACGTCCGGCGTGGTGTTCTACAACGTCGACCCGGAGGCGAAGAAGTGACCGCCACCAGCCTCACCCCGAAGCGCGGCCCGCGCCTGCGCGTCAACCGCCTCGTCCTGTACACGGTCCTCGTCGCGATCACCGGCCTGTTCCTCGGCCCCTTCGGCTGGCTGGTCATCTCCGGCCTCAAGACCCCGGCCGAGCTGGCGGCCTCGCCGGTGCACTGGCTGCCCGACCATGTGCAGTGGCACAACATCGCCGACGCCTTCAACCTCATCGACTTCCTCGGCTACGCCCGCAACTCCCTGATCATCGCGCTCATCTACGCCACCCTCGTGACGCTCAGCTCCGCCTGGGTCGGCTTCGGCTTCGCCCGCCTCGAAGCCCCCGGCAAGAAGACCCTGTTCGCCATCCTGCTCGGCTCGATGATGCTGCCCCAGATGATCACCCTGCTGCCGACCTACCTGATCTTCGCCAAGCTCGGCATGGTCGACACGTACTGGCCGTGGGTGCTGTGGGGCCTGTCCTCCGCCCCCTATCTGGTCTTCCTCTTCCGGCAGTTCTTCGCGGGGCTGCCCCGGGAACTGGAGGAGGCCGCGATCGTCGACGGCTGCGGCTACTCGGCCATCTTCTGGCGGATCTTCCTCCCGCAGTCCTGGCCGGTCCTCTCCGCGAGCTTCGTGATCGCCTTCACCTGGACCTGGGGCGACTACATCGCCCCGCAGCTCCTGCTGTCCACGGACCGCACCACCCTCGCGGTCGCCGTCATGTCCACCTACGTCACCTCGGCCGGCACCCCCGTCACCAACCTCCAGGCCGCGGCCTCGGTGATGTACGTCGTGCCGATCCTGCTGATCTTCCTCGTCGCCCAGCGCGGTTTCGTCGCCGGCATGTCGACGACCGGCCTCAAGTAGCCGTCCCCGTACCCCTGTTCGCAAGGAGTTCCGAATGAACACGCCGTTGTCCCGCCGTACGGCTCTCCAGGCGGCCGGCGCCACCGTGCTCGCCGCCGGCCTCACCAACCTGACGGCCACGGCGGCCCGGGCCGACGACACCGCCGCCGTCACGCCGCAGCTGGTCACCTACCCCCGCCCGGCCGCCATGCCGACCAACACCAGCTTCAGGGTGCGGGTCCGTACCGCCCCCGACGGCGAGTGGCAGACCCTCGACATCTGGCGGCCCCAGCTGGGCGAGATCAACCCCACCACCGGGTCGAGCAAGACCTACAACTCCTCGCTGGCGTACTTCGACTTCAAGGGCTCCGTCGAGGTCGAGGTGACCTACCTCAAGGGCGGCACCACCAAGGTCCGGGTGCGGCCGGACTCCTACGGCATCACGCCCGAGGTGCTCGGTGACACCCTGCGCTTCACGCTCGACCAGCCGCGCAACCTCGTCGTCCAGATCAACGACGACATCTTCGACTGTCTCCACCTGTTCGCCCGGGCCATCGAGAAGAAGAAGCCCGCGCAGGACGATCCGGACGTCCTCTACTACGGCCCCGGCGTCCACACCACCGCCGACGGCACCCTGCTCGTCCCGTCCGGCAAGACCGTGTACCTCGACGGCGGCGCCGTCCTCAAGGCGACCGTGATCTTCCGTGGCGTGGAGCACGCCGGGATCGCCGGCCGTGGCGTACTCGCCGGAACCGCGGGCGGCGGGGCCCTCGTGGAGAGTTCGCGGAACATCTCCATCGGCGCCGTCACCGTGCTCAACCCGAACGGCTACGCCGTCCAGCTGGGCGAGGCCACCGGCGTCACCATCAAGGGTCTCGGCTCCTTCAGCTCCAAGGGCTGGGGCGACGGCATCGACGTCTTCTGCTCCAGCAACGTCGTCATCGACGACGTCTTCATGCGCAATTCCGACGACTGCATCGCCATCTACACCCACCGCTGGGACTACTACGGCGACACCACCGACGTCACCGTCCGCAACTCCACGCTCTGGGCGGACGTCGCCCACCCCATCAACGTCGGCACCCACGGCAACACCGACAACCCCGAGGCACTGAAGAACCTGCGCTTCAAGAACCTCGACATCCTCGACCACCGCGAACCGCAGATGAACTACCAGGGCTGCATCGCCCTCAACCCCGGCGACTCCAACCTGATCAAGAACGTCCGCATCGAGGACGTACGGATCGAGGACTTCCGCTGGGGCCAGGTCATCTACATGAAGGTCATGTACAACACCAAGTACAACACCTCGGTCGGCCGCGGCATCGAGAACGTCTACGTCAAGAACCTCAGCTACACGGGCACGAACGCCAAGCCGTCGCTCTTCCTCGGCTACGACGCCCACCACGCCATCAAGGACGTCACCTTCGAGAACCTGGTGATCAACGGGCTCGTCGTCGCCGACTCGATGAAGAAGCCGAGCTGGTACTACACCACGGACACGATCCAGTGGTTCTCCAACGAGCACGTGACGAACCTCAAGTTCATCACCACCGCCGAGGCCGAGGCGGCCGCCGCGTCATGAGCACCGTCCCCTTGAGAACCATCGCTCTGAGCCGCCGGGGCTTCCTCGGCGGCACGGGCGCCCTGCTGCTGGTGGCGGGCGCGAGCGGACTGCTCGCGCCCGGCGCCGCCCGGGCCGCCGACCAGACGTCCGGCAGCCGCGCGTTCACGCACCCGGGCCTGCTGCACAGCGCCGACGACCTCGCGCGTATGAAGGCCGCGGTCGCCGCCAGGCAGTCCCCGGTCTACGACGGCTACCTGGCGTTCGCCGCCCACGCCCGCTCCCAGTCGACGTACCCGATCCAGAACACCGGCCAGATCACCTCCTGGGGCCGCGGTCCCACCAACTTCCAGAACCAGGCCGTCGCCGACTCGGCCGCCGCCTACCAGAACGCTCTCATGTGGGCGGTCACGGGCAACCGCGCCAACGCCGACAAGGCCCGCGACCTCCTCAACGCCTGGTCGGCCTCCCTCACGATGATCACGGGCGCGGACGGCCCGCTCGGGGCCGGGCTCCAGGCCTTCAAGTTCGTCAACGCGGCCGAACTGCTCCGCCACACCGGCTACGACGGCTGGGCGCAGACGGACATCGCCCGCTGCGAGCGGTCCTTCCTGGACGTCTGGTATCCGGCCGTCTCCGGCTACATGCTCTACGCCAACGGCAACTGGGACCTGACGGCTCTTCAGACCATCCTGGCCATAGGCGTGTTCTGCGAGGAGCCCACTCTCTTCGAGGACGCCCTGCGCTTCGCCGCGGCCGGCGCCGGCAACGGCTCCATCGCCCACCGCATCGTCACCGACGCGGGCCAGGGCCAGGAAGCCGGCCGCGACCAGGGCCACGAACAGCTCGCGGTCGGCCTGACCGGGGACATCGCCCAGGTCGCCTGGAACCAGGGCGTCGACCTGTGGGGCTACGACGACAACCGGATCCTCGCCAACTTCGAGTACGCGGCCCGCTACAACCTCGGGGGCGACGTCCCCTTCACCCCCGACCTCGACCGCACCGGCAAGTACATCAAGACGACCGTCTCCGCGATCAGCCGCGGCAACCTCCCGCCGGTCTACGAGATGGCCTACGCCCACTACGCCGGTGTCCGCGGCCTCGACACCCCGTACACCAAGGCGGCCGTCTTCCGCGGCACCGGCGGCGCCCGGGTCGTCGAGGGCAGCAACGACGACCTGCCGAGCTGGGGGACCTTCGCCTACGCGGGAACCACGGCACCCTCGCAGACCGCACCGGCCGCACCCGCGGGGGTCACGGCGGCGGGCGACCGCACCCACGTCACCGTGAACTGGCTGCCGTCCACCTGGGCGACCGGATACACCGTCCTTCGCGCCACACGCCCCGAAGGGCCGTACGAGAAGCTCGCCACCGGCATCGGCAAGCCCACGTACACCGACGACCGGGTGCGCGCGGGACGGACGTACCACTACACCGTCAGTGCCATCAACTCCCAGGGCCACAGCGCTGATTCGGCGCCCGTCTCCGCCACCGCCGGTCTCCCCGAGCCCTGGTCGACCCAGGACATCGGGGACGTCAGGATTCCCGGTTCGGCCGTCTTCGACGGTGAGCGGTTCGTGCTCGAGGCGAGCGGCACCGCCGACACCCACCGGCTCGTCCATCTGCCGCTGCGCGGCGACGGTTCGGTCACCGCGCGGATCGTGTGGCCGCTGAGCTCGCAGTACTCCAAGATCGGCGTCAGTCTCCGGGACTCCCTCGACGCGGACGCGGCCCACGCGGCCATGGTGATCCATGGGCTGCCGCTGCACACCTGGAGCGGGGTGTGGACCGTACGGCCCGCCCGGGGGGCGGATGTCTCCGCCACCGGCAGCACACCGGTCCCGCCCTCGCAGCAGACGGCGATCACCACGAGCGCCTCCTTCCCGATCTCCAGCCTCGGTGCCCTGCCCGAGTCGGCGACCCCGCTGGAGGCCCCGTACGTCGAGGGCGCGGGCGACGGCTACCGGCTGCGCACGCCCTACTGGGTGCGGGTGACCCGCAAGGGCCGCCGCTGCACCGGGGCGATCTCCCCGGACGGCATCCACTGGACCGAAGTCGGTTCCACCGAGGTCGAGTTGGGCCGCACCACGTACGCCGGCCTGCTCCTCACCTCCTGCCTCGGCGTCGACGCGGACTACGCCGAGACCGGCACCGGTGCCTTCGACAACGTCACCGTGGTCTCCTCCTCCGCAGGCGAGGTCTGGTCCGTTCCCAAGCCGGCCCGCACGGCAGGGGACCTGAGGGCGACGACCGGCGCCGACGCCGTCGAACTGGCCTGGACGGACCCGGACCTCTCCGCCCGCTACAAGGTCCTGCGCGCCACGGACTCCGACGGCCCGTACGTCACCCTCGCGACCGGCGTCGGCCCGGTCGGGTCCGGCACCCGCATCCAGTACGCGGACGCCACCGGTACGCCGGGGACGGCGTACCACTACGCCGTCGCGAAGACGAACACGGCCGGACGCGGCCCGCTCTCGGATCCCTCCTCCGCGGTGATGCCGACCCCCTCCCTGTCCGAACTCACCTCCGCGACCAAGGCGTTCGCCAACAAGGGAGTTCCCTTCCGGCACGTTCTGCGGGCCTCCCACGAGCCCGTACGGTTCACCGCCACCGGTCTCCCCGACGGCCTTCGGGTCGACAGGCGCACCGGCCTGATCCACGGAATCCCGCGCGAGACCGGCGAGTTCACCGTCACCACCACCGCCGGAAACGCGGCCGGCGACGGCACCGGAACCCTCACCCTCAAAATCGGCACACCCCCGCCCGCCCCCTGGACGTACGGAGACCTCGGCGACGTGGTCCTCGACGACCGCGCCTTCGGGACGCTGGGCGTGGCCGCGATCCTCACCCCCGGCAGCACCGCCCACGAGGACGGGACCTTCGTGGTGCGGGGCGCGGGGGTGGATCTGACCGTCAACAACCAGGGAATGACAGGGCAGTTCGTACGGCGGCCGATCACCGGTGACTGCGAGGTCACCGCCCGGCTGGTCTCCCGCACCGGAGCCACCGCCGACCGCGTCGGGCTGCTGATGGCGAAGTCGCTGTCACCGTTCGACCAGGCCGCCGGAGTGATCGTCACCGGCGGCACCACCGCTCAGCTGATGCTGCGCAAAACCGTCGCCGGCGCCTCCGCCTTCTCCGGCAGCGGCGCCGTCCGACTCCCCGCACTGCTGCGGCTGAAGCGCACCGGGACCGTCTTCACCTCATCCCTCTCCGGCGACGACGGCGCCACCTGGACCGACCTCGCCTCCGGTGAGATCCCCGGCTTCGGCGACGCCCCCTTCCACGTCGGCCTGGTGGCCTGCTCCCGCAGTCCGCTGGCCCTCGTCACCTCCGAGTTCGACGAGGTGAGCATCACTCCCATCTGATTCCCCCCACGGAACGGAGATGCACCGAATGAGCCGCACTTCCCCCCACCAGCACCTCCCGCACACCGAGTTGAGCCGCCGCGGTCTGTTGAGGACCGCGGGCGGTCTCGGCGCCGCCCTCGCCCTGGGTGGCAGCGCCCTCGCCACGAGCATGGCCACCACGGCCGACGCGGCGCCCTCGACCTGGACCCACCCCGGCATGCTGCACAACGCCGGAGACATCAACCGGGCCAAGGTCAGGGTCGCCGCGGGCACCGATCCCTGGCTGTCCGGCTGGAACAGGCTGGTCGCCAACTCCCACTCCCAGTCCACCTGGACCAACCGGGCCACGGCGACCATCATCCGCGGCGGCACCGGCGAGAACTACTCCCTGCTCTTCAACGACATCGCGGCCGCCTACCAGAACGCGCTGCGCTGGCAGGTCGGCGGCACCGAGGCCAACGCCGTCTGCGCCGCGAACATCCTCAACGCCTGGTCGCGGACGCTCACTTCGGTCACCGGAAACGCGGACCGGTTCCTCGCGGCCGGCATCTACGGCTGGCAGTTCGCCAACGCCTGCGAACTCATGCGCGGCTACAGCGGCTTCGACCTCGCCGCCGCCCAGGACATGCTCGCCAAGGTCTTCTACCCGCTCAACAACAGCTTCCTGACCAACCACAACGACGCCTGCATCACCAACTACTGGGCCAACTGGGACCTGTGCAACATGGCCTCCGTCCTGGCCATCGGGATCCTCAACGAGGACAGCGCCAAGTACGACCAGGCCGTCACCTACTTCAAGTCGGGCGCGGGCAACGGCTCGATCGCCCACGCGGTGCCGTACCTGTACACCGACTCCGCCGGTTACGCGCTGGGCCAGTGGCAGGAGTCCGGCCGCGACCAGGGGCACACCGTCATGGGCATGGGCCAGATGGGCGCCATCTGCGAGATGGCCTGGAACCAGGGCGACGACCTCTACTCGTACGACAGCCGCCGCTTCATGAAGGCCGCCCAGTACGTCGCGAAGTACAACCTCGGGCAGGACGTCCCCTTCACCACCTACAACTGGGGCACCGGGCAGAACTGCGCCGCCTCGTCCCAGACCGTGATCTCCTCCGCCTCCCGGGGCCAGATCCGCCCGGTCTGGGCGATGCTCCACTTCCACTACAACCGGCGCCTGGGCCTCGACGACAAGTACGTCTCCCAGATGTACTACGACCTCGTCGCCCCCGAGGGGGGAGGCGGCGACTACGGCACCACCAGCGGCGGCTTCGACCAGCTGGGCTTCGGCACCCTGATGTACGCCAAGTAGCGGCCCGACCGCGCTCTGCACCGGAATACCGAGCCGAAATGTGGTGCTCTTGTTGTTCACGGTGCAGTAGCGCGGTGAGGAGGCTGGTGGATGACAGCAGTCCGGACAGACCCCGTGGTCAGCACGCCGTACGGGGCCGTACGGGGCCGGTACGAGCACGGGACCGCGGTCTTTCGGGGCATCCCCTACGCGGCCCCGCCCTTCGGCCCCCGCCGCTTCCGGCCGCCGGTGCCGCCCGAGCCCTGGGCGGGTGTGCGCGAGGCGGCCGACTTCGGGCCGACGGCGCCGAAACCGCCGTACTCCGACGCCTTCGCGCAGTACCTGTCCGACCCGTTCGTGCCCGGCGACGACTGCCTCAACCTCAACGTGTGGACGCCGGAGCCCGGCCCGGGGGCCCGGCTCCCGGTCCTGGTGTGGCTGCACGGCGGAGCCCTGACCAGGGGATCTTCCGCGGTGCCCGTGTACGACGGGCACGCCTTCGCCCGGGACGGCGTCGTGTTCGTCTCGGTCAACTACCGGCTCGGTGTGGAGGGCTACGGCCTCTTCCCGGACGCGCCCGCCAACCCCGGCCTGCGCGACCAGCTCGCCGCCCTGCGATGGGTGCACGAGTCGATCCGGGCCTTCGGCGGCGACCCCGGCCGTATCACCGTGGCGGGGCAGTCGGCCGGTGCGATCAGCACCGGCGCCCTGCTGGCCGCCCCGCAGGCCCAGGGCCTGTTCCGGCGCGCGGTGCTGCAGAGCGGACCGCCCGAGGCGAGCGACCGCGACAAGGTGCGGCGGATGGTGCGCCGGATGGCCACCCGGCTGAAGATCCCCGCCACCGCCGCGGCCTTCGCCGAGGTCGACCGCGATCTGCTGCTGCGCACCCAGGCCGAGGTGGGCCGCCTCAGCAGCCCGGTCCTGGGCGGGCCCGCCTTCGGGATCGTGGTCGACGGCGACCTCGTGCCGCGTGATCCGCTGGAGGCGCTGGTCGAGGGCTCGGTGGCCCGCGGGGTCGAGCTGATGCTGGGCTGGACCAGCGACGAGTACCGCCTCTGGCTCGTCCCCGGCGGCCTCCTGGAGCGCGTCGACCGGCTCGGCCCGGTGGCCCTGGCCGGTGCCATGGCCCGCTGCCACTGCGGCTCCGAGGTGGTCCGCGGCTACCGCGCGCTGCATCCCGACGCCGGTACCGCCGAGATCGTCGGCCAGATGGTCACCGACCACCTGCTGCGCATCCCCCTGCACCGCCTCGCCGAGGCCCGCCCGGGGTCGTCGTACGTCTACGAGTTCGCCTGGCCCTCCCACCGCCCGGACCTCGGCGCCTGCCACGCCCTGGAACTGGGCTTCGTCTTCGACACCGGCGCCGCTCCCGAGTCCGCCAAGCTCGCCGGCGAGGGCGCCCCGACCGAGCTCGCCGACGCCATGCACAGTGCGTGGGTGCGCTTCGCCGCCGACGGGGACCCCGGCTGGCGGCCCTGGGACGCCACCCACCCCGTCCAGATCTTCGGCAAGGGCGATCCGTACGTGGCGTCCGGCCCTCGGGACCACGATTTCGCGGTGTGGACGACGGACACGACCACGCCGGAGACGGCCCCCGTGACGGAACCGGCAGAGGGCTGGCCGGCGCGGACCGCGGAGCTCAGGTCGGTCGTACGGCGGCTGCGACGCACCGGACTGGCGCGGCGGCACTGAGCGCGCGGGCCGCCGGCGCGGATGCCGGTCGCCGGTGACGCGGCCGGGCCGCCCGTCTCAGGTGCCGGTCGCCGTGACCGAGTCCCGGACCACCACGTGGGTGCCCAGCAGGAGGTGCTCGGCCGGATCCTCCGCCGTACGGCCGAGCGCGGTGCGTACGGCGAGGCGGCCCAGTTCCTCGTAGGGGACGTGGACGGTGGTGAGCGCCGGGTGGAGGTCGCGGGCGAAGGGGATGTCGTCGTAGCCGGCCAGGGAGACGTCACCGGGGACGTCGAGGCCGGCCTCGTGGAGGGCGGTCAGGGCGCCCGCGGCGACCATGTCCGTCGCGGCGACCACGGCCGTGAACTCCAGGCCCTCCTTCAGGGCCCGGCGCATCAGACGGTGACCGGAGTCGCGGGTGAAGTCGCCGTTCAGGACCAGCGCGGGGTCGGGATCCATGCCGCGCGCGCGGTGGGCGGCGAGATACCCGCGCTCACGGCCCTGCGCGGTGGTGTGGTCCGCCTTGCCGCCGAGGAACAGGACCCTCCGGTGGCCCCGGGACAGGACGTGGGAGACGAGCGCGTAGGCGCCGCCCTCGTTGTCGTACTCGATGACCGTGACCGGCGCCCCGGGGCCCAGCGGCGGCCGACCGCACAGCACGAGCCGGGAGCCCGCCGACGCCAGGGAGTCGGCCATACGGCGGGTGCGCTCGCGGTACTCGACGGTGTCGGCGGCGCCGCCCACCAGGATCACGGCGGCGGCGCGCTGGGCCCGCATCATCTCCACGAACTCCAGTTCGTGCTCGACATCGCCCTCCGTGCTGCACACCAGACACAGATGGCCGAGCCGGTTCGCCTCGCGTTCCACGCCGTGTGCCATCAGGGCGAACGACGGGCCGGTGATGTCCTCGAGCACGAACGCCAGCGTGGGCGTGCCGACGCCCGCGATCGCCTTCGCTCGCGCGTCGGCGACGTAGTCCATCTCGCGCACCGCCCGCATCACGCGCGTGCGTGTCGCCGCGCTCACCGGATACACCCCGCCGAGCACCCGTGACACGGTCGACGCGGACACCCCGGCCCGCGCGGCGACATCCCGGATCGTGCTCCGGCTGGCGTCCTCGCTCTTCCTGGTCATCCCTGCCTCTCCCCCTGGGAACAGCGGCAACACCGACGGAAACCGGTTCCCGAGCGGAGGCTAGCAGGGGGAGAGGGGCACTGGCCAAGGGGCAGGAGCAAGGAATCTAGGGGGCGCGCAGCGCACCCCCAGGGGCGCGGGGAACTGCGCGAGCAACCACAACGAAACCCGCAGTCGCAAGGCACCAGAAGCCATACGGAGAGAAGGCGCACCGCCCCCGCTAACGCACCGCCCCCGAGATCCCGGAGATCGCCTCAGGCCCTACCCGGCAGCACCCCCCGATCAGCCGCGCCCCCGACTTCCGCCACCTCGTGACCTCCTCCGACGTGAACGAGGACCGTCCCTCCCAGCGGCGCGCCTCCGCGTTCCAGGACTCGCCGCTGTTGGGGTAGACCACGACCGGCTTGCCGGTGACCCGCGCGGCCGTCTCGATCGCGTGGTCCACGTCCTTGGGGACACAGCAGTTGACGCCGACCGCGATGACCTCGTCCACGTCGGCGGCCAGGGCGAACGCCTCCTCCAGGGGCTGGCCGGCCCGGGTGCGGTCGCCGGCGACGGAGTAGGAGAGCCAGGCCGGGACACCGAGACCACGGATGGCGCGCAGCAGCGCCTGCGCCTCGTCGCTGTCGGGGATCGTCTCCAGGGCCAGGACGTCGGGCCCGGCCGCCGCGAGCACCTCGAGCCGGGGCCGGTGGAAGGCCTCCAGCTCGGTCACGCTCAGGCCGTACCGGCCCCGGTACTCCGAACCGTCCGCGAGCATCGCGCCGTACGGCCCGACCGAGGCCGCCACGTACAGCGGCCGCCGGACCCCCTTCGCCCACGCCTGCCGCGTCGCCTCGCGCGCCAGCCCGACGCTCAGGGCAAGCAGTTCCGCCGCCCGCTCGCGCGCGATCCCGCGCTTGGCGAACCCCTCGAAGGTGGCCTGGTAGCTGGACGTGATCGCCACGTCCGCGCCCGCCTCGTAGTAGGCGAGATGCGCCTCGGTGATCGCCTCGGGCCGCTCCGCGAGCAGCCGCGCCGACCACAGCTCGTCGCTCAGATCGTGCCCGGCGGACTCCAGCTGGTTGGACATCCCGCCGTCGAGGACGACAGGGCCCGCCGCGAGGGTGTCGGCGAGGGGGCGGGAGAGGGCGTCGGGGACTTCCGGGGTGTCGCTGGTCATGCCTCGACGCTAGCCGACGGGACGGGAGACGGCCGCAGCCGTCCGGTACGCGAACACCGGGACCAGCGTGTGGGCGGACAACTCAAGGCCCTCACCCGCACCAAGGACGTCACCGGACCGTGGGCGGCCTGCGCCGGCACCGATCAGTGCGCCGCGTGCCGTCCGCCCTCATGTCGCTTGCCCCGCCTGCGCACGGTCGGCGGGACCACCAGCCCGCCCAGCAGACCCAGCGCCAGAATGTACGGCCACCAGCCCAGCCCCTCCGTCTCCGCTCCCGTCGTGTGGGGTGCCGCTGCCGGAGCCTTCGACGCGGTATCGGCACGGACGCCCGGCGAGGCGCTCGCCGTTGCCGCGGCCAGTACGACGTCGTTGCCGTCCCCGCCCCGATAGGTGATCCGGTACGTCGTGTCGGCGAGCTGGAGCCGCGTGCCCTCCTTCAGGCCCTTGAAGGCGCCCGTGGTCTTCGACGTGCCCTTGTTGTCCAGCACGGTGATCCGGCGGGCGGGGTCGGTGCCGACGGCCGAGAAGTCGAGCTCACCGGCAAGCCGAACCGGGCCCGTCACCTTCAACGGACCGTCTCGCAGGACCAGTTCACCCTTCGAGGTCTGCGTGTAGCGGCCGGAAACGGTGAGTCCTCCCGTGACCACGCCCTCGTTGGTGACCGCGCCCTTCACCGAGCCCTTGCCGGACAGCGAGGAGACCACGCGAAGACCGGTCGTGCCCGCGTCCAGCCGTGCGGCCGTCGAGGTGAGCCGGATCCCCTTGCTGCGGGCGAGAGTTGCTCCGCCCCGCAGGGCGAGCGTCCCCTTGCGGACCGTCGTCGTCCCCGTGTACGTCACCGCGCTTCCGGTCAGGGTCGTCGTCGCCCCGCCCGCCTGGGTGAGGGAGCCGCTGCCGCTGATCCGGGGCAGGGTCAGGGGCTTGGTCGTGTTGTCGACGATCAGCGAGCCGTTGTTCACGAGCTTGTAGAGACCGCCGCCGGTGTAGAGCCCGCCGTCGCCCCCCGGCTTGCCGCTGCCGAGGCGGAGCACGGCGCCCTTCTCGACCGTCGTGGAGCCGTCGTAGTACTGGACGGCCGCGAAGGTGACGTCATTGCCCTTCGTCCCCTTGATGACGATGTCACCCGCGCCGGGCGCGGACAGGGTGTCGTGGAAGCGGCCACCGCCGATGGGGGCGCCCAGGGTGACGGGTCCGTTGTAGTCGAAGGTCAGCAGGGAACGGGAGCGCGCCGCCAGCAGGTTGATGTACACCGTCTTCGCCGTGCCGGGCATGAAGATCCTGCTGGTCGTCCCGTCTCCCCACTGGACGTTCGCGCCCTTGATGTTGGTGCCGCGCTTGTTGACGTTCTTGGTGGCCGGCGTCCAGTTCAGGGCGGGGTCGCTCAGTGAGGGGTTGGTGTCACCGCCCTGGTTCGACCAGCTGTACTGGCCGGTGAGGACCACCTTGCCGCCCGGCCGGGACTGGACGTTGATGTCGCTGCCGTACTCGCGCTGGTAGAAGTCCATCCGCTGGGTGACGGTCTGGCCCAGCGGGGTGTCCACGGTCCAGGTGCCCTGGTTGAGCACCTTGCGCGCGTTGGGCAGCGAGGTCGCGTACTCGGGCCGCCCGGCGTTGGCCTGGGTGCCGTTGTCGATGACCCCGGAGAACGGGCCTGAGGTCAGGTCCCACGTGCCCCAGAGGAAGCGTGGCTGGGTGATCAGGCCGGAGCCGCTGACGGTGCCCAGGTTGTAGGCGCTCTTCAGGGACAGCCGCAGGGTGCCGTCGACCCGGATGTTGTCCTGGTTCAGCCGGAACGCCGGGGTGCCGTACGGGAAGTGACCGATCAGGCCTGTCGTCCCGCCGTTGCCGTACTGGAGGGTCGCTCCGCGCTCGACCGTGATCGCGGGCGGGTCCGGGCGGGTCGTGGTGACGTAGGGGTGGTTGCCGCCGAGTGTCCGCACGGACTGCCGCTGGCGGGACCGGGGCAGCGTGAAGTCGCTGTCCCTGGTCAGGATCAGCGTCCCGCTGCCGCGCACGGTGAGCGTGCCCTCGCCGCGGAACACCCCGTCGTACGTCGTCGACCCCGCGGGCACCGTGACGACGGTGTCGCCGGTCAGGGTGACGTCCCGGTCCGCGAGGACGTCGGCCGTGACGTCACGGGAACCGGCGGCCGCCGCCGGGGGAGCGGTGACCAGGAGGGCGGCCGCCGCCAGGGCTCCGGCCGCGGCTGCTGTCTTGTGGAAATGGCTGCGCACATGACCGGAGACGGGCGAGGCGCGGGCCGATAACAGAAAACCGAAAACAGAAAGCGCCTTCTTTTGGTCTCGTCCGACCCGTTGACCTCCGGGTTCCCCAGCCTTACCTTTCGGCTGTTCGCAATAACAACAGATGTTCTCAATATCGAACATCTCTCTCAGGACACCCCCCTCCGAGAGGCAGTCCGTATGAGCCGCGCCGCCGACGTCCCCCACCGACGACTGCTGCTGAAAGGTGCCCTGGCCGCGGGCGCCCTGGCCGCGACCCCCGCAGTCGCCGAAGCCGCCCCGCGCCCGAAGAAGGCCGCCCCCTTCGTGAACCCGCTCGTCCGCAACCGCGCGGACCCGTACATCCACCGTCACTCCGACGGCTACTACTACTTCACGGCCACCGCCCCCGAGTACGACCGCATCATCCTGCGCCGCTCCCGCACCCTGCGCGGCCTCGCGACCGCCGACGAGTCCGTCATCTGGACCAAGCACCCGACCGGGGTCATGGGCGCCCACATCTGGGCGCCGGAGATCCACCGCGTCGGCGGCAAGTGGTACATCTACTTCGCCTCCGCGCCCGCCGAGAGCGTGTGGGACATCCGTATCTGGGTCCTGGAGAACGCCAACCCGAACCCCTTCAAGGGGACTTGGGTGGAACGAGGCCAGATCAGGACCGCCTGGGAGACCTTCTCCCTGGACGCCACCACCTTCACCCACCGCGGCAGCCGCTATCTCGCCTGGGCCCAGCACGAGCCCGGCCTGGACAACAACACCGGCATCTTCCTGTCGAGGATGGCGAACCCGTGGACCCTGACGGGTCCTCAGATCAGGCTCTCCACCCCGGAGTACGACTGGGAGTGCATCGGCTACAAGGTCAACGAGGGCCCCTCCGTCATCGCCCGCAACGGCCGGCTCTTCATGTCGTACTCGGCGAGCGCGACCGACTGGCACTACTGCATGGGCCTGCTGACGGTCGACGCGGACGCCGACCTCATGAACCCGGCGAGCTGGTCCAAGTCACCGACCCCCGTCTTCACCAGCAACGACACCACCAGGCAGTACGGCCCGGGCCACAACTGCTTCACCGTCGCCGAGGACGGTCGCAGTGACGTCCTCGTCTATCACGCCCGCCAGTACAAGGAGATCGTCGGCGACCCGCTGAACGACCCCAACCGCCACACCCGCGTCCAGAAGCTCGGCTGGCACGCGGACGGCACCCCGAACTTCGGCATACCGGTGGCGGACACCGCCACGGACACGGAGGTTGCGTCGTGAGGCGTGCTTACGCGGTACTGCTCGCCCTGTGTCTGGCCCTGGCCGGCGCCCTGGCGACCGCCGGACCGGCCCAGGCCGCTCCGCTGACGATCCCCAACGGCGTCCAGTTCACGGACACCTCGGGCAACGCCCTGCACGCCCACGGCGGCGGGGTCATCAAGGTCGGCTCCTACTACTACTGGTTCGGCGAGGACCGCAACTCCGACAACACCTTCCGGTACGTGGACGCCTACCGCTCCACCGACCTGAAGAACTGGGAGTTCAGGAACCACGTCCTGACCCAGTCCAGCGCCTCGGAGCTCGCCACCGCCTACATCGAGCGGTCCAAGGTCGTCTACAACGCGTCCACCGGCAAGTTCGTGATGTGGATGCACAAGGAGAACGGCACCGACTACAGCGAGGCCCGCGCCGCCGTCGCCGTCTCCTCCACGGTCGACGGGAGCTACACCTACCAGGGCAGCTTCCGCCCGCTGGGCGACAACATGTCCCGCGACATCACGACGTTCGTCGACACCGACGGCACCGGCTACATGGTCTCGGCGGCCAACGAGAACTACGACCTGCACATCTACAAACTCACCGCCGACTACACCGGCATCGCCGCTCTGGTCGCCAACCCGTGGGTGGGCGGACACCGCGAGGCCCCGGCCCTGTTCAAGCGGGGCGGCGTCTACTTCATGCTGACGTCGGGCGCCACCGGCTGGAGCGCCAACCAGCAGCAGTACGCCACCGCCACCTCCCTCGCCGGACCGTGGACCTCGATGGCGAACGTCGGTGACTCAACAACCTACAACTCGCAGACCGCGTACGTCCTTCCGGTGCAGGGCACTTCGGGCACCTCGTACCTCTACATGGGCGACCGCTGGGGCAACTCCTTCGGCGGGACCGTCAACGACTCCCGGTACGTGTGGCTGCCGTTGACCTTCCCCACCTCCACCACGATGTCCATGTCCTGGTACCCCCAGATCACGATCGACGCGGCGGCCGGGACGATCAGCGGCACGAGCGCCACGTACAACACGCTGGTCTCCCGCAACAGCGGCAAGTGCGCGGACGTGGCCAGTCAGTCGCTGTGGCAGGGCATCGCGATCAGCCAGTACACCTGCAACAGCGGTGCCAACCAGAAGTGGTGGTTCAAGGACCTCGGCACCGGCTACTACCAGCTGGTCGGCCGCGGCAGCTCCCTGTGCCTCCAGGAGAACGCCACCAACGTCACCCAGGAGAACTGCGGCAGCGCGACCACCCAGCAGTGGTCGGTGGTCACTTCGGGCTCGTACGTGAACATCAAGGCCAGGTCCACCGGCGAGTGCCTGGACGTGAACGGCGCGTCCACCGCCAACTCCGCAGCGATCATCACGTACGCGTGCAGCGGAGCGACCAACCAGCAGTGGACGCGCGGGACCTGACGTCAGGCCAGCAGATCGATCGCGTCGATCGACGTGCCCGCACTGAGGAAGGACGTCGACCCCGAACCGCTCGCCACGTAGATCTTCAGCGTGTTGTAGGCGCTGGTGTCCGTCAGCCAGGCGGACGCCGGCACGCTGTAGGTGAACGTGTAGTTGTTGCCCCGGTACGAGCCCACGGTCAGCGACCGGGTGCTCGGCTGGGTGGGCGGGGAGGGGACGGCGGAGGTCCAGGTGTCGTTGACGACGACCTGCGGGCGGCCGTTGGCGTAGGCCGTCGTCACACCGATGCGCAGGGTGTGCGCGGCGGCGGCCTGCGCGGCCGTCAGCTTGAAGTAGACGATGATTCCGCTGTTGACGTCCTTCCACAGGTAGCAGGGGAAGCCCGAGGTCTCGGTGCCGCTGCCGATGACGACGTTGCCGGTCCAGGAGGAGGCGCGGACGTCGGACGGATGGGCGTACGTCATCAGGTCGGCGTTCTTGAAGCCGCCGGGCGTGCCGTCCCAGTTGTTGATGCGCCAGATCGCGCTCGCGTTGCCCGGATCGTTCGAGGAAGGGATCGCTATGGAGTTCAGGGTGGTCGTGCCGCCCGCGCTGACGCTCACCGAGCCGGTGTAGACGGCGAGTTCACCCTTGAAGACGGTCAGCGTGTACGTCCCCGGCAGCACACCCCCGATGGAGAAGTAGCCGTCCGACGACCGCGCCGAACCCCAGTACTGGGCAGCGGAGTTGGCGAGTCCGACCGTGTAGGTGTACGCCGTGTTCCGGCCCGTGATGCCGACGCCGGCGACCTTGCCCCGGCCGCTCGCGGGGACGTAGCCCGAGATGCCGAGCGAGTCCGCCCACGAGGTGGTGAGGGTGCCCGGGTACAGCGCGGAGGAGGGGGCGCCGCCGTCGGTGAAGGCGATGACGTAGGGGCCCTGGAGGCCGAAGCGCTGGGCCTCCGTCTGGTTCTCGCCGTAGTACAGGATCTCGTACAGGCCGCCGCCGTCCGCGCTCTGGTGGCGCAGGAGGGAGCGGTAGAACGGGCCGCCGGAGGCCTTCTCGTGGTTGGAGCGCACGATGTACAGACCAACGCTGCCGGTGGTCCAGCCGACGTAGTTGTAGTCGATGACCCGCGCCTTCGCGTAGTGCTTGGAGCGGGTCTGGCCGTCGGACTTCGCGAAGACGTCGGAGGCCTCGATGGTGGTGGGCGCGTAGGTGTACGAGTCGGGCTCGTCGTTGAGGAACTTGCCCGCGTTGACGCGCAGGATGTAGCGGGTCGCCGAGACCGAGGCGTCGGCCTTGTTGGTCCACAGGTACACGTTGTTCTCGCCGCTGCGGGCCGCGTAGTAGTGCTTCAGCGTGCCGTAGGCGACCGAGATCAGGATCGTCGTACCGGACTGCTTGATGCTCACGGTGGACGTGCCGAGCCCGGACTCGATGTGCGAGTTCTTGCCGCCGTAGCCCTGGTACTGCGTGCCCTTGTAGACCAGCGAGGTCAGGTCGCCGTTGGTCTTGCTGACCTTGAAGACGAGGCTGGCGCCGGTGTCGACGACGTAGTTGGAGCCGTCGTCGCTCCAGCCGAAGCTCGCGGCGGACGCGGTCTCCGCGAGCGGCCCGGCGAGCGCGGCCGTCCCTGCGGCGGCCGCGGTGCCGAGGACGAAGGTACGGCGTCCGACCGGTCTGTTCACGGTGGATTCGGACATGTGGGGGTGCCTCCTCCGGGAGGTGTGGGGGTGGTGCGGGTGCTTTGGAGAGTGACAGTTGAATCGATTTCGCGAAAGGGCTTTCGCTCGCTGGAAGTTGGCAATCTTGTGAAAACGGTCCAAGGTCTAGAAAGCGCTTGCAGATGGCGGTACGGTCCGGCGCCAGGTGTTGTCCCCCTGACGGAGGAACCACGAATGAGACGTTTCAACCTCGCCGTCCTCGCGGCGGTGGCGCTGGCCTCGGGCCTGACGGCCGTACCGGCGCAGGCGCATGCCGGCCGCCCCCTCGGCATGGAGAACTGCACCGCGGCCGGCTGCCACTTCGACGTCCCGCCGGGCACGTACGACGTGAAGGTGCTGCTCGGTGGTGACGCGGAGTCGCACACCGCGATCAGCGGCGAGACCCGGCGTTCCCTGCTGCCGGAGACGGCGGTCGCGGCCGGCGAACGGGCCTCCCGCAGCTTCACCGTGAACGTCCGCACCCCGGAGGGCGAGCCCACCGGCCCCGACGGCACGCCCGGCCTGGACCTCGCCCTGGGCGGCTCGGCCCCCGCGCTCGCCGGCATCGAGGTCACCCCCGCCCGGCACGCGCGCCAGATCTTCCTGGTCGGCGACTCCACGGTCTGCGACCAGCCCGGCGACCCGTACTCCGGCTGGGGCCAGCAACTGCCCCAGTACCTGCGCAAGGGCGTGTCCGTGGCCAACTACGCCGACTCCGGCGAGAGCACGGTGACGTATCTGTCCGAGCCGCGCCTGTGGGCCACGGTCCAGCCGCTGATCCGCCACGGAGACCTCGTCCTGATCCAGCTCGCCCACAACGACAAGACGACGGACGAGGCGACGTACCGGGCGAACCTGGAGACTCTGGTCGCGGGTGTGAGGGAGAAAGGCGGGAACCCTGTCCTCGTGACGCCCATCGTGCGACGCTGGTTCAACTCGGACGGCACGCTGAACAACGGGACGGCCCTGCTGGTCAACGGCCTCGGGGTGGACCATCCCGCGGTGATCCGCTCGGTGGCCGCAGCAGAGGACGTCCCGCTGATCGACCTGACGGCGAAGACGAAGACGCTGGTGGAGTCCTTGGGAGTGGAGGGCTCGAAGGCGATCTACCTCTACAACGAGAAAAGGGACAACACCCACACCTCCGTACACGGCGCCACCGTGTACGCGGGCCTGGTCCGCGACGAACTGGTCGCACAGGGGCTGGTGCCCGCAGGGCTGGTGCGGGTGGGATAGACGCCTGGGGCGTCCCGACCGGAACCGGGGCGCCCCAGGTCTGTGATGTGAGCCGAAGAAAGAGAACCGATGCAGCTGCCTCCTGAGGACCGCACCCTCAGTCCGTACACCGGCTACACGCGCGCCCATTGGGAGGCCGCGGCCGACGCCCTGCTCGCCGCGGTGGAGCCGTACGCCACTGAGGACCGCGCCCTCTACCACCTCCCCGGCGACCGGCAGAGCTGGTCCGGCCACCTCTCCGACGGCCTTGAGGGCTACGCCCGTACGCTCCTGCTGGCGGCCCTCCGGCAGGACGGGACCGCACTGGAGCGGTACGCGGACGGTCTCGCCGCCGGAGTATCGGGAGTCTGGCCCCGTATCGAGGACCGCAGCCAGCCGTTGGTGGAGGCGGCGTCGATCGCGTTCGCGCTGCGGATCACGAAGCCGCTGCTCTGGGACCGGCTGGACGACGCCGTACGGCAACGCGCCGCGGCCTGGCTCGGCGACGCGCTGACCGCGGAGGCCTGGCCCTGCAACTGGGAGCTCTTCCCGGTCACGGTGGCCGGCTTCCTGGAGTCCGCCGGATATGAGCCGGACGCCTCCCGCAAGGCGATCGACCGCGGGCTGGAGCGCATCGAGCAGTGGTACGTCGGCGAGGGCTGGTACACCGACGGCGACGGCCGCAAGTTCGACTACTACAACGGCTGGGCCATGCACCTCTACCCGGTGCTGCACGCCTGGCTGGCCCAGGACGACGGGTTGACGGACCTGTACGGCGGCCGCCTCTCCCGCCATCTCGAGGACTACGCCCGCCTGTTCGGCGCCGACGGTGCCCCGATGCACCAGGGCCGCTCCCTGACGTATCGCTTCGCGACGACGGCCCCGCTGTGGCTGGGCGCCCTGACGGGCCACACCCCGCTGCCCCCGGGCGAGACCCGGCGGCTGGCCTCCGGGGCCCTCAAGTACTTCCTGGACCGCGGCGCGGTGGACTCCCACGGCCTGCTCACCCTCGGCTGGCACGGCCCCGACCCCGCTGTCCTTCAGGGCTATTCGGGCCCTGCGTCCCCGTACTGGGCGAGCAAGGGCTTCCTCGGCCTGCTCCTCCCGGCCGACCACGAGGTGTGGACGGCGGTGGAGGAGCCGGGTCCGGCCGAACGCTCCGACGCGGTCACCTCGATCACCGCCCCCAACTGGCTCCTTCAGTCCACGAGTTCCGACGGCCTCGTCCGCCTCCACAACCACGGCAGCGAGGACGTGCGCTACGACCCGTACTACACCCGCCTCGCCTACTCCACGGTGACGGAGCCCTCGACGTCGTACGACAACAGCGTGATCGTGAACGGCGATCCGAGCCGTACGGAGATCGTGCCGTTGGGGGTGGGGGACGGGTGGGCGGCCTCCCGGCACACGGCGGCCTCCGGCGCCCGGGTGACGAGTGTGGTGATCGCGCGCCGTGCCGCGGAGGTGCGCGCCTTCCTCGTGTCCGGGGCCGAGCCCGGGACACCGGTACGAGTGACCGGGTGGGCCGCGCGGCACGGAGTCCGGGCCGAACTGCTGGCTGCCGTGGGACTGGACGAGACGTTGTCCGGCGTCACCGGCACGGACGAGACGCTCTTCGTGGCGCTGGGGATGCTGACCGGGGAGCCGGACCACCCTCCGCTGGCGGACACCGTGAGCGTACGGGCCGACGGAACCGGGGAGTTGACGGTCCTTTGGAGCGACGGGACCGAGGTGCGGGTCCGTCTGGACGGCTCCGGCGTGGAAATCGCCGGGGAGGGCTGAGCCGGCTCGGGGAGGAAGAGGATCACCGGTCTCGCTACCTGCCTCCACGGCCGGCTGCTGTTCCCGGAGTCCGGTGGCTTCGGCGCCCGGGTCAACCCGACCGGCCCGGGCCGTTCCTGGCCACCGAGACGATGAGTTCCCGCAACTGCTCGGCGTACAGTTGCATGTTCTTGCGCGCGATGTCGGTGTCCGGGTAGCGGCTCACGAAATGCAAGCCTTCGTGGAGCCTGTTGAACCATGCGCACACCTTGTCGCCGTACGACATCCTGCCCAGGATGTATGCCTTCCACTCGACCCAATGCCCGGATCCGGGGAGGTCCCGGGCGTCGACGAACGAGACCAGCGAGTACAGGTCGAGCGACGTCGGGCGAAAGTCCGAGTCGAGCAGGCGCAGTATCCGGGCGACGGGCACACGGGCCATGCGCCTGTTGGACTTCAGCGCGGTGCGCACCATCTTCAGGGCGCTCTGGAAATCGGGTGCCTGCGCAATGGGAATCTCGACCGGCACGCAACCTACGAACCAGCCCACGGAGTCCCGCCATTCGGGCTTCCCCCTTGTGTGGAAGGGCACCATCGTCCGGAAGACGGGCTCCCCGCCGATCTTGTGGACGGCGATGCTCGTGGCAGCCAGGACGCCGACCATGCTCCCGCCGAAGGGCCGGCAACACGCCTCGAACGCGGCGGCGTCGTCGGCATCCACGAGCATCCCGTGGATGCCGTTCTGTGCGGGCAGTTCGCCGCCGGGATCCAGGCCGAGATCGACAGGGAAGTTCGGCAGCGTCCCGCCGCACCGGTCCATGAACTCCCGCCAGTATGCGGCGATCTCGTGAGTGGCGTCGATCTGGTCCGCGTCCGTCCGTTCGATGTCGCAGAAGTCGACGTAGCTGCTGGGCGCCCTCTCCACGGCGCGGCCCTCGGCACCCGCCGTGCAGAGTTCGTGGATGTCGGCGGGGATACGCTGAATGGAGTACGAGTCGACGTTGCTGTGATCGAAGGCCATGTACACGCTCGTGCAGTCGTCCCGGACGACCGCCGAGTAGATGAAGTTCGGCCAGCTGAGGGCGTTCGCCGCGACGTCGAACCGGTCCTGGAGATGCTGGGCCAGTCTCTCCGCGTCGGAGAATTCGCCGACCGTCTCGCGACGCAGCGACACGGCCTCGGCGTCCAGCGTGAACCGGCGCATTTCACCGCCGCTCCAGCGGAAGCCGCTGCGCAGCGTCTCGTGCCGGAGAGTCCAGCACCGCAGCGCTTCCTGCAGTACCTGGAGATCGACCCCGCCCGGAATGTCGAATGCCGTGCCGACCCACGTCGGCATGAACAGGCCGTCCTCGCGGACCGATCGAGCTGTTCGGACGTGCGACTCCTGGACATACGCCGGCGGCCGGCTATCCGCAGGCAGGCCTTTCGCAGTCTCGATGGCCTCCTCATCGAGAGTCCACTCGATGAGGAGTCCGGGACGGACCTCACAGTGCTGGATGTCGGTAATTCGCACGGCAGGCATTCCTTTCGCATGGAGCGCGGAGGGGACGGGAAGGTCCGGGAGCCCGAGGAGGTCGCGGCCGGCGTGACGGGAGCGGGGTGTCCGCGACGCTGACGCCGGTCCCGGGCCCCCACGGCCGGGCGGATCTGTTCCCCCTGCCGCTGGGCAGCGGTCCCACGCCCGGGCGACCGCCTTCCGGTGGTAGAGGCGGGTGTCCGTGTCAGTGACGGCCTCAATGGTCCGGTTTCGGTGGGGTCGCATGCCCAGGGCCATGCGGGCCGTGCATCCGCGACGGTGTCTCCCGCCGCATCACGCGGTCGGAGCAGAACCGACCGAGGACCTGCACCGCCAAACGGGCCGGCACGAGTATCGCCGGCCCGGCGCTCGATCACGGGCGGGCCGGCTGCCAGGCGGCGTGATGGCCCCACCGGCCCGGCAGCCGGTTCAGGACGGCAACACGAGCTTGCGTACATCTCAGGGACGGCCGACGGCACGACCCGTACGGCCCCGCTCCCGTGCTCCCCGCCCGCTCGGTGACCGATGGCGTGACCAGCCGGAGCTGCCGGGCCCTGCCTGGAACGAGCACGTCCGTCATCACTGCCATGAGCTGCTCCTGAAGGGGCTGTCGGGTGGAGGACCGCCGCGCACGAGACTCGTCCGCCCACGGACCGGTCACGGAGCCGGGCAGCCATCACCATTCTGCGAGAACCGAACCAAGATCGCCCGGCGAGCCAGCCGTCCAGGGGGCTCACGCCAGATTGCCGGCTGGGCGGCGCACGCCTGTTGCAGATCCCTGCGCACATGGCCCGAGCGGTATGGGCACGACGTCGAGAATCAGCTGCTTCTCAGGGGGTGAGCCGGGCGATCCGCAGGCTCGTCGAGGTCGGGGACGCACCGGTCAGCGGCTTCGTGTACGACGGCGTCACCGGGACGTACGCCCACGTCAGCGTCCCGTCTTTCTGGACCGCGATGTCGCCCGTGATCCGCGCCGACACCACCTTGTCCGCGCTCTGGAACCTGCCGTTCCAGTCGATGAGCCGGAAGTGCGTGCCGGTGAAGGTGCCGGTGCAGGTGCCGCTCGCGCACTTGGCGTTCTTCAGGGACTCCCAGGACACGAGAAGGCGGTTCTTGCCGTACGGCGCCACGTGCACGTCGACATGCTCGGTGCCCGGCGCGTTCGTGAGGTAAATGGCCTTGCCCGGGCCGGAGTTGCGGTTCTTCAGGAAGGCCACCGCCACCTGGTGGGTGCTGGTCTTCGGCTTGACCGTCCAGCCGCGGCCGCTCGAGTCGTCCGGGTTCTTCTTCGCGGACGCGGCACCGCGCGAGGCGAATGCGGTCGCGTAGCGGCCGGTGGAGGACTTCACCAGGTCGCCGGTGCGGCTCGCGAACGTACCGCCGCAGTACCCCGCCCAGCACTGCTCGCGCTGCACCACCGGAGCCACGTCCGGGGCGCCGATGCCCGTCGACACGAACAGTCCCGAACGCCAGTCGTCGAAGCAGAGGGAGGTGAAGTCACCAGTGGTCTCGGCGTGCAGCGCCACGCCCTCGTTGTGGCTGCATCCCCAGCCCCACCCCCGGCTGAGCTTCGCGCCCTTGGCGCCGACGTACGACAGCTTGTCGCCGAAGTGGCCGTCCGCGAAGCCGCCCGCGCCGTGCACCACGAAGTAGGCGCCGTACTTCTTGCCGTTCCAGGTGAGTTGGCCGTCGAGGGTGGGGGAGGTGTCGTGGGAGGCGGTGCCGGTGAGCTTCGTACGGAACGTCTGCTTGCCGTTCGTGTACCGGACGATCGCGGCCGCCGTCTCCTTCCACGTGTTGGTGTCGGTGACCCGGGTGAGCAGCGCGAAGCCGTCGTTGTGCGCGACCAGACCGCCGACCTCCTTCGCCCCCTTGACGACGGTGTCCGTGCCCGAGCGCTTTCCGGCGGACGTCAGCGGGGTGACATGGATGCCGTCCGAGGCGGGCCAGGCGACGCGCAGGGTGCCGTTCGGTGCCGCCGCCGTCGCCGTCCGGGTCCACTCGCGGGTGTTGTTGTAACCGGCGGACAGGTAGGGGAACTTGGCGGCCAGGGGCACGGCCGTGGTGGCGGGGGTGAGTGTGGGAGCCGTGGCCGCGCCGGCGGTGGCGTACCAGGCGCCGACGAGCGCGGTCGTCGCGGCGAGACCGGCGATGACGGGCTTGCGGGCGGCGCGGACCCGGCGGTGGCCGGCGCGAGGGGTGTCGCGAGTGGTGTCGCGGGGGGTGTCGCCGTCGCGCGGTGTGCGTCTTGCGGAAGTCATACCTCCAGGTCGCCGCAGGCGGTGCGAACGTTGCCGCCGATCTTGCGGTGGTCGACCGGACCCCGAGAATCCCCGCATGACCTCGACCATCCGCCAGCCGATATCTAGCGGCTCCACGTGGTGTGGTGCCCGAAGTACCGCCGTCCGGTCCTCGGTGGCAGGGTCGCGTCACGCCTGGATGAGTTGATCCGGCAGAAGGCCGACGAACGGGGGTGGGAGATCCTGGCGCTTGAGGTGATGCCTGACCACGTCCACTTGTTCGTCAAGCATGACCCGAAGTCGTCGGCCTCGTACGTGGCGAACCAGTTCAAGGGCTTCACCTCGCGCGTGCTGCGCTCGGAGTTTCCGCACCTGAAATCGCGGATGCCCACGCTGTGGTCGTCGTCGTACTTCGCCGCCTCCATCGGCGCAGTCTCGGCCGCGACGGTGCAGCGGTACATCGACACTCAGTGGGAACGACCCTGGAAGAAGAACCAGGTGGACGACGCATGATCCGCGCGTACACGTTCCTCCTGCGTCCCACCGTCCGCCAGGAGCGGGCTCTGACGGAGATGCTGCGGGACCACTGCTCCCTGTACAACGGCGCGTTGCAGGAGCGCCGGGACGCCTACCGGCACACCTCGAAGACGAGCATCAAGTATCCAGACCAGTCGGCCCAGCTTCGCGAGATCCGGGCGTTCGACCCGGAACGCCAAGGCCGCTGGTCGTTCTCCAGCCAGCAGGCCACGCTGCGCCGCCTGGACAAGGCATTCCAGGCATTCTTCCGCCGCGTCAAGGCCGGACAGACACCCGGCTACCCGCGATTCAAGGGCGTCGGGCACTTCGACACCGTCGCTTTCCCCAAGGATGGCGACGGCTGCCGCTGGGACTCCACCCCGCACGACCCCCACACCCGCGTCCGCCTCCAGGGTGTCGGACACGTCCGGGTCCACCAGCACCGGCCCGTGCGCGGCCGGGTCAAGACGATCTCGGTGAAGCGGGAGGGCAACCGCTGGTACGTCATCCTCGCCTGCGACGAGGTACCCGCTGAGGAACTTCCTCCGACAGGCGCGGTCGTCGGGATCGACATGGGCATCACGCACTTCCTGACCACCTCGTACGGCGCACACGTGCCCAACCCACGCTTCCTCGAAGCGGCGGCCGGGGAACTGGCCGAGGCCAGCGGCACCTGGCGACGTTCCCCAGGCGGACGAAGCGGCGTACGAAGGCACACCGCGCCGCCGCCCGGGCGGTTGCCAAGATCCACGCGAAGATCCGGCGCCAGCGCCTGGACCACGCGCACAAGACCGCCCTCACCCTGGTGCGCGACCATGACGCGATCGCGCACGAGAAACTGAACACGGCGGGCATGACCCGCACCTCGACCCCCAAGCCCGACCCGGAACGGGACGGCAGCTTCCTCCCGAACCAGCGGGCCGCGAAGGCCGGGCTCAACCGCAGTATTCTCGACGCGGGTTGGGGGGTGTTCCTCGCGATCCTCGCCAACAAGGCTGAAAGCGCCGGTCGGACCGTCGTCGCGGTGGACCCCCGCAACACCTCCCGCATCTGCCCGTCCTGCGGGCACGTCGCGAAGGAGAACCGCGCAACCCAAGCGAAGTTCCAGTGCACGGCGTGCGGGATGACCGCCAACGCAGACCACGTCGGTGCCCTGAACATCCTCAATAGGGCCGGGCTGGCCCTCTGCGACGTGGCCTAGCCACTGACACAGGAAGCCCGCGCGTTTGCGCGTAGGTGGAGTCACGTGACCATCGACTGCGCCGCCGACGCGCCTACGCGGTCGCCGCATTCTGGTCCCAGGCCCTCGGACAGCCGCTGCACGAGGAGGACCGGCCGGGCGACGAGGAGGCGCTGATCGAGGACGCGGGCCTGCTCTTCGTGACCGTCCCGGAGACCAAGACCCTCAAGAACCGGCTCCACTTCGACCTCCAGCCCCAAGACCGCACCCGCGACGAGGAGGTCGCCCGCCTCCGCACCCTGGGCGCCACGCTCATCGACGACCAGCGCACGGGCGACGGCATGGGCTGGGTGGTCCTGGCCGAACCGGAGGGCAACGAGTTCTGTGTGGAGGGGAGTGCGGCGGAACGGGAGAACTGAGGCCGGCCCGGCCCCTCGGGGACACCACCCTTCGGTCACCACACTTCGGCCGGCACCGAAACGACACCCGCCTAGCGTGCCCGCATGACCGAACACCCGCAGCAGACGCCCGCCCACGCCGTGACCGGCATGGTCCACCACGTGCTGGTCCTGGCCGATACCTGGACCGCCTGGGACGGCAAGCCCGTCCATGTCGACGACCGCGTTTACACGCCGCACAAGGCGATCCGCCGGGTCGCCGACCATCTGATCGACCACCTCGCCGAGTTGGAGGCGCGGCTCGCGGGCGAGACTCCACAGCCCGACCACTGGCACGCGTCCACGACGACCACCGCGGCCGACCTCGCCCCCTTCACCCACGAAGACCTGGACGAGGCCCGCAGCCGTCTCACCCGGCTCGCCCGCATCTGGGCCAACCGCCTCGACGCCCTCACCGAACACCAGCTCGACCACTCACCCGGCGAGGGCTGGACCTTCCGCGAACTCGCCCTGCACCTCAAGGGGTCCACGTACTACGCCGACGCGCTCGGCGACCTGTCATGACCGCACGCCGGTCCCGAGCAGCGTCCGCGTGAGCCGGTCGGCGAAGTCCACCGGGTGGTGGAGGATGCCGAGATGACCGCCGGGAAACTCGACGAAGTCGGCCTGTTGCGCCTTCGCGAGGAACTCGGCGGACCGGTGAAGGAGTTGCCCGCGGGAGTCGGTCCCCGCGGCGACGGTGAGGCGGGCCTGCGAGGGGCTCGCCCCGGGGACGTACGACGTGAAGGGCCCAAGGACATGCGCGAGGGAGACCGCCATCGGGTTGGTCAACTCCTCCTCGCGGGACAGAGGTTGGCCCTCGGGCAGCTCTCCCGCATCCCGCTCCTCCAGTACGGCGGTCATCAGCGCGCCCGCCGCCGCGAGCCCCTTGGCCCGGTAGACCTCACAGATCTCCCGGAACGCGGCCTGCTGGCGTGCCCCGTCCGGCAACACCCCGACGCACGGCGGCTCGTGCGCGACGACGTGCCGCAGCCGCTCCGGGTGCCGGGCGACCAGATCCAGCGCGGCGATGGCCCCGGCGCTGGTGCCGAAGACGTACGCCGACTCGCCCTCGGGGAGCGTCGCGTCGAGCACCCGCCGCGCGCCGTCGCTCCAGTCCTGGGGCCGTTGGTCCTCGACGGGCAGGCCGAGTCGGCCATGGGCGAGGCCCAGGGGGTCGTAGGTGACGACGGTGAAGTGCCCGGCGAGCGCGTCCGTCATCGGGCCGAGGCCCATCGGGTGTCCGGCGCCGCCGGGGAGCAGCAGGAGTAAGGGGCCGTGGCCGGTGATGTCGTAGTGCGGGTCAGTCATCGGTGTTCTCCTCTTGGGGCCAGTTCTCGAGTGCCACGTGCAGGGCGTCGACCGCCCTGTCCCAGGACTTCTGTACGTCGCGGGGGGCGCCGAAGCCGCCCGCCGACTCCAGGGCGCAGTAACCGTGGAAGGTGGCGCGCAACAGGCGTACCGCGTCGGTGAGATCGGGTTCGGCGAGGCCGTAGGCCCGGAGCATGCCGTAGGTGATCTCGGCGGTGCGCCGGAGCGCGGGGGTGTCGGCGATCAGCGACTGGTCGATCCGGATCTGCGTGGCCGCGTACCGCCCCGGCCGCTCCAGCGCGTACGCCCGGTAGGCGCCGGCGAAGGCGGCCAGCGCGTCCTTCCCGGCGCGCCCCGCCACCGCGACGGCGATCCGGTCGATCATCTCGCCGCCGGCGAGCAGGGCGAGCCGGGTGCGCAGGTCCTGGAGGCTCCTGACATGCGAGTACAGGCTGGCGTCCTTCACGCCGAAGCGTTTGGCGAGGGCGGCCAGCGTGATGTTCTCGAAGCCGATCTCGTCGGCGAGATCGGCGGCGGCCTCGGTGAGGCGGTCGGCGGTGAGGCCTGCTCGGGGGACCATGCGTGCTCCGTAAACCTAGGATTCCTAGGCAGGTTACTGGATCCCGTAGGAAAAGGCCCCGGACTTTTCGAGTCCGGGGCCTGGGCATGCGGTGGTCGGGAGATCAGGAAGCGGTGAAGGCCGTGCGGAGCGTGCTGACCGCCTGGGTGATGGCGGCCTCGGCGGCGTGGGTCTCGCGCAGGGCGTTGAGCATCACGAAGTCGTGGATGATGCCCTGGTAACGGACCGCGGTGACCGGGACTCCGGCCTCGCGCAGCCTGTTCGCGTACGCCTCGCCCTCGTCGCGCAGGACGTCGGCCTCGGCGGTGATGACCAGGGCCGGGGGCAGGTCGCGCAGCTGGTCGACGGAGGCGCGCAGGGGGCTCGCGGTGATCTCGGCGCGCTGCTTCTCGTCGGTCGTGTACTGGTCCCAGAACCACTGCATGGCGTCGCGGCGCAGGAAGTAACCCTCGGCGAACTGGCGGTAGGAGCCGGTGTCGAAGCTTGCGTCGGTGACCGGGTAGAAGAGGACCTGCTGGACGAGCGGGACGTCCCCGCGCTCCTTGGCCATCAGGGTCAGCGCGGCGGTCATGTTGCCGCCTACGGAGTCCCCGGCCACGGCGATGCGCGTGGCGTCCAGACCCTTGGCCGCGCCCTGCTCCACCACCCACTGGGCGACCGTGTAGTTCTGCTCGATGGCGACCGGGTAGCGCGCCTCGGGGGAGAGGTCGTACTCCGGGAAGACGACCGCGGCGCCGGTGCCGACGGCGAGTTCCCGGACCAGCCGGTCGTGCGTGTGGGCGTTGCCGAAGACCCAGCCCGCGCCGTGGAGGTAGATCACCACGGGGAGGGTGCCGGTGGCGCCCGCGGGCTTCACGATCCGCGTCCGGACGCTGCCGGTCGGGCCGCCCTGGACGGTCACCCACTCCTCGTCGACGGCGGGCTTGTCGATCTCACCCGACTGCACCTCGTCGACCGTCTTGCGGCCCTCGACGGGGCCCAGGTCGAAGAGGTACGGCGGGTTCGCGGTGGCCTCGGCGAAGGCCTGGGCGGCGGGTTCCAGTACGGGGCGGGGGGTGCTGTCGGTCATGACGATCTCCTCGGATCGGGTGCCGGGGGCGCGCTCAGTCTGCGGGCTCGGCCGAGTGGCGGCATGGCGAGAACAGTAGCGCACTATTAAGTCGTGCACAATCGATTAGGGGTCGATAGAATCGAGGGGACTCGAAGCCGTACGGTGGAGGGCCCGGCGAAGGGAGCCGTTCCGTGAGTACATCCGCACGCAGCAGGGCCGAGCAGACCCTGCTCCTGGACGACCAGCTGTGCTTCGTGCTCTACGCGGCATCGCGAGCGGTCACCGCGCGCTACCGCCCGCTCCTCGACGAACTCGGGCTGACCTATCCCCAGTACCTGGTGATGCTGGTGCTCTGGGAGCAGGACTCGATCTCCGTGCGCGATCTGGGTACGGCTCTCCAGCTGGAGTCCAGCACGCTGTCGCCGCTGCTGAAGCGACTGGAGGCGGCCGAGCTGCTGCGCCGCGAACGCCGACCGGACGACGAGCGTTCGGTGGCCATCCGGCTCACCGAGGAGGGGATGGCACTGCGGGAGAGGGCTCGGGCGGTGCCGTCGGCGATGGGCGACGCCATGGGGCTGACGCCGGAGCAGGATGCCGTGGTGAAGCAGCTGCTCCGGTTGATCACGAGCAATGTGGGGGCGGGTTGAGGGTGCCGGTCCGGCGGAAGTGGGTGAGGTCGTTGGCGCAGCAGATGAGGAGCTGATCGCCGACGGCCCTCGTGGTCCGGAGGGGGAGGTACAGGGCCTCCGTGGACTCGCCTGTCCGCAGGTCCCAGTGGGGTCGTGTGCCGACTGACTCCTCCTATGTCGGGGCCCGTCGACAGCCGGTTTCCGTGGACTGGTCGTGCAGGTAGCGGGACTGCTCCTGAGGGGTGAGGTTGGTGTCGACGGCCGCGCAGATGTCGTGGATCGCGCGGGCCGGGTCGGGCAATTCGACGTTCCACAGGTCGACGGAGCCGCCTGTGCCGATGGCCAGGGTGCGTCCGTCGGGGCTGAACGCGGCCGCTTCGGGTGAGCGCGTCGGCAGGGTGAGTCTGGTCTGGCCGGTGGCGAGGTCCCACAACTGGACGCCTCTCGCGCTGCTCGCGGCCAGGGTGCGCGCGTCGGGGCTGAAGGCCAGCGACGCCACTTCACCTTCGACACGGAAGCTGTCCTGGAGCCGGCCGGTGCGCGCGTCCCACATCGTCACCGATCCGCGACTGCCGCTCACGGTGGCCAGGGTGCCCCCGTCCGGGCTGAACGCGAAGGCCGACAGGAACTGGGCGCTCGGGTTGATGGTGCGCTGGGTGCGTCCCGTCGTGGCGTCGAGCAGCCTGACCTGGTCACCGCCGGCCTCGATGTCCACGACGGCGAGTGTGCGTCCGTCCGGGCTGAACGCCACTCGCCGGACGGGGCCGCCGTGGCCGGGCTGAGCCGCGGTGTGCAGTGCGCCGGTGGTGAGGTTCCAGAGGTGTACTGTCCCCTGCCAGTCGACGACGGCGAGCCGTGTCCCCTCGGGACTGAAAACCGCCGTGTAGACGGCGTCCAGGGCCCGGCTCAGGCGAAGTCGGCCCGTGGCGACGTCCCGGACCTCGATCACCCCCTTCTTGACGGACCTGGCAGCCAGGACACGGCCGGTCGGGTCGACCCCCACGGCTGCGAGGCGGCCAACCGGGACGGCCAGCTGCTGTCCTGTGGGACCCGGATCCGTGTCGAGCGCCAGGGTGGCTTCGCGATCGCCGGTCGCGGCATCCCAGAGCTGTACCGACCCACGGCCCGGCGGGCCTTGGCGAACCGTGCCCACCGTGCGTCCGTCCGGGCTGAAGGCCACGTCGCCGATGTACGTGCCGGCAGGGCCGGGCAGAGTGGTCTGCGGGGGATCGGCGGGCAGGCGGTGGACGCGGATGGTGGGGTCCGCATTGCTGCCGGTGACCAGGGTACGGCTGTCCGCGCTGAGGGCCACTCTCACGGTTCCCCGTCCGTGGTGCCCGACGGTCACGGTGGCCCGTCGCGCACCGGAGGCGGTGTCCCACAGTCGCACCGTGTCCCCCGGGCCCGGAATGGCGAGGGTCCGCCCGTCCGGGGTGAAGGCCACCTCGTTCGACCCGATGAAACCGTCCCGGATGGTGCGCCGGACGACGCCGGTGGCCACCTCCCGCAGTTGCACCGAACCGTCGGCGAGGACAACCGCGTACGTCCGGCCGTCATGGCTGAGAGCCACCCCTGCGCCGTGAATGCGGCTGTCGTGGGTGGTCCGCGTGCGGCCGGTGGCAACGTCCCACACCCGCACCAGTCCGCCGAGGCCCACCGCGGCGAGGGTCCGTCCGTCAGGGCCGAAGGCGACCGATTCCGGGTCGGGGTAGCCGGTGAATCCGCGCCGCTTGCGGCCGGTGGCCACGTCCCACACCCGTACACCCGCCCAGGAGGCGGCGGCCACGGTACGACCGTCAGGGCTGAAGGCGATCCCGCGTATCGCACCGCCGGGGAGGGTGAGGGTTCCAAGTTGCCTGCCGGTGACCGGATCCCACCTGCGGATGACGCCGTCGGTGGCTACGGCGAGGGTGCGTCCGTCGGGGCTGAACGCCGCGACTTCGCCGCTGTCGTCGGGGCCGGTGAACGTGTGTCGGAGCCGACCTTCTGGCAGATCCCAGATCCGCACTTTGCCGTCCCTCGTTTGGTCGGCGACGGTGTGCCCGTCCGGACTGAGGGCGAGGGAATCCACCGGTTCGGTGCCGCCGGTCAGGCGCTTGCGCAGCGGTAGCGCCGCGGCGGCGTACAGGGCGGCGGTGGCCTCGCGGGTCGGGCTGGTCCGGTAGGCGTGGACGGCGAGCAGTGCCGCGAGGTCGGGGTCGGAGTCCAGCAACGCACCGGACTGGCCCGCCAGTTGCCGCGACTGGGCCAGGTGCTGGGCGGTGACTGCGCTCTGCCACTGCCCCACGGCGAGGCCGGCGGCGACGAGGGCAAGGCACAGGGCGGCGGTGACCGCGGTGAGCACCAGCCGGGACCGGCGACGGCCCTTGTGCTCGTGATCGCGGCTGGCGTCGAGGTAGGCGTGCTCCAGGTCGGTCAGGTCCTCGCGCGGTGTGCCGCCGAAGTGTTCCTGGGTGGCGGCGAGCCGGCTTCCCCGGTACAACGCGCCCTCCTCACGACCGAGTTCCTGCCAGGCGTGGGCCGCTTCGGTCAGGTTCCGGTGCACACGCAGGCGTTCGCGGTCCTCCTCGATCCACCCGCGCAGCCTGGGCCAGGCTGTGAGCAGTGCTTCGTGGGCGATCTCGACCGTGTCGCCGTCCAGGGTGAGCAGCCGCGCTCCGGCGAGCGCCTCCACCACCTGGGCGGTGTCGCCGAGTTCCTCGCGCTCGACGGGACGGCGGGTGTCGGGCGTGCCGTCCCCGGGGGCGACCATGCGCAACAACACCCGGCGGGCGGCGGCCGCCTGGTCCTCGGTGAACCGGCCGTAGATCTCCTCGGCGGTCTTGGCGATCGCGCCGTCCAGGCATCCGGCCGCCTCGTACCCCGCCACGGTCAGTGTCTTGCCGCGGCGGCGGCGCCAGGTCTCCAGCAGCGCGTGAGACAGCAGCGGCAGCCCGCCCGGCGCGTCGGCGACCTCTTCGACCAGCCGGGTGGTGAGGGCGCGTTCCACGGTCAGTCCGGCGGCCGTGGCCGGCCTGACCACGGCGTCGCGTAGTTCCGTGCGGCTCATCGCTCCGGTCAGGAGGTTGGCGTCGCGCAGTGCGTCGGCCAGCTCACGGTGCTCGGCGCAGCGGCCGTAGAAGTCGCCGCGCACTGCCAGCAGCACCCGCAGACGGCTCTCGGGCCGGCGGGCCGTCAGCAGCAGATCGATGAAGCGGGCGCGCTCGGCCGCGTCGTGGCAGAGGGTGAAGACCTCCTCGAACTGGTCGACGATCACGAACGTGTCCGCCGCGGCGTCGCCGTCGCGGGGAATCGCGGGTGTGAGGAGCGGTGCGTGGCTGCGGGCGGGGCGTTCGCCCGGGGTCAGGATGCGGATCGCGGCCGGGCGCGGGCCCGGCTCCTGAGCGCGCCGGAGGACGGGTATCAGGCCGGCCCGCAGCAGGGAGGACTTGCCGCTGCCGGAGGGGCCGAAGACCGCGGCGAACCGTCGGCGGCGCAGTAGGTCGACCAGGTCTGCGGTGAGCTGTTCCCGGCCGAAGAACAGGTCGCTGTCCCCGGTCTCGAACCGTGCGAGACCCCGATACGGCGCGAGTGATCCGTCCTCGTCCCGAGAGCCGTCATCGGCGGACTCCTCCACCGCCGCCTTCCAGCGGGCCTCCCATTCCGCCGGGTCCGCACCGCACGCCCCCGCATAGGCCAGCACCACCGGGAGCGTCGGCAACTGCTCGCCCGCCGCGGCCTGCGACAGCGTGGTCACGGAGTAACCCGCCCGCTGAGCCAGGGACCGGTAGGTGATCCCGTCCGCCTCCAGCCTCAGCTTGCGTAACTCGAACGCGAACCGCTGCACCGGACCCGCCGCCGGATCCACCGGCACCTCATGACGCCCCGCCACACCCTCACCCCGTTCAATGTTCGGCCGCCAGAACGGTACTGCCGAACAATGCGCCGGCCGGTGAACTCGGTGATCAGCGCACCCGACCGGGGCCCGCCTGATCGAAGAGGACTCTGCTCACGCATGGAATCCCCACCCCCCGTCCCCCTTCCGGCGAAGCTGGGCTGGCTGGACGCGTTGCGCGGTATCGCCGCACTCGTCGTGGTGTTCGACCACTCCTCGTACACCTTCATGGCGGACTTCCGGCGGGAGTTGATGCCGCAGTTCAACACCAGCCGTTACGGCATCATGGTGTTCTTTCTGGTGAGCGGCTACATCATCCCCGCGTCGCTGGAGCGGCGCGGCTGCGTCCGGACGTTCTGGATCGGGCGGATCTTCCGTGTGTACCCGCTGTGGACGGTGGTCGTCATGGTGCTCCTCGCCGCCAACCTCTCGGGTGTCGCGGAACTGCACGACTTCGGCCGGCAGAGCGCTGCCACCGTGGTGGTCGCCCACGCCACGATGCTCCAGGAGTTACTGGGAACGCCCAATCTCCTGCTGGTCCTGTGGACGCTCTCCTACGAGATGTCCTTCTACCTGCTGGTCGTCGCCCTGTTCACGGTTCGCCTGCACCGGCAGTCCGCGGCGATCGCGGTCACCCTGGCAGTGCTCTCCGCCGCGAGCGTGACGGCGGGCGCGGTACTGCCCGCCTCCGCACTGTCAGGCCTGGTCGGCACCGGCCCGCTGATCGTGTGCGCTTCGATCGCCATGGGGCTCGCCATCTGCTGTGCGAGCGTCGGCTCACCCGTGATCCGGGTGTTCGGGGGTGTGTTGGGCGGGGTGCTGGCGCTCGTCCTGGTCGCGTTCAACGGCACGGTCCCGCTGTGGGAGGGCCTGGTGATCCTCGCCGTGATGTTTCTCGGCACCGCCGTTTACCGTGCCGAGCACGGTCAGAGCACGTGGCGCCGTACCGCTGCCGCGGCTGTCCTGGTGGTCGTCTGTGCCGTGGGGAGTGCGTACTGGTCCGGCACCGACGACCACTTCGCACGGCGCGGCTGGATCGTCGCGTACCTGCTGGCTGTGCTCACCTTCGCCGTCGGACTGGCGTCGCGCGGGCGGCGCGTACCGCCGATGCTGACCGGACTGGGGACGATCAGCTACTCGGTGTATCTGGTGCATCCGGTCCTGTTGGCGGTGATCGACGGCATGGTCGGCCGACGGCGGCAGGACAGTCTCGTGCTCGAAGTGGCCTTCTTCGCGGTGCTGTTGCCCGTCTGCCTGCTGACCCACCGTTGCGTCGAAGCGCCGAGCCAGGCGTGGGGCCGCAGAGTGGCGGGCCGTCTGCAGCCGTCGCGTACCGGACGCTGACAGCCCTGGCAGATCTGAGAGTTGACTCAATATGTGAGGGCTTCGGGCTGGTCCGGGACGCCGTCGAAGGCGGGGCGGACCGGCGGGAGCACCCTGTGGGGCGTCAACCGTCGCAAGAAGGGCGCCGCGAACACCCTGGCCGCGCTCAGGTCGATCCGGGCCGCTCGCCCGGACGGCGCCCCGATCTACGTCATCCTGGACAACCTGTCCGCCCACCAGGGCGACACCATCCACCCTGGGCGAAGAAGAACAAGGTCGAGCTGTGCTTCACGCCGACCTACGCGTCCTGGGACAACCCGATCGAAGCCCACTTCGGGCCGTTGCGACAGTTCACCATCGCCAACTCCAACCACCGCAACCACACCACACAGACCCGGGCCCTCCACGCCTGTCTCCGCCGGCGCAACCCCAACGCCCGCCACCCCGACGTCCGTGCCGCCCAGCGTCGAGAGCGCGCCTGCAGCCGCAGTGAGAAGGGCATCCGGCCGCAGCACACCCCGCGGACGACTCCACGCCAAACTCGGACGCGACGGCACCTTGATCCTTTCGGTTCCGTGCCTGTCCAATCGGCAGATGACTGAGACCGATGCCGACCTTGGCACCGTCACCGCGCCCTCCGGAATGCTCGTGCTGGGGATGGCGGGCTGGATCGACTACTGGCCGCAGGTGGGACGGCCGCTGTCCGAGCGGGCTCGGACAGCAATGGCCACCGGCGGCGGCCACCTGCACGGACCCGAGGACTGTGAGCCGTCCGCTTGGATGTGCGAGGCGATCGCTGTAGCAGCCGCTGCAGACCGGCCCCTGCAGGTTCGGGCCCAGACATCGGCCTCACCCTTCGACGGGGAACCGACGATCGCCGTCCTGGAGGTCGACCTCGGCCTGCCGTGGCCCGGCCCCGATGACGGCGAACCCGTGCAGCTCGGCGATCTGCCGGTCGACCGATGTGGCATGGTCCTCGGTGACGCTCAGGCGCTGGACGACTTCACCGGCCTGGACGGACAGTCCACCGACGGCTTGGCGGACGTCACCTACTGGGGCAAGTACGAAGACACCGTCCATGCGCAGTTCGGCGGTGACCGCATCCCGCAGCACCCCAGCGGACACGGGCCGCGCGGATGGCTCGACCTCCCCCTGGTCGAGGCTGAAGCGGTCGCCGAACGGCTCCGAACCTGGACCCGAGAAGGGCCTGGCAATGGCCTGATGGTCTCCGTGGACGCCCACACCGACTTCCACCGATTCAACCGAGCCGGCTGGAGCCACCCACTGCTGGCGGGTGTCGTCGACCTCGGCGGTTGCCCAGTGCTCGGTCTCGGCTGGGATCCCGGGGACCACTCCATACGCCACCGCGGAGAGCGAGCCCACGGACAGGTCTACCCCGCCACCCTCGAAGCCCGCGCAGGCAACGCGGTACTGCGCTGGACCATCCCGCCCTACGCTCCCGCCCTGTGAGCCGCACTCAGCTGATCGCTTCGAAGGGCCCTGCCTGGCTGGGATGATCAACCTACGCCGGCGTCTCATTGAGGGTGTCCGGTGATGTCTCCGTTGAACGGGGGCTCACCGTACGCTGCCGGACACGGGCGAACGCGTCGGCTACGCGAGATGCAGTCTGGACAAGCAGGGCCTCGCCGCCCAGCGCGAGATCCTGCTCAGCCTGGACGCCCCGGAGGACCGGATCTACTTGGACCACGGACTGACCGCAACCAACCGCGACCGGCCCGGCCTGGCCCAGGCCCTCGCGGCCGTGCGCTTCGGCGACACCCTCCTCGTCCCGAAGCTCGACCGCCTCGCACGCTCAGTAGGTGTTTTTCTTCTTCCTTTGCTTTAACCGGCAGCGCGCGGCGCCAGCCAAGGATTCGGCGTATTCGGGTGCTATCCGATTCACGCTGACTTACCGCGCCTCGCGGTGCTCCGAGAGCGGGGTGGGCACATGTATCCACTCCTTGGCCAGCAACAATGGTCCTCCTGGACATTTTCTTGAGATCCACGCGCCCCTCAGGGAAGCACCAGTTGGTCCGGAAGGTTGCTATCCCTTCCCGTGGATCGACCAGGTCAAAGACTTTTTCTTACCAACTCATAGGAACGATCACCCTCCGGTACCAAAATTCACACTGCTAGCATCCGCGGCATGGGACCCCTGACTCCACGCCTTATGGACCTTGCTATCGGTTTGATCTGTTTCCTCCCGACCTTCGCAATCTTCGCAAAAGTCCTGCTGCCGCGCATCGAGAAGACCCTCAAGGCCCGCGAAGACGCGATCGACGGCACCGTCGAGCGGGCAAGAGCGGTTCACGAGGAAGCCCGACGCATCCACGCTGAGTACCAGGCGGAACTTGGCGCCGCTCGTCACGAGGCGGCACGAATCCGGCAAACCGCCGCAGAGGAGGGAGCCGCACTCCTCGCCAGTGTGCGCGCAGAGGGGCAGGAGCAGCGCGACCACCTCGTGGCGGCAGCAAGGGCACAGCTGGAAGCCGACCTGATCATCGCGGAAGCGGAACTGCGCGAGGACGTCTTCAACTTGGCCACCGCACTCGCAGGTCGCATCGTCGGTGAACCCCTCATCGATCTGCCCAAGGCCCGCGCCATCTCCGACGAATTCTTCGCCACGGCAGACATCAAGTCTTCCGCGACGAAATGACCTGATCGCCCGCCGCAGGACATCCAAACTCAGCCCGGATCCCAAAAGATGGCGCGAACCCCGCCTCCTGGCCCCAGTCGGCCGAAGACGGCGGCTTCGGTACCTTGTGCGTCCGCCCAGCGGTACGCAGTTTCTCGACGTCCGTCAGTGGCGTGTTGTGGAGGGCGGGCCGAGAGCGAAGGAAGCTCCCGTCTTGGGCGAGGAAATCGTCGACTCTTCAGTGAGTTGCCAGTCATCCGGGAGCATGCTTCATGATCCCGGATGTACTCGACTGGGGGACACATGCTCAGAGAGGTGCTCTCGCTATCACTGGTCGAACGCCTTTTAGTCACGTGACGTAGCTGCCCCTGCTATAGGCAGGAGTCTTCCTCGTCCACTGACTGCCACCATCGACTGCGGCAGCGGATCACCACACTCCCGGCAGTACCGCCGAGCCGTTCCGCCAGCTCCCACACCACAGATCATCCAGCCGTATGGCTCGGTTGGGCGCATTCTCGCCGTCCCCTCCGGGCCGCCGCAAGTCCGACATGGCGGTCACCCATGGTGACGCAAGTCGGTAGAGCGATGGCTTCCGGGCTCTGCGCGGTTACAGCAGGCCGGGTTGCTGCCATTCGGTGCCGAGGACGTGGTGGTCGAGGAAGTTGAGGCATGTCTCGTACCACAGGCGCGCGTGGTTCGGCTGCAGGATCCAGTGGTTCTCGTCCGGGAAGTAGAGGTACTTCGCGGGGACTTCGTGGCGCTGCAGTTCCTGGAAGAGCGTGGCGCCCTGCCCGACGGGCACGCGGTAGTCCTTCGCGCCGTGGATGACCAGCATCGGGGTGCGGATCTTCGCGACGTCCAGGTGCGGGGAGTCGGCCTCGTACCGCTCGGGGCGGGTCAGCGGGTCGCCGAAGATCCGCTGGAAGTACCAGGGCACATCGGTGTCGCCCTGAAACATCCGCAGGTCCCACAGACCCGCATGGCTGATGATCGCCTTGAACCGGTCCGTGCTGGTGGCGGCCCGGTTGGCCATGTATCCGCCGTACGAGCCGCCGGCGAGCGCCGTGCGTGAGGCATCGATGTCGTGGCGGGCCTCGGCCGCGTCGGTCAGCGCGATCACATCCGTGTAGGGGCGTCCGCCCCACTGCCCCCACCCGCGCTGGTGGTTGATCTGCCCGTAGCCGGTCGACAGGGCTGGATCCGGCAGCAGCACGGCATAGCCGCGCGCGGCGAACGGCCACGGGTTCCACCGCCAGGTCCAGCCGTTCCAGCTGGACTGCGGTCCGCCGTGGACGGCGACGAGCAGCGGAGCGGGCTGCTCGGCGGATGCGCCTTCTGGCAGGACGAGCCAGCCGCGCAGCAGGAACCCGTCGTCCGCCTCCGCGTGCACCTCGGTGAGTGTGCCGGGCAGCTGGCCGACGCCACCCGGGGCGGGCAGCACGGCCGGAGTCTGGTCGGCGACGTCGGCGTCGATCCGGACGGGCGTCGGCGGCGCGTCGACCGCATGGCGCAGGGCGTAGAGCGTCCGCCCGTCGGGGGCCACGGTCAGCGAGCCGTACGCACCCGAAGCGGTCAGGCGTGTGACGCCGCCGTCCGGGTCGCGCCGGAAGACGGGCGCGTGCCCCTGCTCGTCGGACGTGAAGAACAGCGTGTCGTCCACCGGTGAACAGGCCACGCCACCGGGCCAGTTGTCGAACCCGGGCAGCAGGTCCCGCACCGCGCCGTCGGCCAGGTCGATCCGGACGAGGGTCGCTTCCCAGGGGTCGTTGTACGTCGGGTAGCGCATCCGGCAGCACACGACGGCCGAGCCGTCGTGTGTGAACCGCGGCGCCTCGTAGAGGTGCTCCAGGTCACCGACGACGTGGATCTCCTCACCGCTCACCGCGTCGGCCACCACCACGGCGGTGCGATGCTCGTCCGGGACCCGCCCGGGCACGAACCGCCGGTACGCGACCCGTGTGCCGTCCGGCGACAACGCCGTGTCCCCCGGATCCTCCAGACCGATCCCCTGCCCGCCGGCGACGACCGGCTCCGCATCGGCATCGGCACCGGCACCGGCACCGGCACGGACGAAGGTGTGCGGCTCCGCCGGGCCGAGGTCGTGGTCCCAGGCACGGGTCGGCCCGGCCTCATACAGGATCGCGGTGACCTTCGCGTCCTTGCGCGCCGCGCGCAGCTTGCCGTGCTCATCGGCGTCGGCGGCACCCGGCAGCAGTCCCGCGGTGTGGCACAGCGCGCCGGAGTTACGGGCGACGGTGACCGCAGCGATCCCGCCTGGATGCCGGGCCACGACAACGGCCTCCCCGCGCGGCGGCAGCGCCCACAGAGCGGCACCCTCGTCCTCGTCGCCGTCACCGTCCGCAGCGCGGCTGGACAGGAAGTACAGCGTCCCGTCCGGACCGAACACCGGACCCGACTCACCCTTGTCGGACCGCGTCAGCCGCAGCGCGTCGCGCTCCCCGGCCGGATCGATCTCCCACAGACCGGACACGAACCGCGTCCCGTCCCCGGACAGCGACTGCACGGCGGCTACGAGACGAGTGCCATCGACGGACAGGGCAAGGGAGTTGATACGGGGGCAGGCGACGAAGGCGGACAGGTCGCGGAAGGCGGACGGGCCACCTGAGGACTCGATCATGCAGGCGATTGTCGCCCTTGCACGATACGGACGGCCAGGGAGCATGACGTGGTGCGCCCGTCTGTCAGCAGCCCTTCCCACATAACCGACCGTACATACACGGATGTAACGCCATTCGTTATCGCCGTTACCGAGACGCTTTCGCGGAACGGCCACTCCTGCCCCAGAAGCCCCATGACGGAACTGACCTGCCGCGTTGAGGAAGGAAAACACCTACGTTCCCGACGCCCGCGACATCGGCGACTCGCTCATCGCCCGCGACGTCAAGTTCTCGCTCGGCGGCACTCTCTACGACCCCGCCGACCCGATGGGTAAGATGTTCTTCAACATCCTGGCCACCTTTGACGAGTTCGAGGTCGTGCGCATGCGTACCCTCGAAGGCATGGCGGTGGCGCGGGCCAAGGGCAAACTCAAGGGAAAGCAGCCCAAGCTCAGCGCACACCAGCAGATGCACCAGGTCCGGCAGCACCAGTCCGGCGAGCACGCCATCGCCGACCTCGCGGAGCTCTTCTCCGTCAGCGGCCCCACCATCTACCGCGTCCTCGAACGCCACCCGAGCGCACCGGCGCCTCCGCCCTCTGTGGGGCAGTGACGTGCTGCCCTACGTCTACCGGGTCACCAAGTACGACCCCGCCGACCGCAATGAGCACGGCCACTACACCGGCGCCGAGCCCGTGACCAGTGATCACGGGCCGGTCGAAGCCGCCTACCTGCGGGCCGTCGCCGCCTTCGCCGAGGAAACCGGAGTCAATTGGCTGGCAATCCGTGAGCCGCAGATCGGCGGCTTCGCCCACTTCGGCCTGGAGCCACCGGTCGACGGTTACGGCCTGGGCAGCCTGTTCCCGGCCGGCCTCACCGGATTCCACGACGGTGCGCTGGTGCCGATCCCCGTCGGCCTGGAACTCGTCCGGGCCATGCTCCGCGACAACGGCGCCTGGTGCCGCCTGGAGGCGGAGGGAGCGTTCGCGGTCCACATCGGCTGGGACCAGTACCTCTATGTGGGCAGTGGCAGCCCCTGCGACGCGGCGCTGAACCGCACCCGCTCGCTCGGCCTGTTCCCGGAACGCCTGCACGCATCGCCGTACGACTTTGCCCCCGACGACCCACAGCATGTGCAGCGTCCGGCCGACGCCGACTTCTGGCGCCGCCTGCACTGGGCGGTCAGCGCCCACCGTGCCACCTTCCTGGAGGAGATTTACGCCGCGAACGCCTCCAGATGGCACCGCCTCACCCGTGACAACATCGAGGCGGTGCGCGCACAGCTGACCCCTCGCGCACAGCTGGCGGTCTGGCCAGACCTGCTCACCGACGCCGACGCCGCCATTGCCTCTCTGCCCGACGAGGGTCTGGTGGAAATCATCTGGGAGGACGCTGACGGGCGGATCACCAGCACGGTCGCGGACGAGTCGCAGTTCGAGGCAGTGACCTCCCAGCTCGCCAGCGCGTCTGCTGCCGGCGTCGTGTCCCCGGCTACCGATGAGCGGCACCCGCTGTTCACCGCTGTACTGCCCGACAGCGACGGGGTCCTCCGAGCACGCTGGCAGACCGAGCCGACGCCCAGCGACCGGGACTGGGCCTTCCTGAAGACGCTGCGGCGCGGACAGGTCGTCACCGGCACGGTGACGTCCATCGCCGGCTTCGGCGTCACCTTCGTGGACATCGGCGGCTTCACTGCGATGATCAATATTCCGGAGCTGTCCTGGCGGCCGATCAACCACCCGTCCGATGTCGTCAGTGTCGGCCGGGAGATCACGGCCGAGGTCCTCGACGTCGACATGGTCCGGGAACGGGTTCCGCTATCGCTCCGAGCCGTGCAGGAAGACCCGTGGCCGCAGGTAGCGCAGCGGATCGGGCAGGTGGTCACCGGACCGGTCACCAAGATCATGCCGTTCGGCGTCTTTGTGCGCATCGAAGAACGAGAGGACGGCTTCGAAGGGCTTGTGCACACTAGCGAGCTGGACGAATCAACCGGAGACGTTGTCGAGGTCGGCGACATCCTTACCGTGAAGATCACCGATGTCGATCTCACCCGGCGTCGCATCGGCTTGTCTCAGACGCAGGCCCGTACACCGCGCCACGAGGGAGATCGCCATTCCTGACGAAACGACTGCCCGTACACGCAAGGAGCAGAGGTACAAGTCCGGTGCTGAGCCAGATGAGTTGACCCCGCACATACTCTCCTTGTCCCATCCCGAGGCAACCGTTCGAAGGGACGCTGTGAGCGGCATCGAGTCGCACGGGGCAGGAGATCCCCGGGCCGTGGCGGCCCTGCTCCCCCTCCTTCGTGACCCCGATCTCAGGACCGGGATTCGGGCTCGGTACATCCTGACCTCCTGGAGCCCGTCCATCGTGCCGTTGCTCCAGGAGATCCGCCGCGGGGGGCCAGGACGGCTGCGAGCTGCGGCCCTGACGGTCCTTGCAGAGATTGCCGGCGAGGATGGCCTGTCTGCCCGAGATCGGGCAGCTGTCGAACGTCTGATCCGTATCAAGCTTCTCGGTGACCGCCCCGAGCCGCTGTCAGGCTGCTGGATCCACTGGATCGCAGTCCCTACCGGAGATCAGCGGGGAATCATGGATCTCCTCGGCCTGGCCCGGCCGCGACCAGTCACCTTCGCGCTCGCCAACGATGTCGTGGAGGCAGACAGCCATGACGGCCCGGCAGATGGCCCCGGGTGCTTCGCCCGAGTATTCGTCAGCCCCGAGCTCGACGGCTGGACCTTCGTGGCCGGCCGGTGGTGCGACCCCATCGACGACGAACGCGCGGACGAAGTACTCCGGGCCTGCGAGAGACTCAGCGCCCGTTACGGCCGAGCGCAGGCGTACTACTACGGCGCCCAAGGGGACGGATCCGCGTGGGTCGTCGCCGAGGGCGGTGCCGTCATCCGTCGCTACAGCGAGACCGGCGACGGCGATGACCACCTGCTGACCATCGGCGCCCCCCTGCCCTTCGAACGGGACCGCCGCGTCGAACTGGGACTGGCTCCCGATTGGGACGCGGCCCACGCCTCGGAAGACGAGGAAGACGAATGGAAGTGGGCGGTGTTCGATATGGCTCCGGCCCTCGCCCAAGCCATCGGCCTCAGCCCTCTGACCATCGGCTCCGACACCCCGATGCGCGGAACGGGGGTACTGGCCCTCACTGAGTACGGCACTGCCAACGGAGTACCGCCGGGTGCCTACAGCATCTGACCAACCATGACGTAGCGGGCGCGAGGAAGCTGCGCAAGCTGTCGATCACACAGGGCTACTTGTCACTTTGCGGCAGCTTCGGGAGTGCTGGGCCGACTCCCGGCGCACCAGATCCCGCGACGCCCGGGGCGCGGGGCGAGGGCGCCAAAAGTCGTTTCCGGGCCGGCGTCGGCGGCCCTAAGGTGGCCCAGGTTGTCCGGGACCTGGGGAGGGGCATGGCGTACGAGGCGCGGCGGGACGGAGAGTCCGACGGCCGTACGGCTTCCCCGAAGTCCGACGACGAGCCGCGCCCGCTGTGGCGGCAACGGGACTTCGCCGTCTTCTGGGCCGCACAGACCCTCTCCGTCCTCGGTGACTCCTTTGCCCTGATCGCCCTGCCCCTGCTGGTGCTGGAGGCCACGGGCTCCCTCGCGCGGATGGGGCTGCTGACGGCGGTGGGAGGGGCGGCCGCGGTCGTGGCGGCGGTGTTCGCCGGGGTCGTGGTGGACCGGGTCGACCGGCGCCGGCTGCTGATCGGCTGCGACCTGGTGCGCCTGGTGCTGTACGGCGTGATCCCGCTGGTGTGGCTGTTCGGGCCGCAGGTCTGGCTGCTGTACGCGGTCCTGCCGCTGTGCGAGGCCGTCGGCACACTGTTCGCCGTCGGCTATGTCACCGTCGTACGGAGTCTCGTCGGGACCGGGCAACTGACCGAGGCCAACGGGCGGTTGAACGCGACCGCGGCGGCGGCCGGCGTACTGGGCCCGCTGTGCGCGGGCATGGTGGCCGCCTGGACCGGACCGGCCGCCGCCGTCGGGGTGAACGCCGCGAGCTTCGGAGTGTCGGCGCTGTGTACGGCCTTCGTGCGGTTCCGGGCGCGGCCCGTCGGAGCCGACGGCGAACGCCCCGGCCTGTGGCGGGACTTGCGCACCGGAGCGGCTTTCCTGCGCGGCCACCCCGTCCTGCGTACGCTCACCGCCCTGCTGTTCGTCTTCAGCTTCCTCACGTTCGGCCTGAACGACCTGATCATCTACCACCTCAAGCACGACCTGGGCCACGGCGACGACACGGTCGGCACCGTCATGGCCGTCGGCGCGCTCGGAACGATCACCGGCGCCCTGCTGGTGGCCCGGGCCCGCCGCCGGCTCGGCTTCGGCGTGACCTGGTCGGCCGCGGTCGCGGTGTGCGGGCTCGCTTTCGCCGGCATGGGCTGGGCGCGGGACGTGCCCGTCGTCGCGGCCCTGAGCGCCGCCTTCCTGGCCTGCGTCGCCGTGGCGGGTACTTGCTCCATGTCCCTACGTCAGGAGGTCACCCCGGAACCGCTCCTGGGCCGGGTCACCGCCGCCTTCTGGACCCTGCACTACTCAGCGGCCCCGATCGGCGCGGCCGTCCTGACCTGGGCGGCGGAGCACCGGGGCACGGCCCCGGTCGGTGTGGCCGCCGGCGCGTGCTGCGTACTGATCGCGATCGCGGCTCTGTTCACCCCCGTCCGGCGGGCCTGAGACCACGTCCGCCGGGCAGGGCCCGACGTCACCCGTTCACCCCCGCATAATGCCGAAGACTCCACCCCCACAGCACCCGCGACCCCAGGTACGCCACCACCCCCAGCAGCGGCGACACCGCCGCCAGCCAGTACGGGACGCCGGTGTCGTGGCCGTGGCCGGTCAGGACCGCTGCCGGGAAGTAGGCGACGAACGCGAGGGGGAGGCCGTAGGTGAGGAGGCCGCCGACCGCCTTCGGGAGGACGTTGAGGGGATAGCTGCCGAAGGTGCCGAGGAGTTCCTCCAGCCAGCGGCTCCAGTAGTCGGCGGCAGGGAAGCGCAGCGCAGCGCAGGTGATCGCCGTGAAGAGGGCCGCTTCCAGGAACATGCCGCCGATGATCGCGGCGATCAGGTAGGAGATGCGGCCCGGTGTCCAGTCCAGTTGGCTGCGGCTGAGCGCGCCGACCATCAGGCCCACCGCGACCGTCAGGTCGCCGATCGCGTTGGTGGGGAAGAAGGCCAGCTGGAGTTGGCGGTACACCGGCATCGGGCGGGTCAGGTAGATGTCGATCCTGCCCTCCTGGATCTGCCGGCCCGCGCCGTGCACCCGGCCCAGCAACAGGACGAACAGTCCGTGCGCGAGCATCCTCGTCGCCGGGATCAGCAGCACCTCCGAGCTGTCCCAGCCGCCCATCCCGGTGAACCGGGTCAGCAGCACCGTGGCGAACACGATCACCGACACCTGCCAGATCGCGCCGATCGCGATCATCAGCAGGAACTCGGTGCGGTACTCCAGCTGGGCACGGAAGTTGAGACGCGTGACGCGCCACGCGATCCGCATGCCGTTCACTGGCCTCAGCCTCCTTGGGAGATGACGCGGCGGGCGGCCCGCCGCCACAAGAAACGGGTGAACAGGAAGAGCGCCACGACCCAGAACGCCTGGATCGCCAGCTGCTCGAAGGCGTCGGAGAGCGGGATGCGCCCGATGTAGAGGGACAGCGGCACGCTCAACGTGGCCTGGAACGGCAGGAATCCGCTCAGCGTGATGAACCAGTCCGGGAAGAACCACAGCGGCGCGTACACACCGGACAGCAGGTTCTGCGCGAAGATCAGGATCAGCATCGCCGCGTTGTTGCGGACCGTCCAGAAGCACAGCTGGTCCAGGGTGAGCAGCACGAAGTACAGGACACACTGGCCCAGGAGCAGGCTCAGCGCGAACACCCCTGCCACGGCTGCCGACCTGGGCGGGTCCACCACCCCGGCCGCCAGACAGACCAGATAGCCGCCGAGCGCCCACGCGAAGCCGTACACCTGCTCGCCGAGGGCACGCAGAGCGTGGTAGCGCTGGGGCGGCAGCGGGCGCAGATACCAGTAGACGATCGTGCCGAAGTGCATGTGCTGGAGCACGGTGTCCCGGCCCGCGTACTGGTCCAACTCCCTGAGGCGGGAGGCGAGTACGGCCAGCACGGCGTACGTGACGGCCTGGCCCTCGGTGAGGCCCGCGGTGGTGCCGGTGTGTGCGTACAGGCCGTGCCACAGAGAGGCCACCAGAACCACCTGGACGGCCAGGCGGGCCAGGACGGCCGTCATCCGGGGCGGCGCGTGCAGCTCACCGAGCGGGGTGACGCGGGCGGCGCGCCAGGCGTGCAGGACGGCCATGTCAGACCACCTCGGTCGCGGGTTCCGCGTGGACGTAGGCCGCCCGCATCACGTCTTCGAGGTCGGCCTCGTCGATGGCGACGCCCGTCACCTCGTACCGCTCGATGACCGCCTTGAGGGCCTGGTGCACGGTGGGGGAGTCCGGTCCGTCGGGGCTCTCGGGGCCGAACACGACCTGGGGGCCCTCCTTGCGCAGCACCGCGATCCCCGGCAGCGGGACGACGTCCGTGTGCGCGTCGGCCAGGGTCGCCCGGACCTGCCAGGTGGAGCCGAACCTGCGGCGGATCTCGTCGAGGCTGCCGTCGAGGACGAGCCTGCCGTGGTTGATCAGGACGACCCGCTCGGCGAGCCGCTCGACCTCGGTCATGTCGTGGGTGGTCAGCAGGACCGTACGGCCGCGCTCCTCCACCTGGTGGCGCAGGAACTCCCGCACCTGCTCCTTGACCACCACGTCCATGCCGATGGTCGGCTCGTCGAGGAAGACGACCGGCGGGTCGTGCAGCAGCGCGGCCGCGAGGTCGCAGCGCACGCGTTGGCCGAGGGAGAGATGACGGACCCGGGTGTCCCAGAACGTGGACAGTTCCAGGATGTCGTCGAACTCCTTGAGCCGCGCGGCGTGTTCGGCCTTCGGCACCTCGTAGATGTCCCTGAGGATCGAGAACGACTCGCGCACCGGCAGGTCCCACCACAGCTGGGTGCGCTGCCCGAACACCGCGCCGATGTTACGGGCGTTGCGTTCGCGATCCTGGTACGGCACCACGCCCGCCACCCGCGCCTCGCCGGAGGTGGGCGTGAGGATGCCGGTGAGCACCTTGATGGTGGTGGACTTGCCGGCGCCGTTCGGGCCGAGCAGGGCGAGGAGTTCGCCGGGCGCCACGTCGAAGGTGATGTCCGAGACGGCGTGCTTGGCGACCCGCTCCGGGTTGACCAGGGAGCGCAGGGTGCCGGCGAGGCCGGGGCGACGGACGGTGGTGTGGAAGGTGCGGGACAGGCCGCGAACCTCGATGCTTCCGGGCACGCTGTGAACTCCCTTGTTGCGAACAAGAGTTGCGGCCGGTCGGCTTGGAAGGCCGACCGGCCGCGGGTACACCATGACCGTCGCAGAATTCCGATCACACTGGCAATGGATTAATCCACCGGTGTATTGGACTAATCGATCACTGTCAGAGCACCGAGAAGACGAACGAGAACTCCGCCGGCTCGGCCCGCAGGTGGTACTGCGGCAGCGGGCCCGGTCCGCAGGACTGCGAGCCGATGCCGTGGTGGCCGTGGTCGAGGTTGACCCAGACCGTGTCACCGGGGGTGAGGTCGGTGAGGTGAGCGGCCGCGTCCAACTGCTCGGTCGTCCAGCGCCGGGCGGTGAAGGAGAACTCCGGGTCGCCCTCGATCCGCAGACCGCCGAGCTCCACCCAGCGGACGTCGGCGCGGGCGCCGTTCTCCTGCGGGCGCAGATACGGCGTCTGAAGCTCGTCCACGCTCGCCTGCCAGCGCCCGACCATGGACGCCTTCCTGGTGTCCGGGTAGGCCTCGCCGGGGCCGCCGCCGAACCACTTCACCTGGTCGGCCTCGGGGAGCCCGAGCCGGATGCCGAGCCGGGGCAGCGGCTGGGTCCACTCGCCCTCGGGGCCGACGGACACCGTCAGGCGGAGCCGCGAGCCGTCCGAGGTCCAGCGGTACACGGCGGCGAGCCCCACCTCGCGGGCGGCGGGTGCGACCCGGGTCCGGACGGTCAGCGCGTCCTCGCCCAGCTCCACCGAGTCCAGCCGGTGCTGCATCCGGTGCAGGCCCAGGGTCCGCCACAGCGTGCTGTAGCGGATGCCGGAGTCCCACTCCGTGCCCTCGTCGTTGTCGGTCGTCGCCCGCCACACATCCAGACGCGGGCTCTCGACGGCGACCCCGCCGATCGCCTTGAGGGCGCCGGTACGGCCATCGAAGGACGCCGGACCCAGGGTGATCAGCTTCTCGCCGCGCACCGGCCGGTCGGTGGGCGCGACGGAGGGCCGTACAGGCACGGTCGCCGGGAACTGTCCCCACGCGACGACGTGGTCCTTCGGCGCCCAGGCCGTGTCGGACGCCAGCAGCGCCCGCACCGTCCACTGCGCCTCCGCGGACTCGTGCGCGGGCGGCTCCGGCAGCTTCAGGTCCGCCGACTCCCCGGGCGCCAGCGCCGGCACCGAGAGCGTGCCGGCCTCGACCGTCTCGCCGTCCACCTGGTACGACCACTCGAAGGCGAGCTGGGACAGGTCGGCGAAGTCGTACGTGTTGGTGATCCGTACGGTTCCGTCGGCGCCGTCGATGCGGACCGGCTCGATGACCTTCTTGTACTCGATCAGGCCGGGGGAGGGCGTGCGGTCCGGGAAGATCAGGCCGTCGCAGACGAAGTTGCCGTCGTGCAGCTCCTCGCCGAAGTCGCCGCCGTAGGCGTAGCCCAGCTCGGCGTGCTTGACGCCGTGGTCGATCCACTCCCAGATGAAGCCGCCCTGGAGACGGTCGTACTTCTCGAAGAGTTCCTGGTAGTCGGCGATGCCACCGGGGCCGTTGCCCATGGCGTGGCCGTACTCGCACTGGATGAAGGGGAGTGCGCGGCGCTTGTGGGTGCCGCCGTCGAGCTCCTTGCCGATTCTCTCCACCTCGGCGTGGTTCGCGTACATCCGCGAGTACACGTCGGTGTCCCGGCAGTTCCAGTCGCCCTCGTAGTGCACCAGGCGCGAGGAGTCACGGGCGTGGATCCACTCGGCCATCGCGGTCAGGCCGCGGCCGGTGCCGGCCTCGTTGCCCAGCGACCAGAAGACGATCGAGGGGTGGTTCTTGTCCCGCTCGACCATGCGGGCCGCGCGGTCCAGGAGGGCCGGGGTCCAGCGGTCGTCGTCGACGGGGTTGTCCCGCCAGTCCTGCTCGGTGAAACCGTGGGTCTCCAGGTCGCACTCGTCGATGACCCACAGGCCGTACTCGTCGCACAGGTCCAGGAAGGCCGGGTGCGGCGGGTAGTGCGAGGTGCGCACGGCGTTGATGTTGTGCCGCTTCATCAGCAGCACGTCCTGGCGCATGGTCTCCAGGTCGAGGGTGCGGCCCTTCTCCGGGTGCCACTCGTGCCGGTTGACGCCCTTGAACAGGACCGCCTTGCCGTTGACCTTGATCAGACCGTCTTCGAGGACGACCGTACGGAAGCCGATCCTGAGCGGGACCCGCTCGCCCTCGGTGACCAGCTCGCCGTCGTAGAGCCGGGGGCTCTCGGCGCTCCAGGGTGCCACCAGGGTGGTCGCCGTCTCACCGGTGGCGACATCGATGTCGAGGGCGGGCACGAGCACCCGCCCGTCGACGTCGGAGTCGACACGCAGGGTGCCCTCGCCCGTGAGGTGGTCGTAGGAGGCGTGCACGAAGAAGTCGAGGACACCGCCCGCCGGACGGTGCACCAGGGTCACCTCGCGGAAGATGCCCGGCAGCCACCACTGGTCCTGGTCCTCCAGGTAGGACCCGGCCGACCACTGGTGCACCCGGACCGCGAGGACGTTGCCCTTCGGCTTCAGCAGATGACCGACGGCGAACTCGTGCGCGAGGCGGGAGCCCTTGAACTCGCCGATGTCCGTGCCGTTGAGCCAGACCCGGGCGCAGGACTCGACACCGTCGAACCGGATCACGGCGCCGCCCTCGGAGAGAGCGGGCCAGTCCTCCGGCAGGTCGAAGACGCGCAGGTGGTCACCGGTCGGGTTCTCGGTGGGGACGTGCGGCGGGTCCACCGGGAAGGGGTAGAGGTGGTTGGTGTAGATGGGCAGCCCGAAGGCCCCGTCTCCCTGGAGGACCCAGTGCCCGGGGACCGTGACCTCGGCCCAGCCGTCGGCGTCGTATCCCTCCTCGGCGAAGGAGTCGTCCTCGGCGTCGGCGGTCGCCGAGAGCCTGAAGCGCCAGGCGCCGTCGAGGGGCAGGGCCTTCGCGTCGGAGGAGGCGTACCAGGCGCGGGGCGGGAGGGCCCCGCTGCCCGGGGATACGTCCTCGACGTAGTCGATGGCCGTGGTGGTGCGGAAAGACATCGGTCTCCAGGTCCTGAGAGAGAGGCGTCAGCCCTTGATGCCGGTCTGCGCGATCCCCTGGACCAGCCAGCGCTGGAGGAAGAGGAACACGAACAGCAGGGGCAGGATGGAAATGGCGGTGGCCATGAAGATCAGGTGGAAGTTGACGGTCTGGTTGGTCGTGAAGGAGGACAGTGCGACCTGGACGGTCCAGGAGCTCGGGTCCTGGCCGATGACCAACGGCCACAGGAAGGCGTTCCAGCCGCTGATGAACGTGATCGTGGCCATCGCCGCGAAAAAGTTCAGCGAGTTGGGTACGACAATGCGCCAGTATGCGCCCCAGTAACCGAGCCCGTCCACGCGTGCCGCCTCCTCCAGCTCCTTCGGAAACCCGAGGAAGTACTGCCGGAACAGGAAGCAGGTGAAACCACTGAACAGGCCCGGGATGATCAGACCGCGGTAGGTGTCGATCCAGCCGAGGGACGAGACCAGAACGAAGCTGGGCACGAAGGTGACGGCGGTTGGGACCATCAGGGTCACGAGGACGACGTAGAAGACCTTGTTGGCGTGCTTGTAGGGGATACGCGCCAGCCCGTAGCCGGCCAGGGAGCAGATCAGCAGGGTGCCGATGGTCATGGAGACGGCGATCACCGTCGAGTTCCACATGGACCTGGCGAAGTCGACCGTCGGGTCGTCGAACAGCTCGCTGATGTTGCCCCACTGGAAGGAGGGGAGCAGCTTCCAGTTCTCGCCCGTGATCTCCGGGTCCGTGGAGAGGGAGTTGCGGAGGATCAGGTAGAAGGGGAGCAGGAAGAGCAGGGCGGCGACGCTGACGCCGACGTACAGGCCCGTGTTGCCGAGGACGCCTCCGCGCTTCTTGCGGCGCTCCTTGCCCACCTGAGGTGCGGTGGTGGTCACTTGGAGTCCTCCCCCCTTCCGAAGCCCATGAACTTGCCCTGAAGGAGCGTGACGAGGCAGATCAGCAACGTGAGGATGACGGCCCCCGCGCTGCCGGCGCCGTAGTCCTGGTTCTCGCCGAGGGCGGTCTTGTACAGGACCATGAGCGGTGTCTGACCCCAGGTCGCCTTGGTCGTGACGATGTTGTAGAACTCGTCGAACGCCTGGTAGGCGGCGACGAGCAGCAGCAGAATCACCGCGGTGGAGGTGGCGCGCAGCTGCGGCAGCGTGATGTACCGGAAGGTCTGCCAGCCCGGCTTGGCGCCGTCGATCGCGGCGGCCTCGTACAGCTCCGCCGGGATGTTCTGCAACGCGGCCAGGAACAGGATCATGTAGAAGCCGGACTGCAGCCACAGGCGTACGGTCACGATGACCAGCCAGTACCAGGGCGGGTTCGGGTCGGACAGGTAGGCGATGTTCTCGACGCCGAACCAGCCGAGCACCGTGTTCATCAGGCCGAAGCGGACACCGGTGAAGATGGACATCTTCCAGATCAGCGCGGCGGCGACGTAGGACACGGCGGTCGGCAGGAAGAACACCGACCGGAAGAACGCCCGCATGAACCGCAGCCGGTGCACCAGCATCGCCAGGCCCAGGGACAGGGCCCAGGTGAGCGGCACGATGAGCGCGGCGAACACCGTGAACGTCACCAGGGAACCGGTGAAGTTGGAGTTCGTCAGCATGCTCTTGTAGTTGTCGAGGCCGATGAACTTGCTCGGCGTGACGGTGAAGCGCGCGTCGAAGAAGCTGAGCCAGATGCTCCAGACGATCGGCACGAAGACGAAGATCACCAGGCCGATGAGGAACGGCCCGGTGAAGAGCCAGAAGTTGAAGGTCGGGTTGCCCCGTAGACCCCGCCGCGGCCGGGCCGGTGAGGCCTTGGCCGGGGCGGGCTGGGCGACCCCGCGCGTGGTGGTGGTCGACATGTCGTGGTTTCTCCGTCGACCTATCCGAAGAGCTTCTTGAGCTCGGCGTTGACCTTCTTCTCCGCGGTGGCGAGCGCGGCGTTCGGGTCGCCGTTCTTACGGACGCTGTTGGCGAACGCGTCGGTCAGAGCGGTGATCATGGCCTGGGTCCAGCCGATGTTGTCGAAGTGCCCGAACTCGTTGAAGAGCTTGACGCCCTCGGCCGGCAGACCCGACTTGAGCTTGGTGGCGGACTGGGCGATGGAGGTGCGCGGCGGGATGTGGAAGCCGTACGAGGTGGCCCAGTCCTCCTGGTACTGCTTCTGGTCGATCCACAGCCACTTCACGTATTCCTTGGCCGCGTCCACGTTCTTGCCCTTGGCGTTGACGAACATCGACCAGCCGCCGTTGTAGACCGACTGCTTGCCGTTGTCCCCGACCTTGGGGAAGGGGAAGACGCCGAGGTCGTCGCCGAGCGCCTGCTGCATCGCGGGCATCGCCCACATGCCGCAGAACTGGATGGCGCACAGGCCCTGGTTGATCGCGGACGGGTCCCAGTAGTCGGCCGGGGCGTCAAGGAGCAGGTTGCCGCTGGTGAACAGCTGGCGCAGCTGCTTCATGCCGGCGACGACCGCGTCCGTGTGGAAGGCGGGCTTGTTGTCGGCGGTGAGGGTGTCCGCGCCTGCCGACCAGAGGAGCGGGTTGATGGCCGGGGTGAGGTCGTTGCCGAGGAAGACGCCCTTGACCTTGCTGGTCGTGAGCTTCTCCGCCGCCTCGAGCAGCTCGTCGAGGGTGGTCGGCACGTCGACCTTGGCCTTCTCCAGCATCGACTTGCGGTAGAAGAAGAACTGCGGGTCGTCGATCATGCGGACGCCGTATATCTTCCCGTCCACGGTGTGCGACTTGATGTCGGCCGGGTTGAAGTCGTCCTTGACCGGGTTGATGATGTCGCTCAGGTCCGCCACCTGGCCGCTCTTGACCATCTGGATCTGCGGGTGGAACTCGAAGACGTCGGGCGCCTTCTTGGTGAGCAGGGCCGCGAAGAGCGCGGACTCGAAGTTGCTGCCCGTGATCCAGTTGGTCTTCACGTCGGCCTTCTTGTAGGCCGCCGCATACCGCTTGATGGCCTGCTCCGTGCCCGCCTCGCCGTAGGCGTGGAAGTACTGGGTGAGCGCGTCGCCCGATCCTCCGCCGCTGCGCCCGGTGTTCCCGCCGCACGCGGCCAGCCCGCCGGCGGCGGCCAGGCCCATCGCGGCCTGCAGAACGTTTCGACGGTTCCAGTTGCTGTTGCTCAATGCCGACATGCTGACGTCCTTGTCTCGAATACGGCTGCGGCTCTGTGCCATGGCTCTGCGGCTCAGCGCCAGGTGGCTCAAATGGACCTGCGGTGCGGGACGTTAACCTTCGGCTAAGGCTTCGGCAAGGGGTTGGACGAAGTCTGCTCGAAGCGTTGTGCGACGTTCGGAATACCGGACGCCCCGGGGTTGCGGGCCGCCGCACCAGCGGCCCGCAACCCCCTTGCAGTTGTGACGTGTTACTGCTTGAACCAGGCCTGGTTGGTCCCGCCGTTGCAGGACCACAGGCCGACCTTGCTGCCCTCGGCCGTCGCCTGTCCGCCGACGTCCAGGCAGGTGCCGGACGCCTCGCTGACGACTTGGCCGTTGGAGTTCAGCAGCCATTGCTGGCTGCCGTCACGGGTCGCTTCCGGGCTCGTCGTGAGCCCCGAACTCCCCGCAGTCAGATAGCCGTTCACGCCCTTCAGGCGGCCCTTCGCGTCGTACGACCACACCTGCTCGGACCCGCCCGTGCAGTTGCTGATCGCCGCACCCGAGGCGTTGGCGGTCAGGCACTTGCCGGACTGCTTGCCCTGGAGTGCGCCCGTGACCGCCGACGTGCCGTGACCCTTGTGGTCGAGGACGTACGTCGTGATGGACCGGGCCGGCAGGGTCGCCGAGGCGGTGCCACCCTTGACCGACGGCTTCGCGACGTTCGCCCAGCTCTCGGTCGCCGAGGTCCGCACGGCCTTGCTCGCGCGGACCGGCGCCTTGCTGTTGAAGTGCAGGTTCACCGCGGTGTCGGTGGTGTTGTGGTTGTTGACCACGACGACCCACTTGCCGTGGTCGTCGTACGTCGACACCTCGACGCCGTCCGGTACGCCGGTCACGTTGTGGGCGACCGAGCCCGGCCGGACGAACTTGCTGTACTGGCCGAGCGCGTAGTAGCGCTTGGTGTAGTACAGGGTCTGGTTGCCGTTGGTGGCGTAGTTCGGGTCGTAGTAGATCAGGCCGTCGTTCCAGCCCTCGGAGTTCTTCGCGAGGGGGTCGGAGCCGATCTGCTCCGACAGGGCGACCCACCACTGGAACGCCGAGTCGTGCGCGGTCGCGAAGTCCTTGTAGATGATCCGGGAGAGGTTCAGACCACCGTCGATCGTGGGGTCGTACTCCTGCGCCCAGCCCGTGCCGCCGTTGCCGAAGCAGCAGATCTCCGTGGACCAGGACTGCTTGCCGACCGACTTGGACGTCTCGTAGATCTTCGCCCGCTGGTCGTCGCCCGGGTTGTTGTACGTGTGGTGGGCGAGCTTGTCGACGTACTGGGCGGTGTCCGGCTGCGAGATCCACTGCGGGACCTCGGTGTTGAAGCTCACCGTGCTGCTGGACTCGTCCGCGATGATGCCGGTCTTCTGACCGCGGGTCTGCTGCTCGGCGCCCAGCGCCCGCACGATGTCGTCGCGCTGGTCGACGGGCACCAGCATGCCCTCCTGGCCGCAGCTGTCGAAGCTGTTGGTCGGCTCGTTGAAGGGGCTGATGTAGTCGAACCGCACGCCCTGCTCGGCGAAGTGGTCCGTGACGTCCGCGACGTAGTCCGCGAAGTCCTGCGTGTTCTCCGTCTTCAGATAGCCGCCGCAGCTCTTGGCGTTGGTCTTCCACTGCGCGGGCGCGCTGTTGACGAAGGCGATCAGGTCCTTCACGCCGTACTGGGCGGCCGCGTACAGGAACGTACGACCCGCCTTGTCCTTGCTCCAGTCGTACGACCCGTCGTCCTTCAGGAAGTCCTCGGGAGCGCGCGGCGCGTACGTCACGCCGGTGCCGCCACCGCCGATGTTGTAGCGGTAACTGCTCAGCGCCAGGCCGTCCTTGGAGAACAGCAGCTTGGACACCCGGGCCTGGACCTTCGGGTCGAAGTTCTTCAGGTCGTTGACCCACCAGGCGCCCGAGGCACCGATGTTGTCGATGGTCTGGGCGGCGTGCGGGGACACCTCGGCCACCGTGGGGGTGGCGGCCGAGGCGGGCGGGGCGGATATCAGGGGTCCCGCGACAGCGAACGCGGCTGCGGCTGTCAGCAGGGCCGATCTCGTGCGGTGGGGGTGAGACACGTGCATCCCTTCCGTCGTCATGAAGGTGGTGCGGTACGGCTCCTAGCGGGGGTTGTGCGTCTTCGTCCTTGCCGGGGTGGTGCGTTTCGCAGACCTCTGCCCGACCGACTGGAGCGCCCCTTCGAGCGCGAACGTCGCCGCGCCCAGACACGCCGGGTCCGTCGGGATCGGGGAGAGGACGATCTCGGTGGCGGCCATCGGCCGGGGCAGCGCGTGCCGGGCGACGGCCTCGCGCACCTCCGCGACCAGGGGCTCGCCGAGGGCGGCCGCTACCCAGCTGCTGAGCACGACCACCTCGGGGTTGAACAGGTTGACCAGGTGTGCGATGGAGGCGCCCAGATAGCGGGCGGTGTGCCGGACGACCTTGACCGCCACGGGGTCCTGGGTGAGCATCCCCCGGGCCAGCGCGGCGATCGTCGCCGTCTGGTCGCCCGGGTGCAGCAGCTCGCTGTCGGGGCTCAGCTCCCGCAGGTTCAGCATGATCCCGGGCGCGCCCACGTACGTCTCCACGCAGCCGTGGTTGCCGCAGCGGCACAGGCGTCCGTCCAGGACGATCGTGTTGTGGCCCCACTCGCCGGCGCTGTTGGAGACACCGCGATGCAGTGCGCCGCCCAGGACGAGCCCGGCGCCCACACCGGTCCCGAGGGTGACCACCACGGCGTTCCCGCTCCCGCGCGCGGCCCCGAACCACAGCTCGGCCACGGCGACGGCACGCAGCGGGTTGTCCAGGTAGAGCGGGTAGGCGATGTACTCGGAGAGCAGGTCGACCAGCGGCACGTCGTGCCAGTCCCAGTTGGGCGCGTACTCCGAGATGCCGGTGGCGCGGTCCACCTGCCCCGGCACGCTCACGCCGACACCGAGCACCCGGGCGCCCTCGATCCCGGCCTGAGTGACCACCGAGCCGACGGCGGCGGCGACATGGCCGACCACCTGCTCGGGGAGGCTCTCGCCGGGGCGGACGTCCTCCTCCGCGCGGGCCAGCACGTTCAGCGCGAGGTCGAACAGCTCGACATGGACGTACGTCTCCGCGATGTCCACGCCGATCAACGCGCCCCCCGACGCGTTGACCGCCACGAGCCCCCGGGGGCGCCCGCCTGCCGACTCCTCGAACCCGACCTCCGTGATCATGCGGAGGTCGAGCAGCTCGCCCACGAGCGTGGCGACCGTGGCCAGGCTCAGCCCGGTGGCCGCCGCCAGTTCCTGCCGGGAGGTGGGCGACTCGGCGATGATCTGGCGCAACACCTCGTAGCGGTTCGCGGTGCGGATGTCACGTGATGTGCGCTTCATCGGGGCCGGCCCCCATCCCTTCGCTCATGCCGGGACGACAGTGGCACCGGCGCGGCGCAAGATTATGGGCAGCGGGGGACTTTGTACAAGGGGTTAGGAAAGGGGCTTTATAAAGTCAGTCGGCGAGTACGGCCCGGACGAAGGCGTTGGCGAATTTTCCCTCCGGGTCCAGCTCACGCGCCAGCTTCCGGAAGTCGCCGAGCCTCGGGTAGCGCTCGCGCAGCTGGTCCGCGGGCGTGGTGAAGACCTTCCCCCAGTGCGGTCGTGCGTCGAAGGGGTCCAGCGCCTCCTCCAGCCGGCGCACCACCGGCAGGACGGCCGCGGTGTCCTCGATCCAGGTGAAGTGCAGGGCCACGGTGTCCCGGCCGTAGGAGGGGCTCAGCCACTGCTCGTCGGCGGCCACGGTCCGCACCTCGCAGATCTGGAGGACCCCGGCGACCGTGTCCCGGATGCCGTCCACCGCGTGCAGCGCCTCGACGGCGTGCTCACGCGGCAGCAGGTACTCCGACTGGAGCTCCGTTCCGCTGCTCGGCGTGAACTCGGCCCGGAAGTGCGGCAGCCGGTCCTGCCAGGGCCCCGCCACCCCGAACTGCTCGGTGCAGTTGACCGCGGGCATCCCCGGCACCGGATGCATCTTCTCGGTGGCGGGCGCGGCCCACGGGAAGTCGGCGAGCGGCTGGTCCGTCCGCCGCTTGACCCAGGCCTGCCGGAAGCCCGGCGCCCGCCAGTCGGTGAACAGGCTGACGCTGTACGCCGATGCCATGACCGTCCCGAAGGTCGCCGAGTCCAGCCCGGCGAGGGGGAGTTCGGTGAAGACGTACTGCTCCACGTCGAAGGAGGGCACGAGGTCCAGGGTGAGCGCGGTGACGACACCGAGGGTGCCCAGCGAGGTGACCGCCCCGCCGAAGCGCGCGTCGTCCCGGCCGATGGCCAGCACGGAGCCGTCCGCCGTGATCAGCTCCACCTCGCGCACGGCCGACGAGAGCGGACCGTTGCCGACGCCCGAGCCGTGAGTGCCGGTCGCGACCGAGCCGGCCACGGAGATGTGCGGCAGTGAAGCCATGTTGGGCAGCGCGAGGCCGTGGGCGTACACCCCGCGGGCGAGTTCGGCGTAGCGGACGCCGCCCGAGACCCGTACCGTACGGGCCGCTGTGTCCACGTCGATGACCGGCGGCAGGTCGGCGATCGACAGGAGCACGCCCTCGGGGCCCGGCTCGGCGATCTCGTTGAAGGAGTGCCCGCTGCCCAGCACCCGCACCCGGGCGCTGTCCGCGACCAGGGCGGTGATCCCGTCGAGCGAGTGGGGGCGGTGCAGTTCCTTGGCGGAGTAGGTGATGTTCCCCGCCCAGTTGGTGATCGTCTCCGACATGTCCGTCGTTCCTCCCGGAAGTGTGTATGCGTTGACCCTCTCATTTGTCGGGGCCTACCGTAGAGAGCGGTTTCTACAACGGTTTCTGCAACTTTCCGCAGTCTGGAGGATCACCACCTTGCCCGAGCGACCCCAGGCGCTGTTCGCCATGACCGCCGAGAACGTGCCGCTCGTCTTCCCACCCGAGGTGCTGGCACGGCTGCGGGAGTCCGTGGACATCGATCCCGGGCTGGTGGCCGAGGACCTCACCGACCCGGCGCTCGCGGACGTCCTGGCCCGCACCGAGATCCTCGTGACCGGCTGGGGCTGCTCCCGCCTGGACGCGGCCGTCCTCGACGCGGCACCGAAACTCCGGGCCGTCCTGCACTCGGCCGGCTCGGTCAAGGGCTTCGCCACTCCCGAGATCTGGCGGCGCGGGATCGCCGTGTCCTCGGCGGCCGAGGCCAACGCGGTGCCCGTCGCCGAGTACACGCTCGCCGTGATCCTGCTCGCAGGCAAGGACGTCTTCGTGCGCCGGGAGCGGCTGCGCGCCGAGCGGGCGTCTCCCGGCTGGGGGATCGTGCCCGGCATCGGCAACCACGGACGGCGAGTCGGTGTGATCGGGGCGTCCCGGATCGGGCGGAAGGTGATCGAGCTGCTGCGGCCGTTCGACCTCGCGGTGAGCCTGACCGACCCGTATGTCGACGAGAGCGCGGCCTCGGGGCTGGGCGTCCCGCTGCTGCCGCTGGACGACCTCCTGCGCACCTGCGAGATCGTCACCGTGCACGCCCCGGAGACCCCTGAGACCCGGCACCTGATCGGTCGCCGCGAACTGGCCCTCATGCCGGACGCGGCGGTGCTGATCAACACCGCGCGGGGAGCTCTGGTCGACACGGACGCCCTCGTCGACGAGCTGCGTACTGGCCGCCTGTCCGCGGTCCTCGACGTCACCGACCCGGAGCCGCTGCCCGCCGACTCGCCTCTCCATGACCTCCCGGGCGCTTTCGTCACCCCGCACCTCGCGGGGTCCCAGGGCAACGAGCTGGCGCGGCTGGGGCTGGCGGTCGCCGAAGAGGCGGAGCGGGTGGTGTCCGGGACAGGGCTCGCGTGTCCGGTGGACTACGCCGGGCTGGAGCGAACGGCCTGAGCTACGGATTTCGTTGTTGTTCGGCTATTTCACGGTCTAACAGGACAGGGGACTGGTCTCAGAACCGCTGAATCCGTAGCATCCTGGTTCATGGATTCTGATCAGCTTCCCGAGACCGGCCTCACCCGTCACCGGCGCCTGCGTGACCAGGGCAGCCTGGACCGGGCCGACCTGGAGGCGATCCTCGACGCGGGGTTCGTCTGTCATCTCGGGGTCGTGGTCGAGGGGCGGCCGCTGGTCGTGCCCACCGTGTACGGGCGGGACGAGCGGCACCTCTATGTGCACGGCTCGGTGGCCAGCCGCAGTCTCGCGGGCGGTACGCCGGTCTGTGTCACGGTCACGCACGTCGACGGACTGGTCCTCGCGCGGTCCGTCTTCGAGCACGGCGTCAACTACCGCAGCGCCGTGATCCACGGCGAGGCCCGCAAGGTGACCGACCCGGAGGAGAAGCTGGCGGGCCTGCGCCGGCTGACCGAACACGCGACCCCCGGACAGTGGTCGTACGCCCGGCAGCCGAGCCGGAAGGAACTCGCGGCCACCACCCTGCTCGCGCTCAGCCTCGACGAGGCCTCCGTCAAGATCCGCACCGGCGCGCCCGACGACGGGGACGGACCCGACGCCGAACTGGGGCTGTGGGCCGGTGTGCTTCCGCTCACCTCGGTGTGGGGTGCGCCCGTTCCCGACCCGTCTCTGCCTCCGGAAACGCCCATTCCGTCCCACATCGCACGCCGTGAGGGGACCCGGCACGGGTGATGCCGGTGCGAGGGCATACCGTGAGGAGTCGGTCGTACGTCTGAGCCGGGAGGAGACACGGGAATGGGCAGCCGTACCGCGCTGGTCGAGGATCTGATGGAGCGGTTTCCGCAGGTGCCGCGGGAAGCCGTCTTCAAAGAGGACCTGCTGCGAGGTGGCGTGGCCTTCGACCCGTCCGCCCTCAGCGACAACGAGTCGGGGGAGATGAAGCCCAAGTCGTACTTCATCTTCTCCTTCGACCACGGCACCCTGCCGGAGCTCGGCGAGGCCGCGCTGCGGCGCCCGCCGGAGGAGATCATCCTCACCGGCGGGCCGTACGACCTCAGGCGCACCGTGGTGTCGGTGCGGGTGAACCCCGCCTCGCCCTACCGCGTGGCTTCCGACGACTCCGGCATGCTCGGGCTCTACCTCGACGGCAAGCGGATCGCCGACGTGGGTGTGCCGCCGATGCCGGAGTACTACCGGCACAAGCTCTCCAACGGGAAGTCCGTGATGGAGGTCGCCCCGACCATCCAGTGGGGCTACCTGATCTATCTGACGGTCTTCCGGGTGTGCCAGTACTTCGGCGCCAAGGAGGAGTGCCAGTACTGCGACATCAACCACAACTGGCGCCAGCACAAGGCCGCGGGGCGGCCGTACACGGGCGTCAAGGACGTGGACGAAGTCCTGGAGGCGCTCGAGATCATCAACCGGTACGACACCGCCAAGGTCTCCACCGCCTACACGCTCACCGGCGGCGCGATCACCTCGAAGCTCCAGGGCCGGGACGAGGCCGACTTCTACGGCATGTACGCGAAGGCCATCGAGGAGCACTTCCCGGGCCGCTGGATCGGCAAGGTCGTCGCCCAGGCGCTGCCGAAGGACGACGTGCAGCGCTTCAAGGACCACGGCGTGCAGATCTACCACCCCAACTACGAGGTGTGGGACGAGTATCTCTTCAAGATGTACTGCCCGGGCAAGGAGCGGTACGTCGGCCGGGACGAGTGGCACAAGCGGATCCTTGACTCGGCGGAGGTCTTCGGCGCGCGCAATGTGATCCCCAATTTCGTGGCGGGCGTGGAGATGGCCGAGCCGTTCGGCTTCAAGACGGTCGACGAGGCGATCGCGTCCACGACGGAGGGCCTGCGCTTCTTCATGTCGCACGGCATCACGCCCCGCTTCACCACATGGTGCCCGGAGCCCACGACGCCGCTCGGCAAGGCCAACCCGCAGGGCGCGCCGCTGGAGTACCACATCCGGCTGCTCCAGGCCTATCGCCGGACGATGGACGACTTCGGACTGTCCTCGCCTCCCGGCTACGGCCCGCCCGGACCCGGCCGTGCCGTCTTCTCCGTGAGTTCCTTCATGGACAGCCTTCCGGCGCAGGAGCCCGTCGAGGTGTAACTCCTCACTCCCGAAACGGACGGGGCGCGGGCCGCGGAGACCTTTGGGGTCCGCGGCCCGCTCTGATGTGTCGAAGAATTTATCGACAAGGTGACCGGAGTGGCCGCTGCTCCGCACATTTCGCGATGAGATGCACCCGGTGTCGAGATTTCCCGGCGTTCTTTCCGTATAACTCTCGTAACAGCGCTCCCGGTCATGCGCTCCGACCACTGGCGCGAACCCTCGGTAACTGATTTGAATAGCCTGCTTGTCAGTTGTGTGGGAGGCGTGAAAGGCTCCTGTCCTGCCGCGAGGTTCCCCCCAACTCCTTTGCCAGTATGGCGAGTTGACCTCGCTTTGGATGCAGGAGACCCATGCCCGACCTGCCGACCCCCCAGGACGCCGCCGAGGCCGCGCTGTTCTCCGAGTGCTGGGATGCCGTGCTGTCGTACGCCGATCTGTGCACGGCCGGCTCCACCGCCGCCACCGAACTGGCCACGGAGGCGTTCTCCCTCGGCACACGCGAGGCCCGTGAGGCGGAGGCCGCCACCCGCGGCGCCGGCCGCCGTCCGGCCCGGCTGCCCCGAATACCCCTGCTGCTGACCGCCGTTCGCACGACGGCGGCGGACTGGGAGACACGCGGTCTGGGCCACCGGCTCGACCCCGATCTGCGGCTGTGGCTCAACTCCGACAAGGCCGCCCGCTACACCGGTCCGCCGCTCCAGCGGCCGATCGCGCTGCGCGGACTGCGCGATCTGCAGGCGGCGGACGCCGAACTGCTGTGGCTGGCCGAGGTGGAGGCGCTGCCGCTGTCCGCGGTGGCCCGCCGGCTCGGCCTCGACCCGGCCACCGTGGGCGACGAACTCGCTCAGGTGCGCGGCCTGTTCCGGGACCGCAGCCACCGCAACCATCTCGACATGCCGATGGACACGCAGTGCCGCAGCTACGCCCGGCTGCTGGACGCGGTCACCCGATCCACCTCCGGCGAGACCCCGGACGACCTCTCCCGGCACCTCGCGACGTGCCGGCAGTGCGCGGAGGCCGCCGCCTGTCTTCGACTGCACGGCGGCGGGCTGCCCGCGGCCCTCGCGGGCGGGGTGATCGGCTGGGGCGGGCTCGCCTATCTGGAGCGCCGCCGCCGGGCCGCGGAGGTCCGCCTTGGCGCGGGGCGCCCGGAGGCACTGGAGAGCGGGCCCCCGAACCCCGGCGCGCACAAGGCGAAGGTCGTGCGCAACGGACTGCTCGTCGCGGCCGTCCTCGTCTCCCTGCTCGCCCTCGCGGTCTCGATGATGCCGGGCGACGACATGGAGAACGGCGCCGCCAAGCCCGGCACCGATACCTCCGCCGACAGCCAACCGGTGGCCAACCCCACCTCGTCCGTCCCCGCCGCCACGTCCCGGGCGCCCGGCTCGGCGGACCCGTCGCAGACGCCCGGCGGGAACCCGTCCGAGTCCACGGGTGCGAAGAACTCCGACCCGGAACCCCAGGGGACCTCCTCCGCCGGTGCCGAGGAACCGGAGCCCGGCGACAGCGTCACGCCGTCCTGCCAGGTCGAGTACACCCTCGTCAACCAGTGGCCCGACGGCTTCCAGGGCGCCGTCACCGTCACGACCACCGAGGCGCTCAGCGACTGGCGGGTCACCTGGTACTTCAAGGACGGCCAGAAGGTGACACAGATGTGGGACGGGAGCTTCACCCAGAGCGGCGCGAAGGTCACCGCGAGCGCCGCCGACTACAACAAGTCGGTCCCCGCGGACGGCTCGCTCTCCCTCGGCTTCCTCGCCTCCTGGCAGGGCAAGAACGCCCCGGCGTACGACTTCTCCCTCAACGGGCGGAAGTGCGCGAAGTCCTGACACCCTCGGTCGAGTTCTCGGCGGCGGTCCGTCACCTCGCCGCCCACAGCCCCCGGACGTGTCCGATGTGCCGGGTCATCACCGCGTGGACCGCCCTCTCGTCGCGGGCGATCAGCGCGTCGAGGAGTTCGAGGTGCTCCTCGGCAGAGGCCAGCAGGCGACCGGACTTCACCAGCGGAGTGAGGCCGTAGAGCCGTGACCGCTTGCGGAGGTCGCCGACCACCTCGACCAGGTGGGCGTTGCCCGCGAGGGCGAGCAGGCCGAGGTGGAAGCGGGTGTCGGCCTCGACGTACGCGATGAGGTCACCGGACACCGCTGCCTGGACGATCTCCCGGGCGGCGGGACGCAGCGCCTCCAGGGAGACCGGGTCGGCGGTCGAGGCCAGCTCCACGATGGTCGGGACCTCGATGAGCGAGCGGATGTGGGTGTACTCGTCGAGCTGTTTCTCGGAGACCGCGGTGACCCGGAAACCCTTGTTGGGGACGGTGTCGACCAGGCCCTCCTTGGCGAGGTCGAGCATGGCCTCGCGCACCGGCGTGGCCGATACACCGAAGCGGGCGGCGAGCGCGGGTGCCGAGTACACCTGGCCCGGGAGCAGTTCGCCCGCGATCAGTGCGGCCCGCAGGGCGTCGGCGACCCGCTCCCGGTAGCTGCTCTTCTTGCCGCCGAGGACGGGCAGGGCGGGGGCAGCGGCGGCGGGGGCGCTGGGTCGCCGGTCGGCCATGAGGGGCATCTCCTAGTGGTGCAATGTCACGCGACACCCGGCATTATCCTCGACGCGCTCAGCGCTCAGAGGACGAATCCCGCCGGGAACGGATCGGTCGGGTCGAGCAGGTACTGGGCCGTGCCGGTGATCCACGCGCGCCCGGTGAAACTGGGCAGGACGGCGGGGCGGCCCGCCACCTCGGTGGTGCCGAGGAGCCGGCCCGTGAACCGCGTACCGATGAAGGACTCGTTCACGAACTCGGTGTGCAGCGGGAGTTCGCCGCGCGCGTGCAGCTGGGCCATGCGCGCGCTGGTGCCGGTGCCGCAGGGGGAGCGGTCGAACCAGCCGGGGTGGATGGCCATCGCGTGCCGGGAGTGGCGGGCGGTCGCGCCGGGCGCGATCAGGTGGACGTGGTGACAGCCGCGGATGGACGGATCCTCGGGGTGGACGGGCTCCTCCTCGGCGTTGATCGCCTCCATGAGCGACAGCCCCGCCTTCAGGATGTCGTCCTTGCGGGCCCGGTCGAAGGGCAGCCCGAACTGGTCCAGCGGCAGAATGGCGTAGAAGTTGCCGCCGTACGCCAGGTCGTATGTCACCGTCCGCCCGTCGGCCAGTGCGGTCCTGCGGTCGAGGGCGACGGCGAAGGACGGCACGTTCTGCAGCGTGACGTGCTTCGCCCTGCCGTCCTCCACCGCGACCTCGGCGACGACCAGGCCCGCCGGGGTGTCGAGCCGGATCGTGGTGACCGGCTCGACGACCTCGACCATCCCGGTCTCCACCAGCACGGTCGCCACGCCGATCGTGCCGTGTCCGCACATCGGCAGATAGCCCGAGACCTCGATGTACACGACACCCCAGTCGCAGTCCGGGCGGGTCGGCGGCTGGAGGATCGCGCCGCTCATCGCCGAGTGCCCGCGCGGCTCGTTCATCAGGAGCTGCTTGATGTCGTCACGGTGCTCACGGAAGTACAGCCGCCGCTCGTTCATGGTCGCGCCCGGGATCGTGCCGATGCCGCCGGTGATCACGCGGGTGGGCATGCCCTCGGTGTGCGAGTCGACGGCGTGCAGGACGAGTTTGCTGCGCATGGTCCGCTCTCCTTGACGAGTTACGCGAGTCCCGCGGCGACGGCCTTCTCCGTGGCGGCCCGCACGACGGCCTCCTGCTCGGGCAGCAGGGGGACGCGCGGCGGACGCACGGGCCCGCCGTGCCGGCCGACGATGTCCATCGACGTCTTGATGGCCTGCACGAACTCGACCTTGGAGTCCCAGCGCAGCAGCGGATGCAACTGTTCGTACAGCTTCTTCGCGGTGGCGAGGTCGCCGGCCACGGCCGCCCGGTACAGCTCGACGGAGGCCCTGGGCAGCGCGTTCGGGTAGCCGGCCACCCAGCCCTTGGCCCCCGCGATCGCGAGCTCCAGCAGGACGTCGTCCGCGCCGATCAACAGGTCCAGTTCCGGGGCGAGTTCGGCCAGCCGGTAGGCGCGGCGGACATCACCGGAGAACTCCTTGACCGCGTGGATGCACCCCTCGGCGTGCAGGGTGGCCAGCAGCTCCGGCACCAGGTCGACCTTGGTGTCGATGGGGTTGTTGTACGCCACGATCGGCACACCCGCCTTCGCGACCTCGGCGTAGTGCGCGAGGACCGACCGCTCGTCGGCGCGGTAGGCGTTGGGCGGCAGCAGCATCACGGACGCACAGCCCGCGTCACGTGCCTGCTCGGCCCATCGCCGGGACTCCGCCGAGCCGTACGCGGCGACGCCCGGCATCACCCGCTCACCGCCGATGGCGGCCACGGCCGTCTCGACGACCTTGGCCCGCTCCTCGGGGGTCAGCACCTGGTACTCGCCGAGCGAGCCGTTCGGTACGACGCCGTCGCAGCCGTTCTCGACCAGCCAGGCGCAGTGTTCGGCGTACTTGTCGTAGTTCACCGACAGGTCGTCGTTCAACGGGAGGGCGGTGGCGACGAGAACTCCGCGCCACGGACGAAGGGTGGTGGTCATGTGGATCCCCTCTCAACAAGGTGTGACATATCACTGGTCCTCTGTCTCTCCGGCCCGGGCCAGTACGCCCAGCGGCACCGGCCGGGCGAACGGCCTGCGGCCCGCCGACTCCGCGCACCCGGCGACACCGGCCACGCCGGGCCCGCACACCCGGCCCTGGCACCAGCCCATCCCGGCCCGCGTCAGCAGCTTCACGGTCCTCAGGTCACCGGCCCCCAGCTCGCGCACCGCCTCCCGCACCGCACCGGCCGACACCTCCTCGCAGCGGCACACCACCGTCCCGTCGGTGACCTGCTCGGCCCAGTGCGCGGGCGGCACGTAGACGGAGTCGACGGCGGTGAAGAAGGCCCGCAGCCCGGCCCGGGTGCGCGCGGCGGCCGCCCACTCACCGGGATCCGGCGCCCGCCCGGCCAGCCGCGCCGCGATCGACCGCCCGGCGATGTGTCCCTCGGTGAGTGAGAGGGCGGCGCCGCCGATGCCGGTGGTCTCGCCCGCCGCCCACACACCCGGCACGTCGGTGCGCTGCTCGTCGTCGACGTACACGTCCGTCCCGTCGACCCGGCAGCCCAGCGCGTCGGCGAGGTCGGTGTGCGGCAGCATGCCGTGACTCACGGCCAGGGTGTCGCAGACGAGGCGTCGGCGGGTGTCCTGGCGCAGCCGCCCGTCCCGGTCGAGGGCCGCGATCGTCACCGCCTCCAGCCGCTCGGCGCCGTGCGCCGCCACGACGGTGTGATGGAGGAGAGTGCGTACCCGGTGCCGGAGCAACTGCCCCGCGTACTGGGCCCCTTCGGCCACCTTGACCGGTCGGCCCGCCAGCGCCCGGGACCGTCGTACGAACGACTTCGGGTCGGCCGAGTCCACCAGCGCGGCGACCGTCGCGCCCGCCGCTGCGAGGCCGGTGGCGACGGGCAGCAGCAGCGGCCCGGTCCCGGCGACGACGGCGGTACGGCCGGGCAGCACGAGCCCGCCCTTGAGCATGGCCTGCGCCCCGCCCGCCGTGACGACACCGGGCAGGGTCCAGCCGGGGAAGGGCAGCACCTTCTCGTAGCCGCCGGTGGCGAGGAGGACCGCCGTCGCGCGTATCTCGGCCGGCTGCTCCTGCTCGGGGCCGGTGAGGGCGTGCACGGCGAACCCGACGGTGTCCCGGCGCTCGACGAACCAGACATGATGATCCGTCACCTGCCTTACGGTGCCCGCCTGTACGTGGGCGCGCAAGCCGTCCCGCAGTCGCTCCCAGGCCCTCCACTGGTGATGCAGTGCCTGCGGTCGGCGGGCCCCGAGCCCTGGTGCGGGCTGCCGGTAGAACTGTCCGCCCGCCTCCGTGGCCGAGTCGATCAGGGTGACCCGGATGCCCCGGGCGGCCGCCGCGAGGGTGGCCGCGAGTCCGGCCGGACCCGCGCCGATCACCGCCAGGCCCGGCTCAGTCATCGTGGCCCGTTCCCTCCTGCGTGCGGATCGCGTCGCCCGGCTGCAAGGGCATCAGACAAGCCCGTTGGTTCGGGCGGTCGTTGACGGTCACCAGGCAGTCGAAGCAGACGCCGATGCCGCAGAAGATCCCGCGCGGGCGTCCCTCGCCGCGGGTGGTGCGCCAGGAGGTGACGCCCGCCGTCCACAGGGCGGCGGCGACGGTCTGGCCGGGCAGGGCTTCGATCTCCCGCCCGTCGAGAGTGACGGTGAAGGCGGGACCGGGCTCGGCGCGCACCAGTTCCAGCGGGTTCATGAGGCCTCCTCGGAGTCGGAAGCGGGGAAACGGTCGGGACGGAAGGGTGCGAGATCGAGCTCGGGAGCGTGCCCGGTCAGTACCTGGGCGATCAACTGCCCTGTCCCGGTGGACAGTCCGATGCCCGCGCCCTCGTGCCCGCAGGCGTGGAACAGCCCCGGCACCCGCGGATCGGGGCCGATCGCGGGCAGGTGATCGGGCATGTACGGCCGGAAGCCGAGGTACGTCCGCATCGCGCGCACCCGCTCCAGGAACGGGAACAGCCGGGTCGCGCCCGCCGCCAGCGCGCGCAACGCGGGCAGCGACAACGACCGGTCGAAGCCCACCCGTTCACGGGTCGCGCCGATCAGGACGGGTCCGGCCGCCGTTCCCTCGACGACCGGTGAGGTCTGCAGGGCCGCCGAGTCGCTGGCCACGTCGGCCACGTAGTCGGCGGCGTACACCTTGTGGTGGACCAGGCGGGGGAGCGGCTCGGTGACCAGGACGAAGCCGCGCCGGGGGAGCACGGGCAGGCTCACTCCCGCCAGCGCGGCCAGCTCACCGCCCCAGGTCCCGGCGGCGTTGACGACATGCGGGGCATGGATCTCGCCCCGGCCGGTCCGCACCCCGCGTACGGCACCGTCGGCGCCGCGCAGCACCTCGGTCACCGCCGCGCCGGTGAACAGCCGGGCACCCGAGGCCCGTACGAGATGAGCGGCGGCCAGCGTCGGCATGACCTGGGCGTCCTGGGGATACAGCACACCGCCCGTGAGTCCGGGCGCCAACCGGGGCTCCAGCTCCCGGAGCCGGCCTGCGTCCACCCGCACCGCCTCGACGCCTGCGGCCCGTTGCCCGGTCGCGAACTTCTCCAGTGCTTCGAGGCCGTCGGGCGTGGAGGCCACGACCACGCCGCCCTTGAGTTCGTACTCGATGGCGTCGCCGACCTCCTCCGCCAACTCGGTCCACAACCGGCCGGACAGCAGGGCGAGTTCGAGCTCGGGTCCCGGCTCCTTGTCGGAGACCAGGAGATTGCCCTCACCGGCGCCGGTCGTACCGCCGGCCACCGGACCGCGGTCGACGACGATCACGTCGAGGCCCGCCCGGGCGGCGTACAGGGCACAGGACGCGCCCACCATCCCGGCTCCGACGACCACGACATCGCAGGTCAGTCGCTTGCTCACATCAGTACTATGTCACATGCCGCTGTGCCGGGGAACACCCCGACATCGGACCGCCGGGGCTGGAGGACGGACGGGACTCACCGGCCGTCAGTCGATCTCACTCGGGTCGGCGGACGGGGTCCGGCCCGCCTGGACGTCCTCGAGACGTGCCGCGCCCAGCTTCGCCGCCTGCTCGGTGGTGTCGTCGTCGGCTCCGTCGAGGCCGCCGTTGGTGAAGGTGATCGCGTCCCTGCCGAACCGCAGGGCCGCGACGTCGAGGGTGAGGGTGGTGGGCGCCCCGCCCGAGGTGCCCTGGACCGTGACCTGCAGCCCCTGCCGGGCATCGCCCTCCTTGGGAAGGGAGGTCGCGACCACCTGGACCGTGCGCTGCCCGCCCGAGCTGTCCTTCGCCGTGAACTGGTCGCACTTGACCGGCAGGCTCTTCAACCAGGCGAAGGACGTGTCCAGCCCGGCCTTGTCATAGGCGGCCACCTGGTACAGCAGCCGGGAATCGCCCTCCTTGAAGCCGGTGAGCGCGGACGCCCCGGACGGCTTGCCCAGGAGCTCGTCGTCGTAGAGCCGGTCGAGCAGCTTCTGGCAGTCGGCCGCGTCGGCCTTGGCGGTGAGGAAGTCGGCGACGTCCACCTGGCCGACCAGCAGGCTGTCGCGCCAGGTGGCCGCGTTCTTGACCTGCGTCCAGTCGTCCTCCAGATCCGCCTCCGTCACCAGCGCGGCACGCGCCCCGGCCGGGGTGAGCGCGGCCGGGGACTGCTGTGCGAGCGGCGAGGAGGAGATCTCCGTGGTGATCTCCGTGGGGTTCGCGCGGTCCGGACCGCTGTCGTCACCGTCCGAACACGCGGCGGTCGTCAACAGGGCTCCGGCCGCCAGAGCCGAGGCGAGGACGCGGAAGGGGCGGGACGGACGGTGGGTCATCACGAGATCTCCTGGAGATGAGGGTGGCTTCCATGCCACAACCGCTCCTCCCGTACGACCAGCGCACCGGGCTGTTCGAGTGAGGGGGGCGAGGCCACCCGGGGTCCGGAAAACCGGTGGCGCCCCCGACGCCGGCGCCTCTAAGGTGAGAGCGCTTCGCACGGCGGCTCATGGCTGCCGTGCCCCGTGAGCGAGGAATGAGGGAGGTGTCGACCGATGGCTGTCTTTGCGATGAGCGCTGCTCGCATCCAGATCATCAAGTCCACCTCCGTGGCCGTCGGCTGACACCAACTCCTGGTGCCGGGGCCACCCTTGTGAAGGGTCTCCCTTGACTTCCAGCTCCACTTCTCGTGTTTTCTCCGCTCTCGCTCCCTACGGCTGGGACGAGGCGTGGGCGGAGGAGTTCGCCCCCTACGAGCCCGAGGGTCTCCTGCCCGGACGTGTGGTCCGGGTCGACCGCGGGCAGTGCGACCTCGTCACCGCCGAAGGGATGATGCGGGCCGACACGGCCTTCGTCACCCCGCCCGATCCGATGCGGGTCCTGTGCACCGGTGACTGGGCCGTCGTCGAGCCCGCGGGCAACCCTCGCTATGTACGGACGTATCTGCCACGCCGTACCGCTTTCGTGCGCTCCACCTCCTCCAAGCGGTCCGAGGGGCAGATCCTCGCGGCCAACGTCGACCACGCGATCGTCGCCGTGTCGCTGGCCGTCGAACTCGACCTCGGCCGCATCGAACGGTTCCTGGCCCTGGCCTGGGAGTCCGGCGCACAGCCGGTGGTCGTGCTCACCAAGGCCGACCTCGTGCCGGACGCGGTGACGCTCTCGCATCTCGTGCAGGACGTGGAGACGACGGCGCCGGGCGTCCCGGTGCTGACCGTCAGCGCGCTGGACGGGGAGGGACTCGACGTACTCGTCGCGGTCGTCTCCGGCGGTACGACCGTGCTGCTCGGGCAGTCCGGCGCGGGGAAGTCCACACTGGCGAACGTACTCATCGGCGAGGACGTGATGGCTGTGCAGGCCGCACGGGACGCGGACGGGAAGGGACGCCACACCACCACGACCCGCAACCTCCTCGCCCTGCCGGGCGGGGGCGTACTGATCGACACGCCCGGCCTCAGGGGCGTGGGGCTGTGGGACGCCGAGACCGGTGTCGGACAGGTCTTCTCCGAGATCGAGGCACTGGCCGAACAGTGCCGCTTCCACGACTGCGCGCACGAGAGCGAGCCGGGGTGCGCGGTGCTGGCCGCGATCGACTCCGGTGAGCTGCCCGAGCGGCGGCTGGAGAGCTACCGGAAGCTGATCCGGGAGAACCAGCGGATCGTGGCGAAGACGGACGCGCGGCTGCGTGCCGAGATCCGCAAGGACTGGAAGAAGAGGGGAGCGGAGGGGAAGGCGGCGATGGAGGCGAAGCGGGGGCGCTGGGCGTAAGGGCCGTCCGGCCGCGGCCGGACGGGGGCTGGTCGCGCGGTTCCCCGCGTCCCTGAGTGGGTGCAGTCGCGTCTGCCTGGCTGCACCCACGCGACTTCCCTCCATCACCGTGTCCGATTTCCGCCAGCGGCATCGTCGCCCACGGCGGAAACTGGAACACGTGATGGACGAAGACACCAGGTACGAAGCCGTCCGCAGCCGGGACGCCCGGTTCGACGGGGAGTTCTTCTTCGCTGTCGAGACGACCGGGATCTACTGTCGGCCCAGCTGTCCCGCGGTGACCCCGAAGCGTCGCAACGTCCGCTTCTACGCGACGGCCGCCGCCGCGCAGGGCTCCGGGTTCCGGGCCTGCCGGCGGTGCCGCCCGGACGCGGTCCCCGGTTCCGCGGACTGGAACGTACGGGCGGACGTGGTGGGCCGGGCGATGCGCCTGATCGGCGACGGTGTCGTCGACCGGGAGGGCGTCGCCGGGCTCGCCGGCCGCCTCGGCTACAGCGCCCGCCAGGTCCAGCGCCAGCTCACTGCCGAGCTCGGCGCCGGCCCCGTCGCCCTGGCCCGCGCCCAGCGGGCCCACACCGCGCGTGTCCTGCTCCAGACCACCGGCCTGCCGGTCACGGAGATCGCGTTCGCCTCGGGCTTCGCCAGCGTGCGGCAGTTCAACGACACGGTCCGGGAGATCTACGCCTCCACCCCCAGCGACCTGCGGGCCGCCGCCCGGACCGCACGCCGCGCGGCCACCCCCACGGCGGGCATTCCGCTACGACTGGCCCACCGCGGCCCCTACCGGTCCGGCGCCGTCTTCGACCTGCTGGAGAGCGAGGCCGTACCCGGCGTCGAGGAAGTGAGCGGGGCATCAGGGCGGCGCACCTACCGCCGTACCCTCCGCCTCCCGCACGGCACCGGCATCGTCGCCGTCCACGAACGCACCGGTACGACCGGAACCACCTCCGGCGCCAACCCCGGCGGCTGGCTCGACGCCCACCTGCACCTCACCGACCCCCGTGACCTGACCACCGCCGTCGGACGGCTGCGGCGGCTCTTCGACCTCGACGCCGATCCCTACGCCGTCGACGAGCGGCTCGGCGAGGACACCCGGCTCGCTCCCCTGGTCGCCGCCCGCCCAGGACTCCGGTCGCCCGGCGCCGCCGACCCCGAGGAGTTCGCCGTACGGGCACTGGTGGGCCGTAGCGCATCCGAGCGGCTCGTCCGGCGATACGGCAAGACCCTGGACGCACCCTGCGGCAGCCTCGCCCACCTCTTCCCCGAGCCCGCGGCCCTTTCGGAGGCGGCCGGCCCTCTGGGCACGCTGGCCACCGCCCTGGCCGACGGGGCCGTACGACTCGATCCGGGCGCCGACCGCGACGAGGCGCAGCACGCACTCCTCGCCCTGCCCGGCCTGGACGCCCGTACGGTCGCCGTCATCCGCACCCGCGCCCTCGGTGACCCCGATGTCGCCCCACCGGGCCTCGACACCCCCGACACCTGGCGCCCCTGGCGCTCCTACGCCTGGCAACACCTGCGCACAGCAGGAGAGTTGGAGTAATCATGGCCATCCGCTGGAACCGTCTCGACAGCCCCGTCGGCACCCTGCTCCTCACCGCCGACGAGACCGGCGCGCTGACCTCGCTGTCCGTTCCGGAGCAGAAGAAGGGCCGTACCGTCCAGGAGGGTTGGATCCACGACCCCACCCCCTTCCGGGATGCGGAGGAGCAGCTCGCCGCCTACTTCGCCGGTGAACTCAAGGAGTTTCAGCTCGAGTTGCGTCCTGAAGGCACCGAGTTCCGGACCCGAGTCTGGGACGCCCTCGACGACGTTCCGTACGGGGCGACCACGACGTACGGCGAGATCGCCGCCCGCGTCGGTGCCTCCCGCGTCGCCGTCCGTGCCGTAGGGGGCGCGATCGGCGCGAACCCCCTGCTGATCCTCCGCCCGTGCCACCGGGTCATCGGCGCGAACGGCCTGCTCACCGGGTACGCGGGCGGCCTGGAGCGCAAGACGGCCCTGCTCACCCTCGAAGGGGCCCTCTAGGACTCCTCGAGCCCCCAGCTGTGGATCCGTCGTGGATGGATGCGGATCAGTTCCTCGCTGAAGTGCGGGCCCAACTCGTGTGGGCCCGTGAGGAGTTCCGCCTCTCCACGGATGTCGATGCCACGCACCGTCCACGGCTTCAGACTCGCGATGTCATCGACGACCAGCGCGACCTTCGGGTTCTTCTGGAGATTGCGCCATTTCTTCGTGCGGCCCATCGCGTAGCCACCGATCAGGATGGTGCCGTCGTCCTGGGGGAAGAAGCCGACCGGGTTCGCCTGCGGCTGTCCCTGCGGGTCGACGGTGGCGAGTCGTCCCAGCCGCTGGGACTTCAGGTACGCGCGCTCGGCCTCGCTGAATGCGGTCATGGCAGCCACCCAAACACGCCCCGTGCCGCCCGCGCATCGGAATCTCGTCCTAGGCCTGTCCGGGGCTGCGGTCCTAGGTCGTCCCGGGTCAGCTGCCCCACAGCACCGTCCCCAGCCACGCGCCCATGATCAGCAGACATGTGAACAGCTCCGCCAGCACGCTGGAGCCGCCCGAGTGCATCGCCGTGCGCAGGGCGGCCTTCGCCGCCCCGTGGCGGCCGAGGCGGAGGCGTTCCGAGAGGTAGATGCCGCCCATGAACCCGGGGATCGCGCCGAGCACGGGGATCAGGAAGAAGCCGAGGAACGCGCCCGCTCCGGCGTAGACCGCCATGCGCGGGGTGGCCCCGCTCTCTCGCAGCCGGCGTGGCGGCAGCGCCCAGCGCACGACCTGGGAGAGGAACAGGGCGACCGTGGCCCCCACGAGCACACTCCACGCGAGCGGTTGCGGATCCTTCAGCGCCCACCACAGGACCGCGGCCCACACGAGCCACGACCCAGGCACCACGGGCAACAGAACCCCGACCAGGCCGAACAGCATGACCAGGCCGACCAGCAGGAGGTCCCACGCTCCCATGAGTCCAGGGTGCCGGAGGTAGGCAGAAAGCGCAGGTCAGCGATATCACCTCGGCCCGTTCCCGGCCCGTTGAGGAAGAGCTGCGCATCGGCCTCATGGCAGCGGGCACTCGGACCGTCGTCCGTCACAGCGCTGCGACAGGGAAGCGGGTCACACTCAGGGCCGACCCGACCGATACCCACGACGTGCGTCCACCGTAGGGGTCGGAGTCCGGGTCACTCGGCGTCGCCGGGCGGTTCTCCCGTGGGGGGTGGAACCGTCCGGCGACCCTTCGCAACACAGTTCGACGCGCGTGGCGGGGCTTGATTTTCGGGATGCCCCGTTTTCATACGGCCGGTGCGGTGGACAATTGGGGGCATGAGCCAGCAGGGGGGAACGCCCACCGGTCGCGGTCACGAGGACGACTGGTGGGGGCAGCTGTACGACTCCACCGACGACACGGGCCCCACACCGGCCCCGGACACCCTGGACGACCGCTTCGCCTCAGCGGCGGGGACGGTGCGGGACGGGTCGGGGGGCGGGCGGCTGAGCTTCGAGGCGGGGCTTGGTGAGGGACGGCCCGGCTTGGAGGCAGGGTCCGGTGAGGGTCAGCCGGGCTCGGGGGGAGGGCTCGGTGGCGGTCAGCCGGGTTCGCCGGCGGGGCTTGGTGGTGGATGGTCTGGGTCGGGGGCAGAGCCCGGTGGGGGTCAGCCGGGTTCGCCGGCGGGGCTTGGTGGTGGATGGTCTGGGTCGGAGGCAGAGCCCGGTGGGGGTCAGCCGGGTTCGGAGGCAGGGTCCGGTGGTGGACGGCCGGGCTCGGAGGCAAGGACCGGTGGTGGATGGCCGGGTTCGGAGGCAGGCCTCGGTGGTCGAGGGTCCGGGTCGGGGGCGGGGTCCGGTGGGGGTCAGCCGGGTTCGGAGGCAGGGTCCGGTGGTGGATGGCCGGGTTCGGAGGCAAGGACCGGTGGTGGACGGCCCGGCTCGGAGGCAGGCTTCGGTGAAGGACAGCCCGGTTCCGAGCCGGGTGCTGTGGACGAGCAGAGCCGTCGGCCCGGTACCGGGGTCCCCGGGCCGCGGACAGGTTTCTCCCGGGCGACGCCTCCCCCACCCGGCCCGCACCGCGTTCCCTGGCAGGCGCCACCCGACGCATCCGACGGCCCCGCGTCCTTCCCGCCCGGCCCCAAGCCGCCCGGCTTCGTCGAGCGGCCCGCCGAGGACCGCCCGCCCCCGCCACCCGGTGGCCGTACGTCCAGCGAGACGCCTCCGGCCACGACCGTTCCGCCCTCGCGCATGCCGACCGAGCCCCCGAGGCCGCCGACCGCGGCGCCCCCACACCCCTCAGCCCCGCCTCGCCCCGCGGCTCCACCCCCGCCACCGCAGGACGCCGACCGGGCCGTTTCGCCTGACGGCGGCGGCTTGGGTAGAGGTGGCGTCGGCGGGGCGGTCTCGCCCGGTGGGGTCGCTGATGCGCCGCAGGACGCCGACCGGGCCGTTTCGCCTGACGGCGGCGGCTCGAGCAGGGGTGGCTCCGGCGGAGCGGTTTCGCGGGGCGGTGCCGCTGACGGATCGCCGCAGGACGCTGACCGGGTCGTTTCCTCCGGCCGCGACGATTCCGGGGGGCGGGGTGTCGGTGGAGCGGTTTCGCGGGGTGGCCTCGCTGATGATGCGCCACACGACGGTGACCAGGCCCTTTGGCCTGACGGTGGCGGCTCGGGCAGGGGTGGCTCCGGCGGAGCGGCCTCGCGCAGTGGTGTCGCCGATGACGTGCCGCAGGACGCCGACCGGGCCGTTTCGGCAGACCGTGGTGATTCCGGAGGGTGGGGCGTCGGCGGAGTCGACCCGCGTGGCGGCGCCACGGACGGGGTCGGCTCGCGCAGGGGCGACCCCGCCTACGGCAGGCCGGCCCCCGTGGGCGGCGTCGAGGACGTGCCCACGTCTGGCGGCCCTGAGAACCCTCCAGAGCCCTCGGACCGAGGCGGAGCCGGCACGCGCCGCGTCGAAGGCGACTGGTGGGCCGTCGCACCCGGCGTCGAAGCCGACCTCGCCCAGGAATCCCCGGCAGCCGGCCCGGGATCCACTCAGCCCGACCCGACCCCTGAGCCCCCCGAACCACCCGGTCGTGGCCGGACCGCCGACCACGACCAGGACGGCCCCACCCAGGACCGCGAAGGTGCCGACCCGGACCCGGCCCCCGCGCCACAGGCACCCCGCACCGCCACCCGCGTGGACATCCCCACCCTCCCGCCCGCCCCCGTCGGATTCGTCGGCTCCGGCCCTCCCACCTACGACGCCGAACCCACCGCCCTCCCACCCGCCGACCCCGACGAACTCGACGACCTGGTGGCGGACACCGTGCTGGACGGGGCCAGGTACGGGGCGTGCACGCTGCGGGCGGTGTCCGTGCGAGGGGACTCGGCCAGGTTCCGCGGCGAGCCCCGAAGGGACTCCCTGCTCACCGCCCGTTTCGGCACCGGCGAGCAGGCGCTGATCCTCGTCGCCATGGCCACCGGCGCCCGCGCCACCCCCGGTGCCCACCGCGCCGCCGCCGAGGCCTGTCACTGGATCGGGCGGGCCGTGGGGCGCAGTCACGCCCGGCTCGCGCAGGACATCAGCGCCGCCCGCCGCGGCGACCTCAAGTCCGGGCTGCACCGGCTCACCGACCGCAGCCTCGGCAAGCTGCGCGCCAGCGCCGTCGAGCAGGGCACCGACCCGGAGGAATACGCCGCCACCTTGCGCTGTCTGCTCCTGCCCGCCGACCCCGACTGCCGGATCCGCGTCTTCTTCGGCGTCGGCGCGGGCGGCCTCTTCCGCCTCCGCGACGGCGAGTGGCACGACATCGAACCCCGCATCACCGACGCCACCGGCGAACCGGTCGTCGGCTTCGGCTCACTGCCGACCGAGACCCCCGAGGGCGACCGCCTCACCATGGACCTCGGCATCCCCACACCCCCGAGCCCCTACGAACCCGCCCCGGAGCCGCCCCGCGAACCCTTCCGCTTCCGCGCCTCCGTCGCCCGCCCGGGTGACACCCTCCTGATGTGCACCGGAGGCCTCGCCGACCCTCTGCGCGGCGAGCCGGAACTGTGCGAGTACCTCACGGAAAGGTGGTCAGGATCCCCGCCCGGCCTCGCCGCGTTCCTCGCCGACTCCCAAGTCCGGGTCAAGGGATACGCGGACGACCGTACAGCCGCCGCTGTTTGGGAGGCGTGATCGCGGCCATTGTGGATGGATGGACCCAAGGAGACCGAAGGGGTTGATAACTGCTCGCCAGGGAGTACGTACGAGGTCGAGTTAGCTCGATCGGGTGATCGCCTGCTGGCGGACTTGCGGCGTCCTGGGCCGATCGGGCTAACGTGATCGTGCGATCTGGGACGCCAGTACGGCGCCAGCGTGCGGGGCCCCCGCTCCACCAGAGGATGGTCCAGGGCCTCCCCGCCGCCTCTGGCCGTATCTATGTGGCCAGGTCGCGGAGGGAACTGGCCTCCCGGGCCCGGACCACGCACAGGATGCGTGTCGCCGCCCCGGGGTCGAGTACGCCGGGGACCAGCTCGCCCAAGACCGTTCGGGGCGCGCGGCTGAACGGACTCACTCCGCTCAGTCCACAGGAACGGTGCATGGATCCATGGCCAAGCAGAACGTCGCCGAACAGTTCGTGGATCCCAAGCAGATGCCCAGGCTGCTCCAGACCGCCATCCAGAACGCCGTCGGCCGCTCCGGCGTCAGCGTCGTCACCCTCCCCGGCGACATCGCCGACCAGCCCGCCCCCGACAAGGCCGCCGAGACCGCCCTCGTCACCTCCCGGCCCAGCGTCCGCCCCGGTGACGCCGAGATCGACAAGCTCGTCGAGATGATCGACAAGGCAGACAGGGGGCCTCCGTACTCGACGAACTCGCCGACGACGACGCCGTGTTCACCGTCGACACCGGCATGTGCAATGTGTGGGCCGCCCGTTACATCTCGCCCAACGGCCGCCGCCGCGTGATCGGTTCCTTCTCGCACGGCTCGATGGCCAATGCCCTGCCGATGGCGATCGGGGCGCAGTTCACCGACCTCGGGCGACAGGTCGTGTCGATGTCCGGCGACGGCGGATTCTCCATGCTGATGGGCGACTTCCTGACCCTGGTCCAGTACGACCTCCCCGTGAAGGTCGTCCTCTTCAACAACTCCTCGCTGGGCATGGTCGAGTTGGAGATGCTGGTCGCCGGGCTCCCGTCCTACGGCACCACCAACAAGAACCCCGACTTCGCGGCCGTGGCCCGTGCCTGCGGTGCCCATGGCGTGCGCGTGGAGAAGCCCAAGGACCTCGCCGGGGCCCTGAAGTCGGCGTTCAAGCACAAGGGTCCCGCCCTCGTCGACATCGTCACCGACCCCAACGCCCTTTCCATCCCGCCGAAGATCAGCACCGAGATGGTCACCGGCTTCGCCCTGTCCGCCTCGAAGATCGTCCTCGACGGAGGAGTCGGCCGCATGCTCCAGCTGGCCCGCTCCAACCTCCGGAACGTGCCCCGGCCCTGAGGAGCCCCATAGCTGCAAGACTGGCCGCATGCCAGAAATCGCCTTCACCGAAGTCGCGCCCGTCGTCCCTGTCCGGAACCTTGCCGCGGCCCTGGAGCGATACCGTCGGCTGGGCTTCGCCGCGCGTGCCTACGACGGTCCGCAGCGGTACGGCTTCGTCGAACGGGGTGCGGTCTCGATGCACCTCAGCGAGTGGTCCGAGCACGACCCTCTGCGCACCGGAGCCGTCGTCTACCTGTACGTGAGCGACGCCGACGCCGTCCATGCCGAGTGGGCGGCCTCCGGCGTCGAGGGCCGCTTCGTCGAGCCGGCCGACACGCCTTACGGGCTACGGGAGTTCGCCTACGTGGACCCCGACGGCACGGCTCACCGTGTGGGGTCCGCGTCCGTCTCCTAGCTGTCGTAGTCCACCCAGGCCCGCTCACCTGCGGTGTTCGTGCCGTACCAGTAACGGGGCAGGCCCTTGATGGCGGTCGTGCGGAACGGGCGGCCGTTGTCGTCGACGCGGGCCGTACCGGTGCGGCCCTGGGAGGACCAGTCCAGTTCCAGGTACCAATTGCAGTCGCAGCCCTCGGTCTCCGCCGTGACCAGCAGCACCTCCGGGTCCTCGGAGGAGACGCGGTAGGGCATCCTGACGGCCGGGATGACGTTCTCGCCGTCGTTGCCGGACTGCGAGTGGGCGATCGGCCGGTCCTTGTCCAGGTCGACGGAGAAGTAGCGCGGGGTGAGAGCGCCTCCGCAACCCTGGTCCATGGCGTACGCGTTGCCCTTGGCCGGGGTCTCGCGTGAGACGACCCGGACCCGGAGGTCCTCCAGGACGACGGCCGTCGAGTTCCGGCCCTGCACCGAGATCTGCACCATGGTCTGCCGGCCGTGGATCGCGCCCAGCGTGCCTGCCCAGTTCGCGGCGTCCTGGGCCGTCGGGGGCGGCGGGACCTGGGCGGGCGGCTTGTCGATGACGTAGTCGTGGCCGCAGCCCGCGTTCCAGACGTGGGAGTTGACGGTCCAGGTGAGCGGGGTACCGGTGGCGGCTCCCTGCTGTCCGGACTTGCCTGTGCCCTTCGTGGCGGCGCCGCCGCCCGTCGCCGACGCGGAGGGGCTGTTCCGGGTGCCCTTGGGCGACGGGGAGCCGGAGGTGGCGGAGGCGCTCGGCGACTTGGACGGGGAGTGGCGGGGCGAGCCCGACGCCGTCGTAGTCGTAGAGGACGACGGGTCCGGGGCCTGAGCGACCTCGTCCGACGCGGAACGCCCCGAGGGCAGCGCCGACAGACTGCCCAGCGTCGCGAGAAGCGCCACCGCGGCGGCCGCGGCCATGGCGACGCGCCGACGGCGGTACCAGGGGCGGGGCGGGGCACCGCGCCCCGCGATCAAGGCGCCCCCCTCACCCTCGGAACTCGCGCCCACCTCGCCGCTCACCGCACCGACGGCCACCGCGTGGCTGTCTGTCGCCGCGCCCATTTCGCCGACCGCGCCGAGGCTCGGCACGCTGTCGCCCACCGCGCAGCTGTCTGTCGCTGCGCTCAGCTCGTCGACCGCACCGCCGCTCGCCGCGCGGCTGTCTGTCGCCGCGCCCATTTCGCCGACCGCGCCGAGGCTCGGCACGCTGTCGCCCACCGCGCCGCTGTCTGTCGCTGCGCTCAGCTCGTCGACCGCACCGCCGCTCGCCGCGCGGCTGTCTGTCGCCGCGCCCATTTCGCCGACCGCACCGCCGCTCACCGCACCGCCGCTCACCGCGCCGCCGACCACCGCGGTGCCAGCCGCCGCGGTCACGCCGTCGGCTGTCGCTGACGTACCGCCATCTGCCGCGGGTGCCCGATCAGCCGCCGCCGTCGCGTGGTCAGTTGCCCCTGCCCCGCTTCCCTCGCCGACTGCTGCTTCCGTTGCCGTAGCGCCGACCGTCCCCGCTGCCGCGTCCGCCGGCGGACGCGCGGCCTCCGCCGCCTCCCCGGCCCGTGGCCGCTGTCGCGCCGCCACCGCCGAGAGCCACAGCCGGTGCAGATCCATCCGCTCCTCGGCCGATGCCCCGCACAGCGCCGCGAACCGCTCGACGGGTGCGAAGTCGACCGGTACCGCGTCGCCCGCGCAATACCGGTGCAGGGTCGAGGTGTTCATGTTCAGCCGCCGGGCCAGCGAACCGTAGCTGCGGTCCGTGCGCTCCTTCAGGCGCCGCAGCAGGGCCGCGAACTCCTGGACATCGTCCTGTGGTTCCGGTGCCGACAACGATTCCCCCCTGATCCCGTATCCCAGGCACTCCCTATACCTGCACGTCAGACGGCCTGGGATGGTTCCATGCAGACGGATCCCGTGTCCCGTGTTGCATCCGCCCCGTGTGACCGCTGATGCTCTTGGTGTCGCACCGACCGGGCCGGACCGACCATCCGCCGTCGTCGTGGCATCCCACACTCATGCACGTATCTCACGGGGGACACCCATGCCCAAGCGCACCCGAGCAGGCGCGCTCACCGTACTCTCTCTCACCGGCCTCGTGCTCGGCGTCACACTCGCCGTGCAGGCCGGGGCCGCGCCGGCCGCGCCCACGTTCCTCTTGGCCGCCGACCTCCCGCCACACCCCTCGTCCGCCTGGACGGCGGGCAAGGTGACCGACGGCGTCCCGGACGAACTGCTGCTCTGCCTCGAGGACGCGCTGCCGGGCTACGACTCCCGGTACCGCGACTTCCGCACCGAACTGGAGACCAGCGCCCGCCAGCTGACGATCGAGGTCGGCACCAAGGCCAAGGCCGCGGCCCTCGCCACCCGCATGAACAAGGAGATCCGCACCTGCGCGGACCGCCTCGAGCAGGCCGACCCGGAGCTCGAGGCGACGTACAAGGACTACGGCAAGGTCGCGGTCGAGGAGGGCGCCCGGGTGCACGGCCTGCACACGGCGTACTCGTACGGCGCCACCGACATCCGGCTGCTGTCCGTCGGCCGGGACGACCGGACCGTCACCGTCGTGGAGTGGTCCCAGATGGGTGACTTCGCCAGTGCCCCGGTGAAGGCCTTCAAGAAGACGACCGCGACCGCGGTGAACAAGCTCCACTGAGAACCGGGGCCGCCCTCCCGCACGGGGGTCGGGCGGGCGGCCCCGCCCGGATCGCATCACCATCGGAAAAGACTCAGAAAGATTCAGAAAGAAAACGGGGAACACAGATGAACACGACCAAGGCGACCCGCCGCACCACCCTGGCTGTCGGCCTCGCCCTGGCCCTCGGCCTCGGCGTCACCGCCCAGGCCTCCGCCGGAGCACCGCACAGCGTGAGCGGGAAGCCCTCCGACAACATCACCCGCATCGCCGACTTCTACGGCGCCTACATCGACGCGGTCACCGACGAGGGCGGCGGTGCACTCCAGGACGCGCTCCGCGCGCACTACCTCACCCCGGCCTTCCAGAAGGAACTGAACGCCTGGGAGGACAAGGAGCACGCCGACGGCGTCCTGCGCGCCCAGAACGTGCCCCTCGCCTGGAAGGTCACCGACAACGGCACCGCCGACCACACGGAGGCCGTCGTCACCCTCACCTGGAGTGCCGGCCGGACCAGCACCCTCGTCGTCGACATGACCCGCGGCAGCCACAAGATCTTCCACATCGGCACCAAGGGCCTCGCGGGCAAGTAGCGGCGGATTCCGGCCAGTTTCCCGACTGCCACACCCCTTCGTCGGGTACGGCGAGGTCGGCAGTGCGGGGTCGGCGGATCGGCCCATGCCCGGTGGTCCCGGTGTCCCGGTGTCCCGGACCCACGTGGCTCACCAGCCCTGCGGCGCCGTGGGGCCGGCTGCCGACTCCGGGAACGGATGCACCGGCTCACCTCCGCTCGCCGGACCCGATCGCCGGGTGCCTGCGGCGGGGGTGCACGCGGTTTCAGGGAGCGCGGGTCGTCGTACGGCAGGCTCCTCACCTCGAGGCCCGGACCGGAACGCAACCACCCCGCCGACCAGGTGATTTCCCGCGCCTTCCCGGCGTGAAAGGCTCGCGCGGCGTCCGAAGGGGCCGGTACCCCGGCACCGGTTCGCAGGGCACATGTCGCGCGGAGGGGCCCGGCGGCACACGCGCCGCGTGTCGGGCGGGCCGTACGGACCGCCGCGGGGCGCCGCCCCATCGGACGGGCACCGCCGCGCGCGGCGGTCCGCGGGGCGTGGCCCGGGATTCGTCCGCTCTGTCGGCATGGCCGTGGTCGCCACCGCAAACGTGGCCGAACACCTGGTCGTTGACGATTCGACATGACTGCCGCATGAGCTACGGGGCATGGATCCCCGTGAACGTGTTCGAGCAGGAGGGGAACCGACATCGGCACGCGGGCGGGGGTCATGAAGAGGCAGGCACGAGGAGGCGGTCCCACGACAGTAGGGGCCTTCTCGGCAAAGACCGTGGAGGAGAAGGCCGACAGCGCCCTGGAGCAGGCGCAGTCGCCTCAGCTCCGGCGCAGACTGGAGCAGGCGGACCTGGGGGCCGTACCTGAGACACGCAGGGCCTTGCGCGAGCTGTTACGACATTGGGGGAGGCCCGGACGATCCGAGATAGCCGAACTGCTCACCAGTGAACTCGTCACCAACGCACTCGTGCACACCGACCACGACGCGGTCGTCACGGCCACGGTGGGGCCCCGGGCGCTGAGGGTCGAGGTGCGGGACTTCGTCGCCCGCAGACCCCGGATGCGCGTACCGACCGCCGACGACGGTACACATGGCAGGGGTCTGGTCCTGGTGCAGTCGCTCGCGGACGCCTGGGGCGTACGGGCACACGGCGTGGGCAAGGCCGTCTGGTTCGAACTCGACGCCGGAACGGCGTGAACCACGGGAAGGGGGCGTGACCGCGTCGGTCACGCCCCCTTCCCGTGGTGCTCCGGCCTCTCGGCCGCGCCCTTCAGGCCCTGGCGTTGGCCCTGGCCTCGGCTTTCGTCTCAGCCGAACTGCTGCTCAAGATCCTTGAGTTTGCGCTCCAGCGAGTCGAGACGCGGCAGGGCCATTGTGTCGTCCTCCGCGGTGAGGTCGACGGAGGGCGACTCAGACGCGCCGCGGACGGGCTGGAGAGAGGGACGCTGGCGTACGGGCAGCGGCTCGGGGTTGGGTATGGCAGGCTCCGCGGAGGCTCGCTCCAGAGCCGGGGCCGCCTGGGACTCCAACTGGCGCCCGCCGCCCCGGCCGACGAAGCCGCGGTGTCCCCGGCTGATCGCCTTGAGCTGGGCGCGCTCGACGCGCTGCTCGCCGCGCCGACGCAGTCGGGCCGCTTCCTTCTCGCGCTTGTCCTCGCGAACCTCGTCGACCGCCTCGTCGAGGCTGCGCACGTTCTCCAGCAGCATCAGCGACCAGGCCTTGTACGTCTCACGCGGCGCCCTCACCCAGCGGACTATGCGGATCTGGGGCAGCGGACGCGGCACCAGACCCTGCTCGCGCAGCGCGGCCTTGCGGGTCTGCTTCAGCGCGCGGTCGAAGAGGACGGCGGCCGAGAGGGACATGCCGGAGAAGAACTGCGGCGCGCCGTCGTGGCCGAACCCCCTGGGCGCGTGCACCCAGTTGAACCAGGCCGCCGCGCCGGCGAACGTCCACACGAGTATCCGGGAGCCGAGGGCCGCGTCACCGTGGCTGGCCTCCCGCACCGCGAGCACGGAACAGAACATGGCCGCGCCGTCCAGGCCGAACGGGACGAGGTACTCCCAGCCGCCGGACAGGTTCAGGTTCTGCTGGCCGAAGCCCACCAGACCGTGGAAGGAGAGGGCGGCTGCCACCGCCGCACAGCAGAACAGAAGGACATAGGAGGCGGTGCCGTATATGGCCTCCTTGCGCCTGCGGCGCTCCTCGCTCCGCTCCCACGAGTCGTCTTTCGCGTGCTCCCCGCCGGACCGCTTGCTCCGCGCGAGCACCGCCACCGCCGCCAGCATGCCCAGGAGCAGTACGGCGCCCGGAAGCAACCAGTTCAGCGATATGTCGGTCAGTCTCATCTGGGTCCCTTGCATTGGGATGGGGCGTAACGCCCGCCATAGTGGCCCAATCCCAACGGCCCTCAGGCGTTTTCGGGGCAAGAGGCCGCCAAGGAAGTGCAAGGGATTGCCCAGGGCGGCGTTCTGCTCGAACTGCCGCTTGAGGGGCGGGAGTTGAGTTCGAATAAGACTACCCGTACGGGTGGTTCCACGGAAAGTTCCTGCGACAAGTGAGGAAGTTGTGAATTGCCTGTAACCGAACGGGCGTCCCAGTCGGCGTTGATCTTACGGGACGCGGGAGGGCGGCCTGCGGCGGGGTCCCCTCTGACGAGACCTCAACTGGCCGCGGCCGCCGTGAGCTTGGCGATCCGGTCCGTGTCGCAGGTGCGCGGGCAGGTCGCGCAGATGTCGTCCGGATCCAGTGTGTAGTACATGCAGCAGCTGATCCGGTCCCGGGTGGCCAGGGGCCTGCCGTCGGGGTCGGTGAGCACGCGGAAGCCCGGGGAGCCGACGTACGGCTTCGTCGTCCCCGGCAGGAGGAGCTCCAGGGCGTGTTCGGCCCGGCGCTTCTCGTGCTCGCCGAGGAGCTCGGCGACGTACCAGATCCCCTCGACGATCTCGTCGGTCACCATGCCCCACAGGGCCCTGCCGCGGCGGCGCATGCGCGGGCCGAAGGCGCCGAGGAGCGGCTCCATGTGCTCGGCGATCGCGTCCCTCAGTTCGGCCCGCAGGCACTCCTCGTCGGGGACCGTGTACGCGCCGGGGAGCGCGGCGGCCGGGTCGTCCGGGAGGCAGGCGAACAGGCCCGGGTGGACCGCGAGGTTCATCGGGCCCCGGGTGCGGTCGTAGGAGACCTGGGTCACCGGGTAGCGGGGGACCCTGCGGTGCAGGAACCACGGTGCCGTGAAGAGGAGACAGGCAGGCCAGGCGTAGCGGTGCAGTCCGAAGCCGGCGATCACGTCCGGGCGGCCCTTCCTGGCGTTGTCCCTGAGGATCTGCTCGTCGTCCCACGCGAGGAAGATGTCCAGGGCGGTGTCGTTCCCCGCGAGGGCCGCGGCGGTGACCCAGCCGTCACCGGTCGGGAGGGGGGTGTCCTCGGGCAGCTCCGTGACCGTCAGCACCGGGAGAGCCTCGGTCACGCGCGCGTAGGCGGCTGTGACGGCGGAGCGGGGGGCGGGCGGCGGTATGGGCATGTGGAGCACCGATTCGCAGTCGTCTAAAGGTAAGGCTTACCTTACCCGGGATCTTCGGGATTTGAACTGGAGCGTTCTGCGCCTAAGGTGCTTGACGGGTGAGTAACAACCCGTCGTTAATGACCCCAAGTACCGACACGTCCGGAGGAGGACCCGTGAAGCAGGGTGTGCAGGGCTCCGCCGGGACGGGGGGTGTGGAGCGGGACGTGGACCTGGCCGTGGGCGCGGTTCGGGTACCGCCGCAGATGCGGGCCTCCGACGCGGCGCGGGCCCGGGCCGATGCGGGTTCCGGGGTCCGGGGTGAGCACACGCACAGCGAGGTGCCGATTCCGCGGCCTGTCATCCAGCGGGCCTCCGTGCGGGGGCAGATCCTCGACGCTTTGCGTACGGCGTTGGTCACCGGGGAGTTGCGGCCCGGTGAGGTGTACTCGGCGCCTGCGCTGGGGGAGCGCTTCGGGGTGTCCGCCACGCCGGTGCGGGAGGCCATGCAGCAGCTCGCGTTGGAGGGGGCCGTCGAGGTTGTTCCCAACCGTGGGTTCAGGGTCGTCGAGCGGGGGGCCCGTGAGCTGGCCGAGTTGGCCGAGGTGCGGGCGCTGATCGAGGTGCCGGTGGTGTTGCGGCTGGCGCGGAGCGTGCCGGTGGAGCGGTGGGCGGAGCTGCGGCCGGTGGCGGAGGCGAGCGTGCGGGCGGCGTCGTCGGGATGCCGGGCCACGTACGCGGAGGCCGATCGGGCCTTCCACAGCGCGGTGCTGTCGCTGTCGGGGAACGAGCAACTCGTGCAGATCGCGGAGGACTTGCACCGGCGGTCTCAGTGGCCGCTGGTAGGTGGTTCCGCGGCGCGGGGGCGGGCGGACCTGATCGCGGACGCGGCAGAGCACACGGCGCTGTTGGACGCGTTGATCGCGCGGGATCTGGATGTGGTGCGGGGGCTGGTGGGCGGGCATTTCGCCGGGAGGTCCTGACGCGGGTGCGGGTGCGGGTGCGGGTGCGGGTGCCTGCGGCGCCTGTGCGGGTTCGGTGGGGGCGGGCGTTGTGCGCAGTTCCCCGCGCCCCTGAGTGCCTGCGGCGGCCCGTTTCGGCTTCGGTGGGGGCTGGTGTAGCGCGTGGGGTTCGGTGGGTGGGTCGGGGCCGGGGTGGGGGGTGTCCGTCCTCGGTCCGGCGGTTGCTGTCGATTGAGCAGTACTGGATTACGGACGCCGGCCGCTGCGGGCGGACACCCCCCACCCCGTCCCCTTCCCGCCGTACGCGGCTACCGGCCCGTCGGGGCACGCGGTGCGGCGAACGGTCCGTCGTGGCGGGCGAGGGAGGGATTGGTCCGTCGTGGCGCGGGGTGCGGCGAACGGTCCGTCGTGGCGGGCGAGGTGGCGAACGGTCCGTCGTGGCGGGCGAGGTGGCGAACGGTCCGTCGTGGCGCGGGTGACTGCAACTCCTTAGGGGCGCGGGGAACTGCGCGACCAGCCGCAACCCGCTCGCACTCGCCGACCACCCGACCCGGCACCCCCGTAGGCGTCCCGCTCAAGCCCCGTGCACGCGACCCGCGGGGAACTGCGCGACCAGCCGCAACCCGCTCGCACTCGCCGACCACCCGACCCGGCACCCCCGTAGGCGTCCCGCTCAAGCCCCGCAGGGAACTGCGCCCCGGTCACATCACGCCGTGGCCGCCGGCGGAGCCAACTGCCGTGCCAGCCATGTAGGTACGCCGCCCAGCAACCGGTACAACCGCCTCGCCTCCTCGCGGAGCCGGGACGCCTCCGGCTCCACCTCCGCGTCGGCGAGGGAAGCGAGGGCCGGCGCCGTTCCCACCAGATAGCCCAACTCCTCCCGGATCCGGAGTGATTCGGCGAAGCCGTGCCGCGCCTCGGCCAACTCGCCGTCCCGTAGGGCGAGTCCGGCGAGGTGGCGCCAAGTGAAGGACAGGAGCAGGGGATCGGAGTGGGCCGTGGCGCCCGCGTGGGCGCGGCGGTAGGCCGCTCGGGCCGCCTGGGGAGCGTGGGCCAGGTTCTCCGCCAGCAGGCCCCGGCGGAAGTCCAGCAGCGCCCTCGCCTCCACTCCCGGAGGGATCAGCGCCGCCGCACGGCCCAGCGCCGCCCTCGCCTCGTCCGCGCGGTCACGGACCCCGTGCAGCGTCGAGGCGTACGCAAGTTGCCCTCGTTCACAAGCGGCCGCTCCCCGTTCGCCGTCGCTGTGAGCCAGGGCCTCGGCAGTGCGCAGTGCGTCCTCCGCCTCCGCCCAGCCCTGCTCCGTGTACAGGCAGCGTTCCACCAGAAGTGCCGCTCTCTGCAGAGCCGCCTGCGCGGTGACCGGTTGGAGCAGGGCGGCCGCGTCGGCCCAGCAGGCCCGGGAGCGCAGCCGCCATACCGCGGTCTGGAGTGGATCGTCACCGGCGGTCGTTCCGTTACCAGACATGGCGGTATGCGCCACGTTGCCCTCCCCGAGCGCGCCGTCGAGCTATGAGTGGTGGCGGCATCTCAGCACGAAACGACGGGCCCGGCCAAGGGGGTGGGTGAAGGAATTCACAAAGTCGTGGGAGTCCGGGGCCCCACAGGTTTCAGCTCATCCGCAGTGCCAGGAAGAAATCCAGCTTGTCCTCGAGGCGTGAGAGGTCCCGGCTCGTCAACTGTTCGATCCGCCCGACGCGGTAGCGCAGCGTGTTGACGTGCAGGTGGAGACGGGTCGCGCAGCGGGTCCAGGAGCCGTCGCAGTCCAGGAAGGCCTCCAGGGTGGGGATCAGCTCGGCCCGGTGGCGGCGGTCGTAGTCGCGCAGCGGGTCGAGGAGGCGGGCTGTGAAGGCTCGGCGGACGTCGTCCGGCACGAAGGGCAGCAGCAGGACGTGCGAGGCCAGCTCCTGGTGGCCTGCCGCGCAGACCCGGCCGGCGCGGGCCGCCGCCACCCTGCGGGCGTGGCGGGCCTCCTCCAGGGCGCCTCTGAGTCCCTCCGCCGAGTGGACCGACGCGCTGACGCCCAGGGTGACCCTGCCGTCGTCGTCCAGGCCGGCCGCGAGGGGGTCCCGTACGGATTCCAGGAGGGCGTCGGCCAGGATGCCGGCCTCGGAGCCGTCGTGCTCGGTGGAGACCGCCGGGAGGGGGACCAGGGCGATCGCCTCGTCGCCCGTGTGGGCCACCGCTATGCGGTCGGAGGGTTCGGGACCCGTGGCCGACGGGTCCACCAGGATCTCCTCCAGGAGCGACTGGGCCACGGGACCGCCCTCCAGGTCGCCGTCCTGCCACTCGACCCTGGCCACCACCACCTGCCAGTGGGGGGCCGCTCCCAGGCCGGGGAGGAGGACCGGGGCGGCCACCCTGAGGCGGGCGGCGATCTCGGCCGGTGCCGCTCCCGTCTGGACCAGTTCCAGGACCTCCTGGGCCAGGCGGCGGCGGACCGTGCGGGCCGCGTCCCTGCGGTCCCGCTCGACCGCGATCAGCTGGGTGACGCCCCGGAGGAGGTCCAGGCGTTCCTCCGGCCAGTCGCCGGCGTCCGCCTCCACCGCGAGCAGCCAGTCCGACAGGACCGTCTCGCGTATGTCCCTGGAGGCCTGGGGGGAGCGGCCGGAGCTGCGGACCGGGAAGAGGGAGTACGTCGACGAGCCGAGCGTGACACGGTGGGGCCCGCGGCGCCCGGTGCGGGCCGCCGCCAGGTGTTCCGCCGCGAGCTTCGCGCAGGTGTCCGCAGGGAGACCGGGGCCCGCCACCTTCGGGCCCGCGATCAGACGGCCGGTGGGGGACAGGACCCAGGCGCGCAGGTCCAGGTCGGAGCCCAGGAGGTCGAGGACCACGTCCGGGCCGCCGCCCGCCGGGCCCGAGGTCATCATGCGGCGGTGGCGGTCCACCACGGCCGCCAGGTCGCCGGCCCGCTCCCCCGAGACCTGCCGTACGACATGCTCGGTGATCGTCGCGAAGGCCACCGACTCGTGCACCGCGAACAGCGGGAGGCGGTGGCGGACGCAGGCGACGATCAGATCCTCCGGGACGTTGCCCAGTTCCGCCTCACCGGCCGCCAGCCCGGCCACTCCGGCCTGCACGAGGAGTCGCACGAAAGGCTCCGAGTCGGCGGCGTCCCGGCGCCAGGCAAGGCCCGTCAGGACCAGTTCCCCGCCCGAGAGATAGCGGCTCGGGTCGCGCAGGTCCGTGGTCATCACCCCGCGCACGGTGCGATCCAGTTCGTCCTCGCCGCCGAGCAGCCGCAGGCCCAGCGCGTCGGTGTCCAGCAGTGCGCGCAGCCGCATTCTCGTCGCCGCCGTTCTTTGTCTCGAAATCTACGATGGGGGAAGGGTCCGGTGAGTGCGGAGCGGCCCGTGCCGTCTCCGGGGCTGTGTCCCAGGTCACGTGGGCTGTGTCGAACGTTTCCGCAGGAAAACATGGAGGTTACTGAGGTCCTCCGTTCATATGAATCTACAAGATGACGGCCCCGACCAGCCAACTCCTTCATGGTTTCCGTGACTGACCCCGTCGGAGTACGCCGCTGTGTACTGGCTCCACTCCACGTGAACAGCACATGAACGAGCCGGGCCCGCCGCACACGATCTGGCTTGATCCATACGACCCTCAAGACGAAGAAGAGAGCCGGTCATGGACTTCCTTCGCCCCGCCAGCTGGGAGGAGGCGCTCGCCGCCAAGGCCGAGCACCCCACCGCTGTGCCCATCGCGGGCGGCACCGACGTGATGGTCGAGATCAACTTCGACCATCGGCGGCCCGAGTACCTGCTCGACCTGAACCGCGTCGGCGACCTCACCGAGTGGGAGGTCGGTGAGGACACCGTGCGGCTCGGTGCCTCCGTGCCGTACACCCGGATCATGGAGGACCTGCGCGGCGAGCTCCCGGGCCTGGCCCTCGCCTCGCACACCGTGGCCTCCCCGCAGATCCGCAACCGCGGCGGCGTCGGCGGCAACCTCGGTACCGCCTCCCCGGCCGGTGACGCCCACCCCGCCCTCCTCGCGGCCGGCGCCGAGGTCGAGGTCGAGTCGGTGCGCGGATCGCGGCTCATCCCGATCGACGAGTTCTACACCGGCGTGAAGCGCAACGCGCTGGCGGCCGACGAGCTCATCCGCGCCGTGCACATCAAGAAGGCCGATGGGCCCCAGCAGTACTCCAAGGTCGGCACGCGCAACGCCATGGTCATCGCCGTGTGCGCCTTCGGGCTCGCCCTGCACCCCGAGACGCGGACCGTGCGGACGGGGATCGGCTCGGCCGCTCCCACACCCGTTCGGGCCAGGACCGCCGAGGAGTTTCTGAACGCGGCTCTGGAAGAGGGCGGGTTCTGGGACAACGGCAAGATCATCACCCCTTCGGTCGCCAAGCAGTTCGCGGATCTCTGCGCCGCCTCCTGCAACCCGATCGACGACGTCCGGGGCACGGCGAGCTACCGCCGCCACGCGGTCGGCATCATGGCCCGCCGCACACTGACCTGGACCTGGGAGTCGTACCGCGGCACCGCCGCCACCACGGAGGGAGCTGCGTAATGCGTGTCAACTTCACTGTCAATGGACGCCCGCAGGAAGCCGACGACGTGTGGGAGGGCGAGTCCCTGCTGTACGTGCTGCGCGAGCGGCTCGGGCTGCCCGGTTCGAAGAACGCCTGCGAGCAGGGTGAGTGCGGCTCCTGCACGGTCCGGCTGGACGGCGTCCCGGTGTGCTCGTGCCTCGTCGCCGCCGGGCAGGTCGAGGGGCGCGAGGTCGTGACCGTCGAGGGGCTCGCGGACTACGCGAAGCAGCGGTCGTGCGGTCACCAGGCGTCGGAGGGGCACGACTCCCACACCGGCGAGGGCACCGAACTCTCGCCCGTCCAGCAGGCGTTCATCGACGCCGGGGCCGTCCAGTGCGGTTTCTGCACGCCGGGGCTGCTGGTCGCCGCCGACGAGATGCTGGAGCGCAACTCCAACCCGAGCGACGCGGACATCCGCGAGGCGCTGTCGGGCAACCTGTGCCGCTGCACCGGCTACGAGAAGATCATGGACGCGGTCCGCCTCGCGGCCGCCCGGCAGGGAGAGGCGGTCTGAAGTGTCCACTCCTAACGGCACTCCCACCAAGATCACCCAGGGTTCGAAGACCAAGGGCGGCATCGGCGAGTCCACGCTCCGCCCCGACGGCACCCTCAAGGTCACCGGCGAGTTCGCGTACTCGTCCGACATGTGGCACGAGGACATGCTCTGGGGGCAGATCCTCCGCTCGACGGTCGCGCACGCCGAGATCGTGTCCATCGACACGAGCGAGGCCCTCGCCCTGCCGGGCGTGTACGCCGTCATGACGTACGACGACCTGCCGACCGAGGTGAAGAACTACGGTCTGGAGATCCAGGACACCCCGGTCCTCGCCCACGGCAAGGTCCGGCACCACGGCGAGCCGGTCGCGATCGTCGCCGCCGACCATCCGGAGACGGCCCGCCGCGCCGCCGCCAAGATCAAGGTCGAGTACCGCGAGCTGCCCGTCATCACCGACGAGGCCTCCGCCACCGCGCCGGACGCGATCCTCGTCCACGAGAACCGCGACGACCACCACATCGGACACGTCCCGCACCCGAACATCCTGCACCGGCAGCCGATCATCCGCGGTGACGTCCAAGAGGCCTCGAAGAAGGCCGACTTCGTCGTCAGGGGCGAGTACACCTTCGGCATGCAGGACCAGGCCTTCCTCGGCCCCGAGTCGGGTCTCGCCGTGCCGGACGAGGACGGTGGCGTCCACCTCTACATCGCCACCCAGTGGCTGCACTCCGACCTGCGGCAGATCGCGCCCGTCCTCGGCCTGCCCGAGCGCAAGGTGCGCATGACGCTGTCCGGCGTCGGCGGGGCCTTCGGCGGCCGCGAGGACCTGTCGATGCAGATCCACGCCTGCCTGCTGGCGCTGCGCACCGGCAAGCCCGTCAAGATCGTCTACAACCGGTTCGAGTCCTTCTTCGGGCACGTCCACCGCCACCCGGCCAAGCTGTACTACGAGCACGGGGCCACGCGCGAGGGCAAGCTGACCCACGTCAAGTGCCGGATCGTCCTCGACGGCGGCGCGTACGCCTCCGCCTCGCCGGCCGTCGTCGGCAACGCCGCCTCGCTCGGCGTCGGGCCGTACGTCGTCGACGACGTCGAGATCGAGGCCCTCGCGCTCTACACCAACAACCCGCCCTGCGGCGCGATGCGCGGCTTCGGCGCGGTCCAGGCCTGCTTCGCCTACGAGGCGCAGATGGACAAGCTCGCCGACGCGGTGGGCATGGACCGGGTGGAGTTCCGGCAGCTGAACGCCATGGAACAGGGCACGATCATGCCGACCGGCCAGCCCGTCGACTCCCCGGCTCCCGTCGCAGAACTCCTGCGCCGCGTCAAGGCGATGCCCCTTCCTCCGGAGCAGCAGTGGCTCGCGGCCGGTGAGGAGGCCGACGTACGGCAGCTGCCGGGCGGCCTGTCCAACACCACCCACGGTGAAGGCGTCGTGCGGGGTGTCGGCTACGCGGTCGGTATCAAGAACGTCGGCTTCTCCGAGGGCTTCGACGACTACTCGACCGCGCGTGTGCGCATGGAGGTCGTCGGCGGCGAGCCCGTGGCCACCGTGCACACGGCCATGGCGGAGGTCGGGCAGGGCGGTGTCACCGTCCACGCGCAGATCGCCCGCACCGAGCTGGGGGTCGCGCAGGTGACCATCCGTCCCGCGGACACGCAGGTGGGCTCGGCGGGTTCGACCTCGGCCTCCCGGCAGACGTACGTCACCGGCGGCGCCGTCAAGAACTCCTGCGAGCTCGTCCGGGAGAAGGTGCTGGAGCTCGGGCGCCGCAAGTTCGGTTCGTACCACCCGGCCTGGGCCACCGCCGAGTTGCTCCTGGAGGGCGGCAAGGTCGTCACCGACGGCGGTGAGGTCCTCGCGGACCTGGTCGACGTGCTCGAAGGCGAGAGCGTCGAGGTCGAGGCGGAGTGGCGGCACCGACCGACCGAGCCCTTCGACCTGCGTACCGGGCAGGGCTTCGGACACGTCCAGTACTCCTTCGCCGCCCACCGCGCGGTCGTCGAGGTCGACACCGAGCTCGGGCTGGTCAAGGTGATCGAACTGGCCTGTGCGCAGGACGTCGGCAAGGCGCTGAACCCGCTGTCCGTCATCGGCCAGATCCAGGGCGGAACCACCCAGGGCCTGGGCGTCGCGGTGATGGAGGAGATCATCGTCGACCCGAAGACGGCGAAGGTCAAAAACCCCTCCTTCACGGACTACCTGATCCCCACGATCCTCGACACGCCGACCATCCCCGTCGACGTGCTCGAACTCGCCGACGACCACGCGCCGTACGGGCTGCGCGGCGTCGGCGAGGCACCCACCCTGTCCTCCACTCCGGCCGTGCTCGCGGCGATCCGCAACGCGACCGGGCTGGAGCTCAACAGGACACCGGTACGGCCGGAGCACCTGACCGGCACGTGACCCTCCGGGCGTTGAACCGGTGAGTTTTCCCGGGGGACCTCGTCCCCCGGGCCCCAACTGTCCGTCCTGGGCCGTCCCCCGGGTCGTGCACATCCCAAATCCCGTGCCCGAAAAGGCGGTTGCGCGGGTGTCCCTGTGAACCTTGGGAGACGGCACCATGACCCAGCAGTCCCTGGAACCCAGGACCACGGCCGACGACGCGGGAGAAGGCACCCGCGTCCCGGCCGGCAGGTCCTGGCTCGACCAGTACTTCCACATATCCCGGCGAGGATCCACGGTCGCGCGTGAACTGCGCGGCGGCGTCACCACCTTCATGGCGATGGCGTACATCCTCCTGCTCAACCCCCTGATCCTGTCCGGCAAGGACGCGGCGGGGGACACCCTCGGCCAGAAGGCACTCATCACCGCGACCGCGTTCGCGGCGGCCTTCACCACGCCGCTGATGGGCTTCTTCGGCAAGGTACCGCTCGCGCTCGCCGCCGGCCTGTCCGTCTCCGGCGTCCTGTCCTCGCAGGTCGCGCCCGCGATGACCTGGCCGCAGGCCATGGGCATGTGCGTGATGTACGGCGTGGTCATCATGCTGCTGGTCGTCACCGGCCTGCGTGAGATGATCATGAACGCGATCCCGCTGGCCCTCAAGCACGCGATCACCATGGGCATCGGCCTGTTCGTCGCACTGATCGGCTTCTACAAGGCCGGGTTCGTCCACCAGGGCAAGGCCACCCCGGTGACCCTCGGTCCCACGGGTGAACTCGCGGGCTGGCCCGTCCTGTTGTTCGCCGTCACCCTCCTCGCGATCTTCATGCTCCAGGCGCGAGGCGTCCCCGGCGCGATCCTGATCGGCATCGTCGGCGGGACCGTACTCGCCGTGTTCCTCAACGCGGTCGGAGCCGTCGGCCCCGGGCAGTGGGCGAGCGGAGCCCCCGAACTGCACGGCAGCGCGGTCTCCATGCCCGACTTCTCGATCTTCGGGAAGGTCGAGTTCGGCGGCTGGGGCGAGGTCGGCGCGATGACGGTCGGCATGATCGTGTTCACGCTGGTGCTCGCCGGGTTCTTCGACGCGATGGCCACCATCATCGGCGTCGGCACCGAGGCCGGACTCGCCGACGCGCAGGGCCGGATGCCGGGCCTGTCCAAGGCCCTGTTCATAGACGGGGCGGGCGGTGCGATCGGCGGAGTGGCCGGTGCCTCCGGTCAGACCGTCTTCGTGGAGTCGGCGACGGGAGTGGGCGAGGGCGCCCGAACGGGCCTGTCCTCCGTCGTCACCGGCCTGTTCTTCGCGGCCTGTCTGTTCTTCACCCCGCTCACGGCGATCGTGCCGGGCGAGGTCGCGGCCGCCGCCCTGGTGGTGATCGGCGCGATGATGATGATGAACGCCCGACACGTCGACTGGGCCGACCGCGCCACTGCCGTCCCGGTCTTCCTGACCGTCGTGATCATGCCGTTCACCTACTCGATCACGGCAGGCGTCGCCGCCGGCGTCATCTCGTACGTCGCGATCAAGGTCGCGCAGAGCAAGGCGCGGGAGATCGGCGCCTTCATGTGGGGACTGACGGTGATCTTCCTGGTGTACTACGCCCTCCACCCGATCGAGAGCTGGATGGGCGTGCGCTAGCCGCCCGAACACACCCGTACGCAACCCGCTGTTGAGGAGACCGAGACATGCTGGACATCGCCGACGAACTGCACCGGTGGTTCGAGCAGGGGCGTGACTTCGCCGTGGCCACCGTGGTGGCCGTCGGCGGCAGCGCGCCCCGCCGGCCCGGCGCCGCCCTCGCGGTGGACGCCGACGGCACGGCGATCGGCTCGGTCTCCGGCGGTTGTGTGGAGGGCGCGGTCTACGCACTGTGCCAACAGGCGCTGGAGGACGGGGAGTCGGTCCTCGAACGCTTCGGCTACAGCGACGAGGACGCCTTCGCCGTCGGCCTGACCTGCGGCGGCATCATCGACATCCTCGTCACCCCGGTCCGGGCGGGGGACTCCGTCCGTACCGTGGTCGCGGCCGCGCTGGAAGCGGCGGCGCGGGGCCGGGCGGCCGCGCTCGCGCGGATCGTCTCCGGACCGCGGGAACTCGTCGGCCGCGCGCTCGTCGTAGGACCCGAGGACGTCTCCGGTCATGGCGGTTTCGGCGCCCATCCCGAGCTGGACCGCACGGTCGCCGCCGAGGCGCGCGCCTTCCTGGAAGCGGGCCGCACCGGCACCCTGGAGATCGGCGAACAGGGCTCGCGCTGCGGCGCCCCGCTCACCGTGCTCGTCGAGTCCTCCGTGCCGCCGCCCCGGATGATCGTCTTCGGCGCGATCGACTTCGCGTCGGCCCTGGTGCGGATCGGCACGTTCCTCGGCTACCGGGTCACCGTGTGCGACGCGCGCCCCGTCTTCGCGACCGAGGCGCGCTTCCCGGAGGCCGACGAGATAGTCGTCGAGTGGCCGCACAGGTATCTGGAGCGCACGGAGGTCGACGCCCGGACGGTCCTGTGCGTGCTGACCCACGACGCGAAGTTCGATGTCCCGCTGCTCCAGCTGGCGTTGCGCCTCCCGGTCGCCTACGTGGGCGCCATGGGCTCCCGCCGCACCCACCTCGACCGCAACGAACGACTGCGCGAAGTCGGCGTGACCGAGCTGGAGTTGGCGCGGCTGCGGTCACCCATCGGCCTGGACCTCGGCGCTCGTACGCCCGAGGAGACGGCCCTGTCGATCGCCGCGGAGATCGTCGCGAGCCGGCGGGGCGGCAGCGGGGTCTCCCTCACCGGCGCGCACACGCCGATCCATCACGACGTGACCTCGGTGCCGGCCCGCCGGATCGGGTCGGTGGCCTGAGCGGACACCTGGGGCTGGTCCGGCCACGTGAACGCGTACCTGGGATCGCCGCCCCGGCTCAGCCGGACGAAGCGCAGCAGTTCACGCACGATGCCCGCACCGCCCTGCGCCCAGCCGGTGCCGGGCTCCAGGTCACTCGGGGTGGCCCGGTGCTCGACGTTGGACCAGCGGGCACCGTCGGTGTCCCGGACCGCGCGGGCGGCGAGGTCGGCGACGAGGACCCGCGCGAAGTCGTACGCCTCCTGCCCTCCGGCTCTTTCGGCGATCCGGTCGCCGGCCAGGGCGAGGACGCCCGCCGTGCCGCAGCAACGGCCGTTGTTGTCCCAGAACCCCGGCCGCAGGCGCTGTGGGAGGCCGGAGTGGACGACCGTGTGCCAGCAGCGGTCGGCGAGCGCGGCCCAGGCCGGGTCGCCCTGGGTGTCGCGCAGCAGCCGGAACATGTGGGCGTCACCCGTCGGGCCGTGGCACCAGCCGTAGCTGACCGGCTCGATCAGGTCCGGCAGGAACTGCGGGGTGGAGTGCGGGACCAGGAAGCCGTCCGGGCCGCCCTCGGCGCGGGCCACGACGTCCGCGACCCCCGCCAGCCCCAGGTCGACCAGGTCGGCGCGGCCCGTCGCGTGGCCGATCCGGACGAGGGCGTAGGCGATGCCCAGCGTGCCGTGCGACATGTGGTGCATGCGGGCTTCCGTGCCCGGGCGGTGCGGCCAGGTGACGCCCCACGGGGTCTTCTCCGCGGCCCGCAGATAGGGCTCCACCGCGAGGACGGCGAACTCGGGATCGCCGACCGCCAGGGCGGCCAGGCCCGTGCCGCCGTTGCCGCCCATCAGCTCGAACAGCTCGCCCCAGCGCTCCCCGTCGAAGTGCGAGCGCACGAGAGCCATCGCGCGGTCGGCCGCCGTGCCGCAGGCGGTGTCACCGAGCTCGTGGTGCAGGGTGTGCAGGACGAGGGCCATGCCGGACCGGCCGAAGTACAGGGAGTCGTCCTCGTGGCCGTCGACGGCGGCGGCCAGGCCGTGGCCCGCGCGGAGTGCGAGGTCGGCGTAGGAGTCGTCGCCCAGGTGCCGCCATGCCTCCAGGAGCACGGAGACGATCCCCGCCGTGCCGCTGTACAGGATGGGGTCGGTCCTCTCCTGCGAGGGCGCGGCCGGCCAGGCGAGTCCGCCGTCCGCCGTCTCCCGCGCGGCGGCCACCAGCCACCGCAGCCCGTCCACCGCGAGCTCCTCGACCTCGTCCACCTGCACGGTCGTACCGTCAACTGCCGTCATGGTGCCCACTGTTGCACGCCCTTCAGGTTCCCCGCAGCAGCCGGTTCAGTGCCCGCCCGAAGACCGACCGGGCCGACACCCGCAGCACAGGGGCGAACAGGCCGGGCAGGAAACGGACCCGGAGCGACTCGCGCCAGATCACGCGGGCGCGGCCGCCCGGACCCGGGTGCACCTCCAGTTCGGCCCAGCCCCGCACCACCCGGCCGCGCTTCTCCAGGCGGCACAGGCCGGAGACACCCTCCGCGGGTGGGCGCCAGACCGTGACCTCCATGGGGTCGGCGAAGGCGAGCGGGCCGAACCCCGAACGGGCGACAACGAGCGTGCCCTCGGTGGTCGGGCCCGGCGGCTCGACGGTGACGCGCGTCAGGGGGACGACCTCGCCGTGGCGGGGCCACTCCGTGAGGCGGCGCCAGGCCTCGTCGGGGGAGAGCGGGGCCGTGCGTTCGAGGAGGAAGGTGACCACGGGTTGATCTTAGGGAATCAGTCCTGCTCAGCGGGGATTTCATAGGCGTCTCACATACTTGGCGCAGCCGGATGCGGGCGCGCTGACGTACCGCGGGCGCACACGCCCCTGGACGGGGCCCCGGGCCCTCCCCCTGTCGACATGTGCATGTACACCCCCGAATCCGTACGGCACCATGAGCGCGACCGCACCACCGGCACCACCGGCCGCAGGGGGACGTCTCGTGGACACCGAACCGCACGGCAGGCTCGACGCGTTGCAGAGCGATCCGTACCCGCACTACGAGCGGGCCCGGGAGGCCGAAGGGCTGGCGCGCATCGACGAGTTCGACGCCTGGCTGGTCGCCCGGGATGCGGACGTACGCGAAGTACTGCGCCGCCCCGAGGACTTCTCGTCGGCGAACGCCCTCGTGCCCGACGTACTGCCGTCGCCGGCCGCGCTCGCCGTCCTCGGCGGCGGATTCGGCGGACGTCCGGTCGTCGTCACCGCGGACGGCGACCTGCACCAGCGGCTGCGCGCGCCGATCGTGCGCGGCCTCTCGCCGTCGCGGGTGGCCGCGGTCCTTCCGTACGCCGCCGGGCGCGCCGCCGCCCTCGTCGACGGGTTCGTGAAGGACGGCGGGGTCGAGCTGATGTCGGCGTACGCGCGGAAGCTGCCCGGCGACGTCATCGGGCGGATCGTCGGCCTCGACCCCGCAGACGTCCCGGCCGTGGTGCACGGCGGCCACCGCGCCGAGGAACTGCTGTTCCGGCCACTGGCACAGAGCGAGCAGGTCGCCGCCGCCGAGGACGTGGTGGCGATGCAGCACATCCTCGACCGGCTCGTACGCGAGCGGCACGCCGAGCCGGGCGAGGACCTGTGCAGCGAACTCGTCGCGTCCCTCACCGAGCCGGGTGAGCTGACCCTCGACCACCGGCACGAACTCGTCGCCCACCTCCAGAACCTGTTGATCGCCGGGCACCTGACCACCACCGCGCTCATCGGCACGACCGTCCTGCACCTGCTGCGACACCCCGACCAGTGGGAGCTGCTGTGCGCCGAACCCGAGCGCATACCGGCGGCCGTCGAGGAGGCCGCCCGCTACGACAGCGCGCTACAGGGCTTCCGCCGGGTCACCACCCGTCCCGTCACCCTGGCGGGCACCGAACTGCCTGCCGGAGCAACGGTGTTCGTGGCGTTCGGCGGCGCCAACCGGGACGGCGCCCGGCATCCGCGCCCCGACACCTTCGACATCACCCGCCCGCCCCTCCGTCACCTCGCCTTCGGACACGGCGTGCACAGCTGCCCCGGCTCACAACTGGCCCGCGACCAGCTCAACCTCACGCTCCAGGAGCTCACCGGCCGGCTTCCGGGGCTCCGGCTCGCGGACGGGCAGCCGGTCGCCATGCGGCCGACGATGATCCACCGCTCGCCCCAGCGCCTCCACCTGACCTGGTAGATCGCGCCCCGCCGCATGGACCGGCCCCGCGCGGTTACTCGCCGAGAGGAAGAAGTGCACGCGGGAGCCGGGAGGTGGTCGCATGACGCGCGTGCGTACGGTGCTGTTCGACCGCGACAGCATCCTCGCCGAAGACCCGCCCGGCCCCGACGGGGTGCGCCCGGCGCCCGGTGCCCGTGAGGCGCTCGGCATGCTGCGCCTGCACGGCGTCCGCACCGGGTTCGTCGCCCTGCGACCGGGCGGGGACGGGCGACTCGGCGACGCCGACGTACGGGCCGTCAACCACCGCGTCGACGACCTCCTCGGTCCCTTCGACATCTGGGGAGTGTGCCCGCACGGGCCCGACGACGGCTGCCACTGCCGACCACCCGAACCGGGCCTGATCCTCTGGGCGGCGGGCCGGGTGTGCACCGCACCGGCGGACTGCGCGGTCGTCGGCACGGCCGCGCACGCCGAGGCCGCCGCCCGGGTGGGCGCCCACGGGATCCTCGTACCGGACGAGCGGACCCGGCCGGAGGAGACGGCGCGGGCCGATCATGTGGCGCCGGACGTCCTGACCGCCGTACGCGCGCTGCTCAACGGGCCGCCGCAGGGGCGGGTCCTGGTCGACGAGCGTCCGATCGAGTCGGCCTTCGAGCCGGGGGAGGGCTGACGATCAGCGTTCCGTCCACCGGCACACCAGCCGGAACACCGCGAACAGCGTCAGAGGCCAGATGGCCGCGAAGGTCCAGATCACCGCGGGCCGTGAGGTGACGATCCCGGTGACCAGCAGCGCGATCGACACCGCGAGCAGCAGGACCACGGTCAGGACGCGCGGCCGGTAGTGCGTCACCCGGGACAGGTCGGGCCGTCGGCGCAACCGCCCGGTGCGCAGGCGGCGGTCCAGACGGCGGTCGCGGCGCAGGGCGCGTTCCACCTCGTCCAGAATGCGCTGTTCGTGATCGGGGAGTCGCCCTGTCGTCACTGTCGCTCCTCGCGGATCCGGAGAGTCCTTCTTCGGGTGCCCGGAGAAGGACCCGTGAACCCCGGTCACCAAGCGTGGAAGGCCGACAGGCCACGGTGGCCGCACCGAGCGGCGCGGGCACCGTGGCGACACGCGGACGGGTCAGCTCTCGCCGAGGAGCTTCTTCATCTCGCTGATCTCGGCGTTCTGCGCGGTGACGATGTCACCGGCCATGGCCGTGGCGGCCTTGTACTCGCCCTTGGCCTTCTCGGTGTTGGCCATCTCCACGGCACCCTCGTGGTGCTCGACCATCATGGTCAGGAACATGGAGTCGAATTCCTTGCCGGAGGCCTTCTTCAGCTTGCCCATGTCGGCGCTGTCCATCATCCCGGTCATCCCGGTCATGCCGGAGTTGTCCATGCCGGAGTGATCCATGCCGGGCATCGACTCGGGGACCTTCTCGTCCCAGGCCTTCAGCCAGCCCGTCATGGTCGAGATCTCCGGCCCCTGCGCCTTCTCGACGCGGGCGGCGAGGTCCTTGACCTGGGCGGAGGCGGCCCGGCCGTCGGCGAGCTCCGCCATCTCGATGGCCTGCTGGTGGTGCGGGATCATGCCCTGGGCGAAGGAGACGTCCTGGGCGTTGTGGGCGCCGGCCGAGGCCTCGGCGGACACCGAGGGCGACGAGGCGGCCGAGCCGCTGTCGTCGCCGCCCCCACAGGCGGTGAGGGCGAACAGGGCACTCACGGACAGCGCCGCGAAACGGGTGGTACGCATGCTGGAACTCCTGTTGTACGAAAGGGATCTGGACGTGACGGAGCACGCCGTGTCTAGATCCGCAGGAGCTGGAGTTCCGCGAGGGAGGGCGGTGCGCGGGCGCCGTCCTGAGACATGACCGCCTCGGGGCGCAGACTGTCGTCGGACACGGCCGTGGCGGCGGGGTCGGGAGCGAGCCCGGGCAACACCGGCCCACCGCTCACGGCCCCCGAGGCGCAGGTCGCGTCGGCATGGTGAAGGTGCCCGGACCCGCAACCGGCGTGACAGGTCTCGTCGACGCTGACCGCGACGGTCGTCATGTGCGAGGAGCTCGAGCCTTCGTGGCCGTGAAGCCCGCCCCCTGGAGCCAGCCCGTGCATGGCCAGCACCCCGGCCAGCATCCCGAGCACGAGCAACGCCCGCCACAGGGGCGGTCGTGCGGGAAGGTGCTCGGGCCGGGTCATCGGGCTCATTCTAGGGAAGGTTGTGCCGCGGCTGTGCACCGAGGCCGTCGGCGTACGGTACGTCTCCGCAGCGCCCTTTGTTCAGAGCGTGCCTCCGGTTCCGGTCGCCGTCGCCTCCGCCGCACGGCGTCGGTCAAGCGGTGTGTCGGACCGGGGCCTGGCCGGCGCCTGACCCGTTCCGACGGCCCACGGTCGGCTCACGACGGGCGCCGAAGACCACACCGCACAACGAGTCCGCCTCGCGCCGTCCGCGGGCGTACGTTCTCCGGGAGCCCGTCGAGGGGCGGCGGGCCGGGAAGGACCGTGTGGACACCGACAGTCGAGCCAAGGCGCAGCGCTTCGCCGACCTGCACCGGGAGGGCTGCTTCCTGCTCCCCAACGCGTGGGACGTGGGCAGCGCCCGGATCCTGGAGGCGGCCGGGTTCCCGGCCGTGGCGACCACGAGCGCGGGCGTCGCGTTCTCCCTCGGACGGACCGACCACGACTTCTTCGCCGAACAGCCGGCCGAGGACCGCGTCGACCGCGAGACCATGCTGCGCCGGGTGCACGAGATCGCGGGCGGGATCTCCGTACCGCTGAGCGCGGACCTGGAGGACGGATACGGCGAGTCGCCCGAGACCGTCGCCACCACCATCGCGAGGACGCTCGCCGCCGGGGCCGCCGGAGCCAACATCGAGGACTTCACCGGCGACCGAGCCCGTCCGCTCTACGACGAGAAGCTCTCCGCCGACCGCATCCGCGCCGCCCGCGAGACCCTCGCGGCCGACGGCGAGCCCTTCGTCCTGGTCGGCCGCACCGACGTGCTGCTGGTCGGCGGCCCGCTCGACGACGCCGTACGGCGCGCGAACGCCTATCTGGAGGCCGGCGCCGACTGCGCGTTCGTCCCCGGCGCCGCCGACGCCAAGACCATCCGCACGCTGGTGCGCGAACTCGACGGCCCGCTCAACGTGGTGATGGGCCTGACCGGCAACGCGCTCTCTCTCGACGACCTGCGCGAACTCGGCGTCCGCCGGGTCACGGTCGGCGGCAGCATCGCCCGCGCGATGTACCGCCATCTGCTCGACGCGGCACGGGAGTTGGCCGACAGGGGCACGTTCTCGTACGCCGCCGACCAGCTCTCCCAGACGGAGCTCAACGACCTGTTCCGGCAGGGCTAGAGGCAGGGCTGGAGACGGAACCGGGGACAGGGCTGGAGGGCGGCACCGCGCAGCTGGGTGCCTCGGGGGCGTCCTCGGCGTGCCGGGTCAGCGCGCAGACCGTACGCAGAGCGACCTTCCAGCCGCCGTCCTGGAGTACGGCCGCCCCCGGGCCGCCGGGATCCAATCGGCGGCCCTCGCGCGTGAGGTCGTAGGCCACATCGGCGTGCACGTCCGAGGTGTACGACACGGAGGTCACCTCGGCGCGCAGCTTGCTGCCGCTCGGGTCGCGGAACAGGTTGTCGATCATCAGGGCGTTCTCGTCGCCGTCCTCGACGACCTCACTGCGCTGCTCCAGGGAGGACTTCGGGTCGAAGAGGACCGCCCATGCCTGCCGGATGTCCTGCTCGGCCTGTCGTGGATCCGGGGGCGCGGTGGCGGTCGGAGCCGGGGAGGCGGAGACCGACGGGGAGCCGCCGGCCGTGGTCGCGCCCGGTGACCCGGCGGCGGAGGACCGGGCCGTCCGGGCGGCCCCGCCGTCGCCACCGCCGTCGTTGTCGTCACAGGCTCCGGTGAGGACGAGGGCGGTGACCGCCAGGGCCACCGCCCAGGCCCCGTGCCGTGCAGGGAGGTTCGCACAGGTCATGGCACTCCATCTCCCGGGTACGCCGTGTGGCTGGCCTACCCGGAGGCGGGGGATTCATCCAGGACGTGCGGGAAATCCCCGCACGTGGTACGCCTACTCCTCGGCGCCGCCCCGCCGCCGTACCGCGAAGACCACCGCCGCCGCCGCGACGAGGACCCCCGCGCCGATCCCGGTCCAGGCACCCGCGGACAGCCCGCCCTCGTCGTCCTTCTCGGTGTCGGCGGCCTGCGGGGATGCTGCGGGGGTCGTCTCCTCAGGCGTGGGCGACGGTGACGCCGACGCGCCGGGGGAGGGGCTGACCGGCTTCGCCCCTGGTGCCGCGGCCTTCAGCTTCAGCGTCGGCGCCGGGTTCTCGCCGTTCTCGTCGAGCTCGATCCAGCGGTCGACGTGCCCGTCGCCGTAGGTCTGGAGGGTTTTGAAGGGCACCTCCTCCGCGTCGGGCAACTGCCGCACGACGACGGAGTACTCGGCGCTCTCGCCGGTCTTCAGTTCCGCGCCCTTGACGGTGTAGCCGTCGTCGGTCGCGCTGAACCTCCAGCCCTTGGGCCCCCCGTCGTACGTCACGTCGGCCGGCGCGATGCCCTCGGGCAGGACCACGCGCACCTCCTTGATCCCGGAGGTGTCGGACTCGGCCTCGGCGTGGAAGGAGACGGTGACGTTCTCGGCGAGGGCCTGCGCCTTGTCGGCCTCGACCTCGGTGTGGGCGGCGGCCGGAACGGCGGTCAGGAGTACGGCGGTCGCGGCTCCGGCGGCCGCAACGCACAGGCGGGGCAGGGTGATACGGGACATGCGGGTCTCCAGGCAGGGCGGTACGGCGGGACGGTCGTCCGGCGGGGCCGGACCGGCGCGTCCCGGTGGGGTCAGTGGGCGAGAGCTGCGCTCGCCGCAGGAGGACCCCGCCGTACCACCGTGTGCGCCAGCGACGGCCGTTCCGTGAGCGGCCGTTCGTCGTACGTCGGCACGACGACCAGTGCGGCCGCGGGCGCGGGTGACGCGGGCCGGGTGAACAGCAGCCGGGCGGCGGCCAACCGGTCCCGGACCGCGTCGAGTGCCGTCGTCACCCCGCGGGCCACCGTCCAGCAGGCCGCGTCCGCGCGGTGCAGCAGGACGGCGACGAGCACGGCGACCACTGAGTGGGCCGCCGTCATGGCGAGGGAGCCGTGGAGCCGTTCGTGCCACGCCGGGTGGGCGTCGTGCACGTGTCCGCCAGGGTGATGCCCGGCCGCGTTGAGCGTCAGCCACAGATGAAGCCCGGACTGTCCCGCGACACTGCAGGCGACGACCGCCGCCAGGCTTCGGGGCCGTTGCACACCGATGAGACCCACCGCGAAGAGCACGGCCGTCGCGGCGGCCCCCTGTCTCCAGGGCACCGGGCCCTCGGCGAGGAGATGATGGGCGCCGATCCCGAGCACCGTACCGACGACGGCGAACACCGCGGCCCGCAGAAAGGGCAGAGGCGCGCGAGTCGTGGTGGTCGGCAGGTACATGGCCCGCTCATCATGGGGCATCGCGGGGCCGGCCGGCAGGGGAACCCGTACTCCCGGTGCCGTGTTTCTCAGCGTGTGCCGTGGCTCTGCTCGGTCCCCGCGGCGGTCCCGGGTCGGAGGACCTCTCCCTGGATGACCTGGGGTTCCGGGCCCCCCTCCTTCGCCGCACGCGCCTCCGCCTTGAGGATGCGGGCCGACTTGCCCGCGGTACGGGTCAGTTCCGGACCCTTCTTGACGGCGATGACCGCTATGACGACGATCAGGATGATCGCGAGCTCACTCAGTCCGAACATGGGGAAGGCCTCCGTCAGAGGTTGGCACCCGGGTCGGACGAGACGCCCGCCGGACCGGCAGCGTACCCGCAGACCTGGGGCGAAGGGGAAGGCCAGGTGATGCCGGGCGATGCGGCCGACGTGGTCGTGGCCTCAGGTCGCTTTGCCTGTCCTTTACTATGGATGCGACCTGCCCCGCCACGAAGGAGCCACAGTTCCGCAATGGGTGAGCCTCCCAGTACCGGCCGCGCCGCGATCCCCACACACGGACGGGCGGGGGTGCACCGGTGACCGAGATCCTGCTGCTTGTGCTGGCCCTGCTCCTCACCCTGGCCTGTGCCGTGTTCGTCGCGGCCGAGTTCTCCCTGACCACCGTCGAGCGCGGTGACCTGGAGCGGGCCGCCGAGGCCGGTGAGCGCGGCGCCGAGGGCGCGCTCAGGGCCGTACGCCGACTGACCTTCCAGCTCTCCGGCGCCCAGCTCGGCATCACGGTCACCTCGCTGGTGATCGGCATGCTCGCGGAACCCTCCCTCGCGGTGCTTCTCAGGGGCCCGCTGGAGGCCGTCGGCCTCGGCGGAGCCGCCGCGCCGGTGGCGACCGCGCTGGGCGTGGCCCTGTCCACCGTCGTGCTGATGGTGGTGGGCGAGCTGGTCCCGAAGAACTGGGCGATCTCCCGCCCGCTGGCCGTCGCCAAGGTGGTGGCCGGACCGCAGAGCGCCTTCACCGCCTTCTTCGGCCCCTTCATCCGCCATCTCAACAACACCGCGAACCGCTTCGTACGGCGTTTCGGCCTGGAGCCCGCCGAGGAGCTGGCCTCCGCCCGCAGCCCCGAGGAGCTTGTCGCGCTCGCCGAGCACTCCGCCGCCGAGGGCGCCCTGGAGGCCGACTCCGCCGAACTGTTCGTGCGCACCCTGCACCTGGGCGAGCTGACCGCCGAGAACGTCATGACACCGCGCGTCGACGTCAAGGCCCTCGAAGCCCATGCCACCGCCGCCGACGCCGCGAACCTCACCCACGCCACCGGCCTGTCCCGCTTCCCTGTCTACCGGGACAGCCTGGACGAGGTCATCGGCACCGTGCACATCCGTGACGTGCTCGCCCTGGAACCGCACCAGCGCGCCACCACCCCGGTCACCGAGCTGGCCACCGCCCCCCTGCTGGTCCCGGACAGCCTCACCGCCGACCGGCTCCTGGTGCGGCTGCGGGTCACCCGCACCATGGCCGTCGTCATCGACGAGTACGGCGGCACGGCGGGCGTGGCGACGGTCGAGGACATCGTGGAGGAGGTCGTCGGAGAGGTCCGCGACGAGCACGACCCCGTGGAGATACCCGATCTGCGGCCCGCCGGTGCGCGGGCCTGGGAGGCGGAGGGCTCGGTCCGCGTCGACCGGCTCGGCGAGATAGGGCTCACGGTGCCCGAGGGGCCGTACGAGACGGTGGCCGGACTGGTCGCCAGCCGCCTCGCACGCATCCCAGCCAAGGGCGACGACCTCGAGGTGGACGGCGGCTGGCGTCTGGAGGTCCTCGAGGTCGACCATCACCGGGCCGACCGCGTCCGGATCACCGCACCGTCCCTGGTCCGGACCGGGGAGGAGGCCCGATGACCACCGTCCAGCTGCTCGTCGGCGCGCTGACGCTGCTGACCAACGCCTTCTTCGTGGGCGGCGAGTTCGCCCTGATCTCCGTGCGCCGCAGCCAGATCGAGCCGCGCGCGCGTGCCGGCCACAAGCGGGCCCGGATGACCCTCTGGGGTCTCGAACACCTCTCCGCGATGATGGCCACCGCCCAACTCGGCATCACCGTCTCCTCGCTGGTGCTCGGCGCGGTCGCCGAACCGGCCATCGCGCACCTGCTGGAGCCCGGCTTCCACGCGGCCCACATCCCGCAGGGCCTGATCCACCCGATCGCGTTCGTCATCGCCCTGTCGCTGGCCACGTATCTGCACATGCTGATCGGCGAGATGGTCCCGAAGAACATCGCGCTCGCGGCCCCCGTGCCGACCGCCCTGCTGCTCGGACCGCCTCTCGTGGCCCTCACGCGTGCGTTGAAGCCCTTCGTGTTCGGCATCAACGCCTTCGCCAACACCCTGCTGAGGCTGCTGCGCGTGGAGCCCAAGGACGAGGTCGAGTCGGTGTTCACCGACGACCAGCTCGCCCGCATGGTCGTCGACGCCAGTGAGGCGGGACTGCTCTCGCCCGCCGACGGCGAGCGGCTGCGGGACGCACTGGAGCTGGGCACCCGGCCGGTCGGCGAGATCCTCGTCCCCACCCAGAAGATGCGGACCGTGGACGTCTCGGTCACCCCGGCGCGGCTCGAGCGGGTCGCCGCAGAGGCGGGCTACTCCCGCTTCCCGGTCACCGGCCCGGACGGCACCCTGCTGGGCTACCTGCACATCAAGGACACCCTCGGCGCCACCGACCGCGACCGGCCCTTCCCCCGCGCCACCCTGCACCCGGTCACCCGGGTCCGCATCGACACCCCGCTGGACGACACCCTCACCGCGCTGCGCGCCGACGGGAGTCATCTGGCGGCGGTGACGGGGGAGACGGGGGCCGTCCTCGGTTTCGTGACCATGGAGGACGTCCTGTCCGAGCTGGTCGGGCCGACACCGGCCGCCGCCTGACCGCCGGGCCTCGGTCGCCGAGGCGCTGTCTGCAACCCCAGTCGGGCTGATCGGCGTTCCGCGTGGACACATGAGGAAAGGCAAGGAGGTCACCACCTCCTTGCCCTCTTCAACGTATAGCCCACGGGGGACCTTGCGGCAAGGCCCCGGTGCCGGCGCACAATCCCCGTCCGAGGCCAGAACCTGCGGAAACGGGGATTCAGTGTTCGACGTGATCATCGCCGGTGGCGGACCGACCGGTCTGATGCTGGCCGCCGAGTTGCGGTTGCACGGTGTGCGGGTGGTCGTGCTGGAGAAGGCGGTGGAGCCGACCGAGATCGTCCGCTCGCTCGGCCTGCACGTGCGCAGCATCGAGGTGATGGACCAGCGCGGGCTGCTGGAGCGGTTCCTCGCGCACGGAAAGCGGTTCGAGGCAGGCGGTTTCTTCGCCGCCATCGACAAGCCCTGGCCTGCCCGGCTGGACAGCGCTCACGCCTATGTCCTCGGCATCCCGCAGACGGTCACCGACCGCCTGCTGGCCGAGCACGCCGTCGATCTCGGCACCGAGATCCGGCGTGGCTGCGAGCTGGTCGGGCTGAGCCAGGACGCCGACGGGGTGAGCGTCGACCTCGCCGACGGCACGCGACTGCGCTCGCGCCATCTCGTCGGCTGCGACGGCGGCCGCAGCACGGTGCGCAAGCTGCTCGGTGTCGGTTTCCCCGGCGCGCCCGCCGAGGTCGAGATCCTGCTGGGCGCGATGGAGGTGGGCGTGCCGCCGGAGACGGTGACCGCCGTGGTGAGCCACGTCCGGCAGACCCAGAAGCTGTTCGGCCTCGGACCCGTCGGGGACGGGCTGTACCGCGTCGTCGTGCCCGCCGAGGCGGTGACCGGGGACCGCTCGGTCGCGCCGACCCTGGAGGAGTTCAAACGACGACTCAGGGCGGTCGCCGGCACGGACTTCGGTGTGCACTCACCACACTGGCTCTCCCGTTTCGGCGACGCCACCCGGCAGGCCGAGCGCTACCGGGTCGGCCGGGTGCTGCTGGCCGGCGACGCGGCGCACGTCCATCCGCCGGTGGGCGGGCAGGGCCTCAACCTCGGTATCCAGGACGCGTTCAACCTGGGCTGGAAACTGGCCGCCGAGGTGGCCGGCTGGGCACCGCGGGACCTGCTGGACAGCTACCACGCCGAACGGCACCCGGTGGCCGCCGACGTGCTGAACAACACCCGTGCCCAGATGGAGCTGCTGTCCACCGAGCCGGGACCGCAGGCGGTGCGTCGGCTGCTGGCTCAGCTGATGGACTTCGACGAGGTGAACCGGTACCTGATCGAGAAGATCACCGCGATCGGTGTCCGCTACGACTTCGGTGCGGGCCATGAACTCCTCGGCCGGCGCCTGCGGGACCTCACGCTGAGGCGCGGCCGCCTCTACGGGCTGATGCACGCCGGCCGCGGACTGCTGCTCGACCAGACCGGCCGGCTCTCTGTGGCGGGCTGGTCGGACCGGGTCGACCACGTCGTCGACGTCAGCGAGGAACTGGACGCGCCCGCGGTACTGCTGCGGCCGGACGGCCATGTGGCGTGGGCCGGCGAGGACCAGCGGGAACTGCTGGACCGGCTGCCCAGGTGGTTCGGCACGGCCGCACGCGAGTGAGGCACCGCGCCGCCGCCGACCCGCATGTCGGCCTTCGTGACGCTCCACCGGCGCGGGAGGTGCGGGAGCCGTCGAGGACAAGCACGAGCACGCGCAGGGGCCGGCTCGGGCGGACGTGGACGCGGGCAGACCGAGGGGAAGGCCAACTGAGCAGCGGGGCACGCCTTTTGGCGGCAACCGGCCCCACCCGCCGTCGGCACGGTACGCCCCCCAGCGGGAGGGCGTACCGGGTGGTGTCACACGGTGGCGGGCAGGACGTGGTCGCCGGTCTTGTCCGTGCTCAGGCACAGTGAGCAGACCACCGCGTCGTGGGTGGCGCAGGCGGCCAGGTCCGGGCGCTCGTAGGGCTGGTGGCAGACGTGGCAGTCGTAGGTTACCGCGCTGGGGTTGCCCTCCGCGTCGAGCATGGGCTCGTCGAGGCCGTCGTCGGCGCGGCGCAGGTAGTACTTGCCCTTGGTGGCGATCGCCATCAGCGGGGTGAGGACGAAGGCGATGACGGCGGCGGCGACGGGGGAGTACGGCTGGAGGGTGTCGCCGAGGCCGTGGAAGTACATGGCGATGGACAGTGCGGACGCGGCGACGAAGGCCACCACACCGACGGGATTGACCGCGTAGAGCATGCCGCGGCGGAACTCGGGGGCGAGCGGGGACAGTTTGAGCAGGTACTTGTTGATGCCGATGTCAGTGGCGACGGTGACGACCCAGGCGATCGCGCAGTTCGAGTAGAAGCCCAGGATGTCGTTGAGGAAGCTGAACATGTCGGCCTCCATCAGGACCAGCGCGAAGCCCAGGTTGACCAGGACGAAGACCATGCGGCCGGGGTAGTGCTTGGTGAGCCGGGTGAAGGAGTTGGTCCAGGCGAGCGAGCCGGAGTAGGCGTTCGTCACGTTGATCTTGATCTGGCTGATCACGACGAGGGCCACGGCCAGCGGGAGCACCAGCCAGGACGGCATCATCGCGTCGAAGGCGCCCTTGAACTGCTGGATCGGCTCGGGCGCGACGTCCGGTCCGACCTTGGCCAGGATGTAGACGGCGAGGAAGACACCGATGGCCTGCTTGAGCGCGCCGAGCAGCACCCAGCCGGGTCCGGCCATGACCACCGCGGTCCACCAGGTGCGCTTGTTCGCCTCGGTCTTGGGCGGCATGAAGCGCAGATAGTCGATCTGCTCACCGATCTGCGCGATGAGCGAGAGGCACACACCCGCGCCCAGCAGCACGGAGGCGGTGTTGACCCCGCCGTCGCCGTCGGTGCCCGCGTAGGCGAGGAAGCGGTCGACGGTGCCCGGGTCGGTGGAGACGAGGTAGACCAGCGGGCCGACCATCAGCAGAAGCCAGACCGGGGTCGTCCAGACCTGGAGCTTGCTGAGCGCCTTCATGCCGTAGATGACCAGTGGGATCACCATCAGCGTGGAGACCAGGTAGCCCAGCCACAAGGGCAGTCCGAGGCCGAGCTTGAGGCCCTGGGCCATGATCGAGCCTTCGAGGGCGAAGAAGATGAAGGTGAAGCTGGCGAAGATGACGCTGGTGAGGACCGAGCCGTAGTAGCCGAAGCCGGAGCCGCGGGTGATCAGGTCGAGGTCGATGTTGTAGCGGGCGCCGTAGTAGGCGAGGGGGAAACCGGTGACGAAGATGACGACGGCGGCGACAGCGATCGCCACGAGCGCGTTGCCGGTGCCGTGAGCCAGGCCGATGCCGGCGCCGATGGAGAAGTCGGCCATGTACGCGATGCCGCCGAGTGCCGTGGTGGCCACGACCATGGGGGTCCAGCGGCGGTAACTGCGGGGCGCGAACCGGAGGGTGTAGTCCTCCAGGGTCTCCTTGGCCGCCTGATCGGCGGATTTCGACGGGTCTGCCGTTGTCGGCCGCGACTCTGTGGTGCTCATGTCACGCCTCCCGGTGCTGCTCGTGCGGGCGGTGGGGGGTGCGTGGGAGCCCGCCTTGGCGTCGTCGTCAGGCCGGGAGGTCGACGGGCCGTCATGAGCGGTTCATGACCCTGTATACGACTCGGATCCCACGGCCTGTCACGCTAGAAAGCGGTTGTTACCGACGGGCCTGGTTGTCATGAACGCGGCGTTTCCGGAATCTCACCCGTGCTGATCGCGGGGTCGCGTCGAGGTGTGTTCCCGTTGTACGAGTCGCCTGCCGAAGCAGGTGGGGTCAGTGCGCCGCGTCAGGCTGGAGTGTGCCGCCGACTGTCGGGGAGCGGGTTGCGGTCCGCCTCGTCCTGGACGAGCAGCGAGAGCAGTGACGCCACCGTCAGGCCGGCTTCGGCGGGATGGCGCAGGACCTTGCTCGGCTCGATGCGGTAGGTGTTGGTGCGGCCCTCCCGTACGTGCGAGAGGTATCCGTCCTGCTCCAGATCGGAAATGATCTTCTGGACGGCGCGTTCGGTGAGGCGGCAGTGCGCCGCGATGTCGCGGATCCGGACGCTGGGATTGTCGGCGATCACGGCCAGCACCCGTGCGTGGTTGGTGACGAACGTCCATCCGGTGTGAGATTCGGGCACTCCATCCATGGCGGCAGTCTAGCGACCGGATGTTCACGCATTCAAAAACCTGAACCGAAATTCATGTATTGGTTGACGTGTGTGGGTGGGAGAGGGAGTCTGAGAGGCAGAGGCAGCCGAGCACATGAGGGAGAGGGCCATGCCGGAACCTGCGCACTCGGCGCAGCGCCTCACCACGCTGGACGCGCGTCCGCCGTGTCTGGCCACGATCGAGGCCGTGGTGGCCGGGGAGCGGACGGACGTCACCTGCCGCGGTGAGTTCGACATCGGAGCCCAGGCGCTCCAGGCCGAGCTGTACGCCGTCCTGGACCGTTCGGTCACCGGGGTGGACCTGGATCTGGACGGAGTCGGGTTCTGTGACTGCGGCGGCCTCAACCTCCTGCTGGACCTGCGCAGGGAGGCCCTGGCCCAGGGCAAGACGGTCACCGTCCAGGCGTACAGCCCGGCCGTCGGACGCCTGCTCGACCTGACCGGCGCCCGGGAGCTGTTCGTGACCGAGGACTCTGCACACTCCGACGCCCCGGCGGCCGAGCACGCGCCCGTCCCCGAGGAGCGGTCTCAGGCCTTGGGGGTCGACCAGGAGCTGCGTCTGGAGGTCGACCAGCTGCGCCGGGCGATGCGGACCCGGCCGACCATCGACGCGGCCCGCGGGATCGTCATGGCCACCTTCGGGCTGACCGCCGAGGACGCCTGGACGGTGCTCGTCACCGCCTCCCAGAACACCAACACCAAGCTGCACCACCTCGCGCAGGCCCTGATGGGGGCCGTCAGCGGTGCCCAGGTGCCGGAGGAGCTGCGACAGCAGATGGCGGTGGCCGTCGCCAAGGTGCGGGAGACCTCGCCCACCCCGTCCGACGACCTGGCGGTGCCGGAGGCGGGGCCGGAGTCTCAGGGCTCCACGCCCCGGCCGGCTGCGTGACTTCCAGGGGGCCCGCCCGACCGCCTCGGAGACCCCGAGGCCGACCGCTGCCGACGAGCGGCACTTCGCGGCCACCACGGAGTGCCTGGAGTGACCTCCCGTTTCGGACCCGTCAACTCCGGTGCCGGGCCAGGCCACTTGGCCCACCAGGTCGTACGGCCGACGCGGCGCCGCGTGAGGCACCGGCGTGGCTGACGGCGTCGAAGGGGTCCGCGCAGGCCGCCCGGGCTTCAGAGGATCCCGTGGTGATGCTCGCCGGCTTCTCCGGATGGGTCGATGGGGTGCGGGCGCAGGAGGCGGGTGCGCGCGGCCACGTCCTCAGGGCCGGACAGTCCGAGGACCCTTTCCGCGCCCTGCGCAGCGCCGCGGCGGGCGGGATGGGGCTCGCGCCCGGGGGCGTCGCCGCGGGGGGTGAACGGGCCGCTCCTGTCGGGCGCCGGGAAGTCCGACTTCCCGCGTGTGCCGGGTGGACCGAGTCCGGCGTGTGCGGGGTGGACCGACCTCCCGTGCGTGCCGAGAAGTCCGGCTCGGCTTCGGCGTATCCGGTGCAAGGGCCACGACACACGAGAACCCGGAGGGCGGGTGGCCATGCACACCCAGCCACAATCCCCGACCGGTGACGTGAGCGCGGATCTTCGTCCTCGACCACGTCGACCTGGTCGAGAGCCCCCGCACCCGACGGCGATCGGCCGGCCGGGCACCTACCTGCGCTCGGTGTCCTGACCGAACGCCTGAAGGATCCGTTCGGCGGCCAGCGTGGCCGTCAACCGGCCCTCCCGGACCCGCTGTTCGAGGTCGGGGGCGAGGGACTGCACGGCCGGGTCGGCGTGCAGGCGGCCGAGCAGTTCGTCCCGCACCATCGCCCAGGTCCAGCCGACCTGCTGGTCCCGCCGCTTGGCGGTGAGCCGCCCGGTGGAGTCGAGGAGCGTCCGGTGCTGCTCGAGCCGCTCCCACACCACGTCGAGGCCGGTCGACTCGCGGGCACTGCAACTCAGCACCGGGGGAGTCCAGAAGGCGTCCTTGCCGTGCATGAGCCGCAGTGCGCCCGCCAGTTCACGTGCGGCCGCGCGGGCGTCGCGCTCGTGCGGGCCGTCCGCCTTGTTGACCGCGATCACGTCGGCGAGTTCCAGGACGCCCTTCTTGATGCCCTGGAGCTGGTCGCCGGTGCGGGCCAGGCTCAGCAGCAGGAAGGAGTCGACCATGTCGGCGACCGCGGTCTCCGACTGTCCGACGCCGACGGTCTCGACCAGGATCACGTCGTAGCCGGCGGCCTCCATCACGACCATCGACTCCCGGGTCGCCTTCGCCACTCCGCCGAGCGTGCCCGCGCTGGGGGAGGGCCGTACGAAGGCGGCCGGGTCGACGGCCAGGCGCTCCATCCGGGTCTTGTCGCCGAGGATCGACCCGCCGGTACGGCTGGAGGAAGGGTCCACCGCGAGCACCGCCACCCGATGCCCGAGCGAGGTCAGCATCGTGCCGAACGCGTCGATGAACGTCGACTTGCCCACGCCCGGCACCCCACTCACCCCGATTCGCCGTGCCCGGCCGCTGTGCGGGAGCAGCTCGGTGAGCAACTCCTGTGCCTGCGACCGGTGTCGGGGGTGCGTGGACTCGACGAGGGTGATGGCGCGGGCCACGATCGCCCGCTTCCCGTCGAGCACGCCCTTCACATACGTGTCGAGATCGATCACTGCCCGTGCCCGAGGTCGGCCGACAGACGCTCCACCAGGTCGTACGCCGCGTCCGGGATCACCGTCCCCGGCGGGAACACGGCCGCCGCGCCCATCTCCAGGAGGGTCGGCACGTCCTGTGGCGGGATGACCCCGCCCACCACGATCATGATGTCCTCCCGGCCCTCCTCGGAGAGCGCCTCGCGCAGCGCCGGTACGAGGGTGAGGTGCCCCGCGGCGAGGGACGAGACGCCGACGATGTGCACGTCCGCCTCCACGGCCTGCCGGGCCACCTCGCCCGGGGTCTGGAACAGGGGGCCGACGTCGACGTCGAAGCCGAGGTCGGCGAAGGCGGTGGCGATCACCTTCTGACCGCGGTCGTGGCCGTCCTGGCCCATCTTGGCGACCAGGATGCGCGGGCGGCGGCCCTCGGCCTCGTCGAAGGCGTCCACCAGCGCGCGGGTGCGGTCCACGTTCGGGGACTCTCCTGCTTCGTTGCGGTACACGCCGGAGATCGTACGGATCTGGCTCGCGTGCCGGCCGTACACCTTCTCCAGGGCGTCGGAGATCTCGCCGACGGTGGCCTTCGCGCGGGCGGCGTGCACGGCCAGTTCCAGCAGGTTGCCGTCGCCGTCGGCGGCCCGGGTCAGCGCGTCCAGCGCGTCCCGGCACGCGGTCTCGTCCCGCTCGGCGCGCAGCCGCCGCAGCTTCTCGATCTGCTGGGTCCGCACGGAGGAGTTGTCGACCTTGAGGACGTCGATCGCCTCGTCGGTCTCGACCCGGTACTTGTTGACGCCGATCACCGGCTGCCGTCCGGAGTCGATACGGGCCTGGGTGCGCGCCGCCGCCTCCTCGATACGCAGCTTGGGGATGCCGGCGTCGATCGCCTTGGCCATGCCGCCGGCCGCCTCCACCTCCTGGATGTGCTGCCAGGCCTTGCGTGCGAGGTCGTACGTCAGCTTCTCCACGTACGCGCTGCCGCCCCACGGGTCGATGACCCGGGTCGTGCCGGACTCCTGCTGGATCAGCAGCTGGGTGTTGCGGGCGATGCGCGCGGAGAAGTCGGTGGGCAGCGCCAGTGCCTCGTCGAGGGCGTTGGTGTGCAGCGACTGGGTGTGGCCCTGCGTGGCCGCCATCGCCTCGACGCAGGTGCGCGTCACGTTGTTGAACACGTCCTGTGCGGTCAGCGACCAGCCGGAGGTCTGCGAATGGGTGCGCAGGGAAAGGGACTTGGGGTTCTGCGGGTCGAACTGCCGGACCAGCTTGGCCCACAGCAGGCGGGCCGCGCGCAGCTTGGCGATCTCCATGAAGAAGTTCATGCCGATCGCCCAGAAGAAGGACAGCCGGGGCGCGAACGCGTCCACGTCCAGACCGACTTCACGGCCCGCCCGGAGGTACTCCACGCCGTCCGCGAGGGTGTACGCCAGCTCCAGGTCCGCCGTGGCCCCCGCCTCCTGGATGTGGTAGCCCGAGATGGAGATCGAGTTGTAGCGGGGCATCCGTTGCGAGGTGTAGGCGAAGATGTCGGAGATGATCCGCATCGACGGCTTCGGCGGATAGATGTAGGTGTTGCGGACCATGAACTCCTTGAGGATGTCGTTCTGGATGGTCCCGGCCAACTTCTCGGGCGGTACGCCCTGTTCCTCCGCGGCGACGATGTACAGCGCCAGTACCGGCAGCACGGCGCCGTTCATCGTCATCGACACGGACATCCTGTCCAGCGGGATGCCGTCGAAGAGCTGCCGCATGTCGAGGATCGAGTCGATGGCGACACCCGCCATGCCGACGTCACCGGTCACCCGCGGGTGGTCGCTGTCGTAACCGCGGTGCGTGGGCAGATCGAAGGCGACCGACAGGCCCTTCTGGCCGGCCGCGAGGTTGCGCCGGTAGAAGGCGTTGGACTCCTCGGCGGTGGAGAAGCCCGCGTACTGACGGATCGTCCAGGGCTGGTTGACGTACATCGTCGGATACGGTCCGCGCAGATACGGGGCCACACCCGGGTACGTCTCCAGGAAGTCCAGTCCCTCCAGGTCGGCGCCGGTGTAGAGCGGCTTGACCTCGATGCCCTCCGGCGTCTCCCAGACCGGCTCGGCGCCCTCGGTGGCGTTCTTGACGGCCGTACGCCACTCGTCGGCGCCGCCGGCGGTGGTCGGGGTCCCCAGCTCGATGCCGGTGAAGTCGGGGATTCCCATCAGGACACTCCCATGCGGTCGAGGGTGGCGGTGAGCACGGCGACGGCGTCGCAGCCGGCGAAGACGTAGGAGTCCACACCGGAGTACTGCCCGGGCCGCCCGGCGAGGAACACGTGCCGCGCGCCTGCCGCCCTCAGGGTCCGTGCGACGTCCTCGGCCTGTTCCTCGTACAGCGCGTCGCTGGAGCACAGGCAGACCTCGGTGGCGCCGCTCTCCTCGAAGGTGCCCTCGGTGACGGGCTCGATGCCGCCGGCCTGGAAGAGGTTGGCGGCGAAGGTCGTGCGCGCGGTGTGGGCGGCGGCGGGGCCGATCGCGGCCAGGAAGACCCGCGGCCGGGACCCGGTCGCCGCGAGGTGGGCGTCGGAGCGGGCGCGCAGGTCCTCGTACGCCTCGTCGCGCCGGACGCGGGGCAGACCGCCCGTCGGCTGCTCGGGGGCGGGGTCCCGTACGACCGGCTTCTCGGACAGGAACGGGAACTCACTGACGCCGGTGACGGGTTCGCGGCGCGTCGCGAGCTTCTTGGAGCGCTGCGCCCATGTCGTCGCCAGGTCCGTGCGGAGGCGGCCGGAGCGCAGGACGGCCGCCTGGCCGCCGTCGCGTTCGATCGTCCGGAAGAACCGCCAGGCGGCCTCGGCGAGTTCGTCGGTGAGCCGCTCCACGTACCAGGAGCCGCCCGCCGGGTCGATCACCCGGGACAGATGCGACTCCTCGACCAGGATCGTCGAGGTGTTGCGGGCGATCCGCCGGGCGAACGCGTCCGGCAGACCGAGCGCGTGGTCGAAGGGCAGCACGGTGACGGCATCGGCCCCGCCGACCCCGGCGGCCAGGGTGGCGATCGTGGCGCGCAGCATGTTCACCCACGGGTCGCGGCGGGTCATCATCACCGGCGAGACCACGGCGTGCTGTGCCTGCGCTCCGGCGCCGGGCGCCCCGCACACCTCGGCGACCCGCGCCCACAGCCGGCGCGCGGCCCGCAGCTTGGCGATCGTCAGGAACTGGTCGGCCGTCGCCGCGTACCGGAACTCCAGCTGTGCGCAGGCCTGTTCCACACTCAGTCCGGCCTCGGTCAGCTCACGCAGATAGGCGACACCGGTGGCGATCGAGACGCCGAGCTCCTGCGCGGCCGAGCCGCCGGCCTCGTGGTACGGCAGCGCGTCCACGGTCAGCGCCCGCAGCCCGGGGTACTCCTCGGCGCACCGGCGTGCGAGGGGGACGACCGGCGCGAAGTCCGACGCCTCGCTCGTACGCGCCTCGAGGCCCAGCGGGTCGGCGCCGAGACTGCCGCGCGCGGCCTTCCTGTCGATGCCGCGCTCGTCGTAGAGACGCAGCAACTCCTGTGCGGCGCTGGCGACTTGGCTGCCCGCGTCCAGGGCGACCGGCGCGAGGTCGAGGTAGACGCCGTCGAGGACCGTGCCGAGCGACCCGACCGGGATGCCGCCCTCGCCCGCGACCAGCCACAGCGAGGTGACGCCGTTCTCCAGGTCGGTGAGCACCGCGGCGTTGTCGGCGACCGCGTGCCGCTGCCGTACGTCCCAGCCGCCGGTGGTGTTCCCCTCGGCGCGGGCGCCGCGCACGAAGGGTGCGAAGCCGGGGAAACCGGGGTCGGGTGCGGCATCGTGCGCGGTGTACAGGGGGCGGGTGCGCAGCCCGTCCTCGAGCGCGGTGGACAGGGCGTCCTCAGCTGCCGTGCCGGAGACTTCCTTGCCCGACTTGCGCAGGACACCCGCCACCAGGCCGTGCCACTGTTCAAGGTTCGCGTCAGGGAACTCGGCGGCCAGCGAGAGCCCGTCGTCAGGCAGGACCGTCATGCTCGGATGCTAGGCCAGACCCCCAAAGGAGCAGGAGGGGGCACGGCTGTGACCTTGCCCTCTGCGAGGTTGTGACCCCGGTCTCGCGGGCCCCGGAAGCGGTCGCCCGCTGAGCTTGTCATGCGCAGACAGGCTCAGCGGCGCAGCACCAGGTCAGTCCTCCTGGGTGGCCACGTGCCGTTCCGACAGCGGCTCGCACAACCCGACTTCCGGCGCGCTCGAACCGGGGTGACACCCCAGTCCTTCACGGCGGGACACCGAGCGGCCCCAGGCTTGCCCCTCGGCCGCCTCCGAACGGGTGCTGTGTGCCCGCTGGGGAGTGTTTCGCCGCCGCTGGGTACTCGCCGGCTGTTCCGGCGGGGACAGAAAGGACGGCGGCTGTACCGGCGCCGCGGGCGAGTCCGGTGGGTGGCAGAAGGAGCGGTTCGCGTGGAGCGAGTGCGTTGCGGGTCCGACCGGGAGGACGGATGAGGACGACACGGCGTCGCCCGGCACCGCCCTCGTCCGCGCAACGGGCGGACGGCCGGGTCCGCCGGCCCGGGGAGCGCCTCGCGGACGCGGCCGACGGGCGCCTGCCCGTGCTCGACGGTGGCGGGCGGATACTGCGCAAGGCGTTCCCGGACCACTGGTCGTTCCTGCTGGGTGAGATCGCGCTCTACAGCTTGATCGTCCTGGTGCTCACCGGGGTCTGGCTGACGTTCTTCTTCCGTCCGGAGATGAGGGAGGTCGTGTACCAGGGGCAGTACGTGCCCCTGCGCGGCGTCCGGATGTCGGCGGCCTTCGACTCCACCCTGCACATCAGCTTCGACGTACGCGGCGGGCTCCTCGTCCGCCAGACGCATCACTGGGCGGCGCTCGTCTTCGTCGCCGCGATCGGCCTGCATCTGCTGCGGATCTTCTTCACCGGAGCCTTCCGCAGGCCCCGGGAGGTGAACTGGGTCATCGGCCTCACGCTGTTCGTGCTCGCGCTCGCCGAGGGCTTCGCGGGCTACTCGCTCCCCGACGACCTGCTGTCCGGCACGGGGCTGCGCATCGCGCAGGGCATCATGCTGTCGATCCCGGTCGTGGGCACGTATGTGAGCATGTTCGTGTTCGGTGCCGAGTACCCCGGTGAGGACATCGTTCCGCGGCTGTACGGCATGCACATCCTGCTGTTGCCCGGGGCGTTGATCGCCCTGGTCACGGTGCACCTGATCCTGGTGTTCCACCTGAAGCACACCCAGTGGCGGGGCCCCGGACACTCGAACCGCAACGCGGTCGGCAAGCCGTTCCACCCGCAGTTCATGGCCTCCTCCGGCGGCCTGTTCCTCATGGTCTTCGGGGTCCTGGCGCTGCTCGGGGGCGTCGCCCAGGTCAACCCGGTGTGGGTGTACGGGCCCTACCGGCCGGACCAGGCGTCGACCGGTTCCCAGCCCGACTGGTACGTCGGTTTCCTGGAGGGCGCACTGCGGCTCGTACCTCCGTGGGAGACGACCCTCGCCGGACACACCCTCATGTGGAACGTGCTCCTCCCGGCGGTCGTCCTGCCCGCGCTGCTGTTCCTCGTGCTGTATCTGTACCCCTTCGTCGAGCAGCGGCTGACCGGGGAACGGAGTCAGGAGCAGCACCTGTGCGACCGGCCGCGGGAACGTCCCGTCCGTACCGGTCTCGGTGCCGCCGGCATCACCTTCTACGGCGTTCTGCTGCTGGCCGGCGGCAACGACGTCGTGGCCCAGACCTTCCGGATCTCGCTGAACACCCTCACCTGGGTGCTGCGCATCGCCCTTGTGGTGGCGCCGGTGCTGGTCTTCCTGCTCACGCGCCGACTCTGCCACGCCCTCCTGGACGCCGAACGCGAGACCCTGGAGGAGGGCGAGGAAACCGGTGAGGTGCGCCAGAACGTGGCAGGCGGATACGAGAGCGGACATCGGCCCGTCGACCACTTCCGGCCCGGGGCTCCCCGGGTCCCGATCAGCTCTGCCGACGGGCGTACTGGAACACCATCCCGAGAACACCCCGAGCCAGCACCCCGAAGCCGATGAGGAAGAGCCACAGGCCGTAGACGACCCCTGTGGACGCGATCGCGAAGCCGAGCGCGGTGACGATCGGCCACGGACTCTGCGGCGGGAAGAACTCCAACGGCCCGGCCGCGTCGGCCACCTCCGCGTCCGTACGGTCCTGCGGGCGCCGGCCCTTGCGCCGGTACTGCACGGCGCAGAAGAAACTCACCAGGGCGCCCATCAGGAAGGCGACCACCAGTGCGGCCGTCCCGGCGGGATCTCGGGACCACCAGCCGTAGAGCGCGGCGGCACCCGCGAAGAACGCGGCCACGCCGCCGAAGAGCAAGGCCTCGACCTTCATCGCAAGCCCGCCTTCTTCGCCTGACGGACGATCTCGGGATGATGCAGGTCGAACGCGGGAGACTCCGAACGGACACGGGGAAGCGCCACGAAGTTGTGGCGCGGCGGCGGACAGGACGTCGCCCACTCCAGGCCGCGTCCGTACCCCCAGGGATCGTCCTCGGTGACCTGCCTTCCGTGCCGGGCCGTGTGCCAGACGTTGTACAGGAAGGGCAGCGTGGAGACGCCGAGCAGGAACGCCCCCGCCGACGAGAGGGTGTTGAGGAGCGTGAAGCCGTCGGCGGCCAGGTAGTCGGCGTACCGGCGCGGCATGCCCTCCTCGCCGAGCCAGTGCTGCACCAGAAAGGTGAGGTGGAACGCGGGGAACAGCAGCCAGAAGTGCAGTTTGCCGAGCCGCTCGTCGAGCGTCTTCCCGGTGAACTTGGGCCACCAGAAGTAGAACCCGGCGAACATCGCGAAGACGACGGTGCCGAACAGGACGTAGTGCAGATGGGCCACGATGAAGTACGAGTCGGTGAGGTGGAAGTCGAGCGGCGGGGAAGCGATCAGTACGCCGCTCAGGCCGCCGAGCAGGAACGACACCAGGAATCCCAGCGACCACAGCATCGGTGTCTCGAACGAGATCGACCCGTTGACCATCGTGCCGATCCACGCGAAGAACTTGATTCCGGTCGGCACCGCGATGAGGAACGACATCAGGGAGAAGAACGGCAGCAGTACCGCGCCGGTGGCGAACATGTGGTGTGCCCACACCACCGACGACAGCATGGTGATCGCGATCGTCGCCCCGATCAGCGGCAGATACCCCCACAGGGGCTTGCGTGAGAACACCGGCAGGATCTCGGAGATGATCCCGAAGAACGGCAGCGCGACGATGTAGACCTCCGGATGGCCGAAGAACCAGAAGAGGTGCTGCCACAGCAGGGAGCCCCCGTTCGCCGGGTCGAAGACATGGGCGCCGAACTTCCGGTCCGCCTCCAGGGCGAGCAGCGCGGCGGTCAGGACCGGGAAGGCGGGCAGCACCAGGATCGACGTGAACAGGATGTTCCAGGTGAAGATCGGCATCCGGAACATCGTCATCCCGGGAGCCCGCAGACACAGGATGGTCGTGATGAAGTTGACCGCGCCGAGTGTCGTCGACACACCGGTCACGACCAGACCCATCACCCACAGGTCACCGCCCGCCCCGGGGGAGTGGTAGGAACTGTTCAGCGGCGCGTACGCGAACCAGCCGAACGCGGCGGCGCCGCCGGGCACCACGAAGCCCGACACGACCATCAGGCCGCCGAAGAGGTACATCCAGTAGGACAAGGCGTTCAGCCGGGGGAACGCGACGTCCGGCGCCCCGATCTGCAGGGGCATCACGGCATTGGCGAACCCCGCGAACATCGGGGTCGCGAAGAGCAGCATCATGATCGTGCCGTGCATCGTGAAGAGCTGGTTGTAGGTGTGCTCGTTCACGAACTGCAGCCCAGGACGGGCGAGTTCGGCCCGCATGGCCAGCGCCAGCAAGCCCGCGAACAGGAAGAAGCCGAAGGCCGTGACCATGTAGAGGCGACCGATCTCCTTGTGATCCGTCGTCTGGGCCAGGCGCAACAGCGTATGGCCGAGCGAGTGCTGGGAGGCGGTCGGAGACTCGGCCTGGCCGGCGCGTTCAGAGAGCTCGGTCATCGTCCTCCTCGACGGGATGCCTTGGGACCGGAGGCACCCCGAGAGCCATGCCGTAGAGCGGAGAAGCGGCATGCGAGTGCCCTGGCAGAGCGGTGGGAAACCGGCCGGACACCGGCGTCGGCGACGCTATCGGCGAGACCGCAGGGACACCTGCCGCGCCACGCCCGCTGTCCGCCGTCAGAGGGGCTCCTCGCCAAGAGACGTCGACGGCGGTTGCCCCGCTCCGGCGGCTCAGCCGTCAAGCAGGGGCTGCTTGCCACCCGGTTGCAGGCGACGGGGCCCGTGACGGACGAGCTGCCGACGGTCGCGCACGCTGTTGCAGACTCAACCGCACGGGTTGACACAGGTGCGCGTCACGTCCGGGGCTTTGCCTCGACGACGGCGGCCGGGTTCATGTCGCGGTGGACCAGGGCTTGGACGGTTTCGGTGAGGCGGAGTCTCCGTTGCTTCGCGTAGGTGGTGAGCAGTTGCGAGGCGTCGGCGATGGTGGTGTCCGCGTACTGGGCGATCATGCCCTTGGCGATCTCCAGGGTGGCTTTGGAGGCGATGACGCTCTGGACGCGGGTGATGACGTCGTCGGACCGGGCGGGCTCGGTGGACCAGTGCATCAGGGCCAGCGCGGCAGAGTCCGCGAGGGCCTGCGCCAGATGGACGTCGTCGTCGTTCAGGCGGCCGGGGCGTCGCCGTAGCAGTGTGAGTGCTCCCAGCGGTCGCTCCTGCAGACGCATAGGGATCGCCTGTAGGGAGTCGTAGCCGACTTCGGTCATGACGGTGGCCAGTTCCGGCCGGCGTTCACGCTCGGCGGCGATGTCGGGGACGCTCACCGGTTCGCCGATGCGGTAGCTGTCCATGCAGGGGCCGTGGCCGTTCTGCAGTTGGAGCAGTTCTGCGAAGGCGGCGTCCTCGTCGGTCGATGCCATCGTCCTCAGGCCGCCTCGCGCGTCGGCGATCATGACGGCGGCCGCGTCGACGTCCAGCAGGTCGTGGCAGGCGTGGACCAGGCTGTGGAAGAGGTGCAGTGGGTCGAACTCCGCGGCGTAGGTGTCCGACAGGGCGAGGAAAGCCTGCGCCAGCTGTCGCTCGCGGTTCATGGTCGCCTCCCCGGCGCTGTGGTTACGGGTACCGGCACGGGTGCCGGCCGCTCAGTCATCGCGGAGGTCCATGGTGCGCTCGATGATCGCCCGGGCCACTTCCGTGGCGGTGCGGCCGTGGGTGAAGGCTCGCGCACGCAGGCGCAGCAGCGCTTCCTCGGCGCTCACGCCCAGCTGCATCATGATCATCCCGGTGGCCTGATGCACCTCCTCCCGGTCCGATTCCGCTCCTGGCAGCCACGTTACGACTCCTTCGAAGTCCGGGGAAGCCTGATCAAGGGCGAGGACGGTCAGGGTGACCGCGTCGGCGACCAGCAGTGCGGTCCGGAGACGATCGGCACTCAACGAACCCGGTGTCTTCTGGTACAGGTCAAGGGTGCCCAGGGGCGTTCCGTTGCCCGCCAGAGGCAGGGAGAAAACCGCCTCGACGCCGGCTTTGGTGGCCTGCACGCTGAACAGCGGCCAGCGGCGCGTGTCCGGAGCACGTGTCAGGTTCGTCGCGAAGACGGGGGCGCGCAGGCGGGTCGCCTCCCGGCACGGTCCCTCGCCGAGCGTGTACTGGATCTCCGCCAGCCGCGCCGCGACGTCTGCGCTGGCGCACAGCACGACGCCCCTGTCCGAGCCGTCCGCCGGCATCGAGATGGACAGCCCCGCCACTTCCGGGAGCAGCGCGAGGCAGTTGCGGCACAGGGCGCCGGGCGCCTCGGACGGAGACAGGCCGCTCATGCCGGCGACGAGTTCGCTGACGATACGAGACCGCTCGACATCCGTCTCCTGCTCGGCCTCTCCACCCCCCCCAGCAGCTCGTCACCCGGCATGTCCCTCACCTCCCGTCCCACTCCGCGCGACGATTCCACGCGATCTTGGCACAGGCACGTAGGTCTGACCCAGAGCCGGGTACACGCGACGGATCGACAGGGCGGGCCCAATTCGCCCGCGTGGGACGCCGTGCCGACCGCTTTTCGGGGGCGTAGCGTCCTCTTAGGGGCACGTTCGGCACGGCCTGGTGAGCGTATGCCGTGTCCCGGGGCATACCGGACCGTCCGGCCGTTCCTGAGTTTCCCCGCGATGCTGGAGGTGCCTCGTGACCAGCGTGGGTGATCCGGCCGCCGTCGACAACGACGATCTGGATGCCGTGTTCGCGGAGACGGTGCGCCGGACCGGCGCGTCCGTCGGCGCCCTGTACCTGCTCACACCTGATGAACGGCTGCTGCGTCTGGATGTGCTGTGCGGAGCGCCGGCCGAATTCGCCGCACCGTGGGCCAGGATCCCGATGGCCGCTCCGGCACCGGTGGCTGTCGCGGTCCGTGAAAACCGCATCGTATGGGTGGGCAGCCAGGAGGAGATGGTCCGCGCCTATCCGCGCACCGCGGTGGTGCTTCCCTACCCGCTGGCCCTGGTCGCCGCGCCGGTGGCCGACGCCCGGCGTCGGGGAGCGCTGCTGCTCATGTGGCCGGCCACTCGTCCCCCGTACATGACCGGACGGGAGCGGGGGCACATCGTGTCGAGTTGCCGACGTCTGGCCCGGCTGCTGGAGGAAGCCGTCGCGCACGGAAAGTCCCCCTCCGGCGACGACAGGCCTCGTGTCGTCCCCGTCGAGCGCCGGCCCGGGAGCCCGGCGACGGCCGCCGCCGACTTCGCGGAGCGCCTGCCCGGCGGAAGCTGCGCGCTGAACCTCGAGGGTCAGTTCACCTACCTCAGTTCCGGCGCCTGTGACCTGCTGGGCTGCGAAGCCGGCCGGCTGCTGGGCACCCTGCCGTGGCAGTCGTTGCGCTGGCTGGACGATCCCACCTACGAGGACCGTTACCGAGCCGCGGTGATCAGCCGCGAGCCCGTCTCGTTCACCGCGTGCCGCCCACCGGACCGCTGGCTGGACTTCCATCTCTTCCCGGACGCCGGCGGCATCAGCGTCCGCATCGTTCCCAGCGGCGCACAGGCGCTGCCGTCACCGGCGCCAGGCCGCTCCACGCGGACCGTCACACCGGCCGGCGCGGGCCGGCTGTACCAACTCACACACCTGGCCGCGGGTCTGACCGAAGTCGTCGGAGTGCAGGACGTCATCGCCCTGATCGCCGACCAGATCATGCCCGCCTTCGGCGCCCAGGGCCTGGTCCTGTCCACCGCCGAGGCCGGACGACTGCGGATCACCGGCCACCGCGGCTACGACCCCCACGTCATCGAGCGCCTCGACGGACTGCCTCTCGACACCGACTTCACCCCGGCCGGGCATGCCCTCGCCAGCGGCATCCCCGCGTTCTTCGCCGACCCGGCAGAGATGCGCCGTATCTACCCGGAGGCTCCGCAGGTCAGCGGGAAGCAGGCGTGGGCCTTCCTGCCCCTGATCATCTCCGGCAGGCCCGTCGGCTGCTGCGTCCTGTCCTACGACCAACCTCACGCGTTCCCGGCCGAGGAGCGCGCCGTCCTGACGTCGCTCGCCGGGCTCATCGCCCAGGCTCTGGACCGCGCCCGCCTCTACGACGCCAAACACGAGCTCGCCCACGGCCTGCAGCAGGCACTGCTGCCGCGCGTCCTTCCCCAGGTCGACGGACTGCGCGTAGCCGCACGCTACCTGCCCGCGACCCAGGGCATGGACATCGGCGGAGACTTCTACGACCTGATCCGTCTCGGTGACACGGCCGCCGCGGCCGTCATCGGCGACGTCCAGGGACACAACGTCGCCGCCGCCGCCCTGATGGGCCAGGTCCGCACCGGCGTCTACGCGCACGCGACCCTCGGCACGCCCCCCGACCAGGTCCTCGCCCGAACCAACCGGCTCCTCACCCACCTGGCCCCCGAGCTCTTCACCAGCTGCCTCTACGCCCACTTCGACTTCACCCGCCGACGCGTGTGCCTGGCCAGCGCCGGCCACCCGCCACCCCTCCTGCGACTGCCCGGTCGGGTCACCCGGCCCGCCGTCGTCCCGCCCGGACCACTCCTGGGAATCGACCCCGACGCCGACTTTCCCCTGACCGAGATCCCGCTGACTCCGGGCCTGATGCTGGTCTTCTACACCGACGGCCTCGTCGAAACACCTGGAGTCGATCTCGACGACTCCTTCACCCGCCTCGCGCACCACCTCGCCCAAGCCGACGAGCGGGACCTGGACCTGCTCATCGACGACCTGCTCAGCAAGGCCGGCACAGCCGGGCAACGCACCGACGACGTCGCCATCCTTGTGCTGCACGACGGATCCTGAACCGTCTGTCGAGGCGCCTCCTCCCGGGCCGACTTGGATGCAGGCGCGCTTCGGTCGGGCTCCCCGGGGAACTCGGCGGTCCGAAGGCCTCCTATGTGAGCGAGGTGTCCTCATATGTCCAATCCACAGCAGCCAGAACAGCGACGCAGCCAAAAGGGCGGCAGCACGCCGCAACAGAGCGGTGAACTGAAGGCCCGGCAGACCGGGCCGAAGGACGACCGTGCCCACGGCACGGACAAGGGAGAAAAGGGCGGCGGGCAAGGTGGCGGGGTGCCGCCGGACCAGCAGCCCGAGCACCCGTGATCAAGAGCGACCAGGCCGGAACCGCTCGACATCGTCCGGCAGCAGCTAAGCGCCGTCCCGGCGCCTGTCGGTGATCTCTGTCGGCCCTGGTGAGGGCGGCGGTTCCGGCACGGCTGTGCCGGAACCGGACCGCGCGGTGACCAGTGCCTGTTCCAGAGCGGCGCGGATCTCGTCGGACAGCCGGCCGTCGTGGACCCAGTCAACGATCTGCTCGGAGACCTGCCGTAGTTTGATGTTGGTGTGGTCATCCGTGACGAGGTCGACCACCGCCTGCGCCTGCTGGACGCCGCGCAGGGCCCTGCCGACGGTGGGCAACGGGGTGGGCCACTGGAGGAACTACGCCAGGTCCACGTCGAGTTGCCACGCATGGCCCAGCAGGTGCCCGACGGTGACCTGCGCGGTCGCCCACTCGACGTGGCCGTCCGCCTCCCACTCGGTGCCGGGCCCGCCCTTGGCGCCCCGGAACTCGACGTGTTGGCGCAGGTGGCGCTGTGCTGCAGCAACGCCGAAGCCGGGCGCAGGTCCTCGCTGCTGCCCGAAACCGTCAAGTCCCCTCTGCGCAGCGCGATGCGCAAGCTGGGAGCCGGCACCCGCTTCGAGGCGGTGGTCGCCGCACGTGCCGACGGAGCCGTTCGCACCGGGAAGGGCAGCAGCCCACCGCACGGTGTCGTACCCGTCGCTCTCCTCGTGCGTCCACGGCTCCCACCCACCCTCGGAGGCGAACCGGCCGCGGGTGTCCTGGAGGACCACCATGAAGCCACGCCGAGCCGCCGCCAGGGGATCGAGGATGGCGAGCGCCAAGGGCGTCTGCTTCCGGTACGGCAGCCTGCTCAGCAGGACCGGCCACGGTCCGCTGCCGCCGGGCCGGTAGACGTCCGCGCGCAGGACCATGCCGTCACGCGTCTGCGTGGGTACGTCGGACTCGACCCGGATCTCCGTCATGTGCTGCTCCTTTGCCTGCCACGACGTCTCCTCGAGAAGGTGGTTGATCGGGCCTTCCCCTGCGCGAGACCCCCGATCGGGGGTGACCACGGCGGTCTCGGGACGCTCACGCCACCGCGTTCAGCAAGTCGGCCAGCACGTCGGGCCGTTCCAGGGCGATGAAGTGGCCGGCCTTCGGCACCTGCGTGAAGTCGGCGGTCGCCAGGAGCTGCTTGTTGGCCTCCCGGTCCGAGAGCCGGGACCAGTCCTTCTCCCCGTAGACGAAGTGCACGGGGGCCTTGACCTCGGGATAGCGCGAGCGGGCCGCGATGAGGCTGGGCAGGGCCTGGTACACGGCCCGCGCCACGCTCGGGTAGCCGGGGCGGCCGCCGACCTGGAGGAGTTCGTCCACGTAGTCGCCCCGCAGTGCGCTCTTGTCGCCGAGGCCGCCCTGCAGGATCGCGCGGAGGGCGGGCCTGGGCTCCACCCCGGCGATCACCGGGCCCACTCCGGGTGCGAGGACACCGCTGACCACCACGCGGGCGAGGAGACTGGAGCGGGCGATCCCGCCGCGGAAGTCGTAGGTGTTGACCGCTACGACGCGCCGGACACGCTCCGGCAGATCGGCCGCGGTGCTCAGGGCGAGCACAGCCCCCATGGACTCCCCGACCAACGTGACGTCCTGGTGGAGGTCGAGTTGGGTGAGGAGCCGCTCGACGCCCGCGCGCATGGCCGGCTCGTCGTACGACGCCCCGGGCACGATCTCGGAGTAGCCCATCCCCGGCAGGTCGAGGGCGTACACGGTGTACTGGTCGGAGATCAGCGGGATGAGGTGGCGGAAGTGCTCGGCCTGGGTGCGCACGGTGTGCAGCAGGACCAGGGGGCACCGCGGCCCGCCTTGAGGTAGCGCAGCGTTCCCTCGCGGCTGTGTCCTGCGCGTGGGGTGATGGTGTGGCTGGTGGTCCCAGGGATGTGGATCGTGGGACGCGGTTCCTGGCCGGGCATCTGCCTGTGTCTCCTGGCCCTACTTGGCCAGCTGGGCGTACAGCCCGGCCAGGTCTCCGGCCAGGCCCGCCTTGACCTGCCGCGTGAGGTCGTCGCCGAGGACTTCGTACGCGCCCGTCTCGATGCCGTCGAGGGCGAGTGCCGCGATGTCGCGCGGGTCGGACTTGGGCGCGTCGACGCCGGCCGCCAGGTCCGTGTCCACGTATCCCATGTGCAGTCCGGTGACGGAGATGCCGCGCTGCTGAAGCTCCAGGCGCAGGGAGTTGGTCTGCGACCACAGGGCGGCCTTGGAGGCGCTGTAGGAGTTGCCGAGGGCCAGCCAGGAGAGCACGGAGTGCACGTTGAGGATGTGGCCGCCGCCGTTGTGCTCGATGACCGGCACGAAGGCTCGGGCGAGAAGCAGCGGGCCGTAGAAGTTGGTCTCGAACTCCCGGCGTACGTCGTCGACCGGTGAGTCGAGGAAGGAGGCGCCGACCGCGGCACCGGCGTTGTTGATCAGTACGGTGACGTCGTCGGCCTGTGCGGCGGCCGCCGCCACGGACGCCGGGTCGGTGACCTCCAGCGTCACCGGGACCGCGTCGGGATGCGTCACGGTGCGCGGGTCGCGGGCCGTGGCGTAGACCTTGGCGGCACCGCGCACGTACAGCTCTTCCACCAGCGCCTTGCCGATGCCCCGGCTGCCGCCGGTGACGAAGACGTTTGCGCCCTTCAAAGCGGTCATGACTGCCTCCACAAACATAGGGAACCGATCGGTTTCCATCACAGTAAACCGATCGGTTTCCCAGCGCAAGCTCATCGAAGGAACCCGTTGCGTGGGGCCGCCTTCAGAGTGTCGTTCCGTATCCGTGCATCCCCGTCGGCGCCGGAGAGGGTGCCCGCCAGGCTCTCGACGTACATGGTGATGCGGTCGCCTCGCGGCGTGGACGTCGAGCCGGGCGCTCCGTCGATGTGCTGGATCTGCGGGCCCATGGGTACGGCCGTCTTCAGGTCGCGGATCGTGACACCGGCCGCGGAGAACGTGAATACCCGCTTGGTCCGGCGGCCGTGTCCACGCTCACGACACCACCGAAGACGAGGTCGCCAGTTCGAGGCGGCTTCCCTTCATGTTCCACGACTCGGCGGCGAATCGCCCTGCGCTCCTGTCCTCGGGGGCCGCGAGATCGCTGATGGCGCAGGGGTGGCCGGTTTCCCGGGGTGACTGGGGGGCTGTGGGCGGGGTGATGAGCCGGTGGTCCGTTGGCCGGGGGGGGGATACGTGGGCAGCGACCGGTAGCAGGTCCTGGGGTTTGCGTGGCCGTTGGCGTCGGAGCGGCCGAGCTCGGCGAGGGACCCGCGTCGGGTGCCGGGCTCCGCTGATCCGGTTGCCGCGGAAGAGGGGGCCGAGAAGGGCCGCAAGGCCGGTGGAGGAAGAGGTCGCGCTCGGAGTGGCGGAGTGCGTGCTTGGCGATGCGGTCGGAGCCGGGGCGAGGTCCGTCTCATCTCGGCGTGGCTCTCGCGGCGTCCGTTGTGGCGGTGCAGGGGGCGCCGCTGCTCGAACTTCGGTACGGGAGTGCTCCACGACGATCCGGCGGCAGGGTCGGCGGCACCTGGTCTGGCGGGCCAATGCCCAGAGTGGCGACCGTTCTTCGGGTCGATCCCCGAAGTGCCACCAGTACGTCCGTGAGGGCCGCGAACACCATGCCGACGCCGAACAACTGGATGGTCAGCACACCGCTCATCCCGATCGCCGCGAGCGGCACGCACATCAGCACCGCGGCGCTCATGGCCAGGCGGCCGATGGGCCCGAGCACGGTCGCCACGGCTTCGGTGCTGTCGCCCAGCTGGTCGTACTGCTCCCGCATCCGGGACACCAGGAACACCTCGCCGTCCATGGAGAGTCCGAAGATCGGGGCGAACAGCGTGATCGGCACGTTGGGCTCGATGTTGCCCATCGGATCAGGGCTTGCATGTGAAAACCGATCAGTTTACTGTGTTGAAACTGATCGGTTTCTCGTCGTAGGCGGGCGAGTTCCGGGCCCGAGCACTAGGAGCACGGATGACTGCCGCGCGCGACGCCGAGGGACAACTGCCGAGTCCCAGGCTTCCGGCGAAGCTGGCCGCCCACCCGTCGGTACAGGCCGTACTCGCTCGACGCAGAGCCGGTGACGCGGTGCGCCCACCGGAGGTGATCGACGCGGCCTGGCTGCGCGAACTGTGCCTGGCGGCCGGCGCGGACGACGCGGCCGCGGTGAGCCTGGACCACCCCGACCTGGCCGGCGAGCGCGAGTACGCGCGGTCCGCGCTGCCCGGCACCCGCACCCTGATCGCGATGGCGGTCCGGATGAACCGCGACAACTGCCGCTCCCCGGCCCGCAGCGTGGCCAACCAGGAGTTCCACCAGACCGACGAACAGGCCAACCATGCCGCGCGCAGCGTCACCCAGGCGCTCCAGGACGCCGGCTACCGCGCACTCAATCCATCGGTCGGCTTCCCCCAGGAGATGGACCGCTTCCCCCGTGAGCGGATCTGGGTGGTGGCGCACAAGACGGTCGCGGTGGCCGCCGGGCTCGGCGTGATGGGTCTGCACCGCAACGTCATCCACCCGAAGTTCGGCAGCTTCGTCCTGCTGGTCACCGTGCTGGTGGACGCGGAGGTGAGCGAGTACGGGCAGGCGCTGGACTACAACCCCTGTATCGACTGCAAGTTGTGCGCCGCCGCCTGCCCGGTCGGCGCCATCGCCAAGGACGGGGCCTTCGACGCGCTGGCCTGCACCACCCACAACTACCGCGAGTTCATGAGCGGGTTCACCGACTGGGCGCAGACCGTGGCCGACAGCGAGGACGCCGCCGACTACCGCTCCAGGGTCAGCGATTCGGAGAGCGCCTCCATGTGGCAGAGCCTGAGCTCGCCCCCCGGCTACAAGTCCGGCTACTGCCTTGCCGTGTGCCCCGCCGGCGAGGACGTCCTGGGCCCCTACCTGGACGACCGCAAGACGTTCATGGACACCGTGCTGCGACCGCTCCAGGACAAGAAGGAAACCCTGTACGTCCTGCCGGGCTCTCACGCGCAGGAGTACGCCCAACGCCGTTTCCCCCACAAGCCCGTCAAGGAAGTCACCGGTGGCTGGCAGCCCCCGGCGAAGCGCTCCGCGTCAACCGAGCGAGAGCAACGTACGTCATGAGTGGCATTCCCCCCTTCCGCGTCCTGCGCGCCAAACCTCTGTGGATCGCCAACGGCGTCGTCACGGGCGTACTCGCGCTCCTGCTCGCCGTGTTCTACGTCGGCGCCGACATCGATCCTGTCGATCACAGCACTGGCACACGGAGCTCGTTGCGGAGATCGTGACCCCATCCTCGTCACCTACGTGAACGGCGCGAGCGTCTCGCACAACGAGGTGTACAACCTGCCCTACTCCGGCATAACCATCGGCTACGGCTGGGGCACCAAGGACATCGGCGACCGACAACTGGACGAACAACAGTTCCGCGAACATCACCAACACCAACGGCCGCGGTGACGTGGTCAGCGGCACCGTCGTCGTCAGTGACGGCAACTGGCCGTCAGCTGCCGAGACGGTCATGAACAACTCCGGTATCCAGCCCCGGTACCGTCCGCTGACCACCGCCTCAGGGTCAGGGCGCCGGTGTTGTTGGTCGCGCTGCTGTTCTCATGGCCCCAACTGCCGGTGTTGCGGAAGACGTTGTCGTAGCCGAACGTGTTGTTGGCCCACGAGGGCTGGGCCATCGTGGGAGCGGTTGACCGCGGCGCGGGCCCTGGTGGCCAGGGTGCCGTCGACGTACAGCTGGCGTGTGTCGAAGCCAGTGCCGACGTCAGCCTTCCAGATGTTCTTGGCCGAGTCCTGCACGGTCCAACCGGTGGCCTTCTGCGCCCCGGTGATGACGGGATGGGCGCCCAGCGCGGCAACCAGACCGGTGCCTTGACGGTGGCAGCGGTGGACGTGAGCTGGTCGAGGTAGCCGTCGGCGTTGCGGTCCCGCTGGAAGCCGACGCCGTTGTCCGGGGTCACCACCACAGCCGCGTATCCGGCGGAGGAGCCGTCGTCCGTGAGGTCGTTGCGCAGGACGACGCCGGCCTTGGCCCAGCCGTTGGTGTTGTCCAGCTTGTCGACCCGGGCGGTCACCGACGTACCGTCGACAGCTGCCCCGTCGCGGAAGACGGTGCCGTACTCGTCTTCGTGCTGTCCGCCGGCACCCCAGATGTCCTTGCCGGCGTCGGTGATCGTGAAGTGCCCACCGCCGGCAGCCAGGACTACGTCAACCGGGGCCTGTCTGGCCGGTGTTGGCGGGGGCGGAGGAGTGGGCGCTGTAGGGGGAGCCGACGGGGGGCTGTTGAGATAGCGCAGCGAGCTGTTCGTGAAGGTGTAGCCGCCGGTGGTCGCGGTCAGGTCGCGAGCCGCAGGGCTCCTCGCCGGCAGGCCGGACTCACCCGGTGTGGCGGCCCATACAGGGCTGAGGTTGCCGGTCGAGCGCGGGCCGGAAAGCGGGCGTCGGTAGCGCTGGCCTGGCCTGTTCCGGTGACCGCGGACGTATGGCGGCTCCGTCCGCACCGATTTGGACCGTGGCGGGCAAGAGGTGCTTGCTGCGGGTGACGAGCGCACCCGTGCGCTGTGGATGATCTTCCAGCCGCTGTCCGACGGTCCGGCCGTGGCCGGCCTCCTGGCGCCGGTCACATGGCGCGCGGGCACCGTCGGTGGTGACAATGAACCAGGCACCGGCGGGCCGCAACGCTCCAGGCCGCTGGGCGGCCTACACCGCATCGCGATGGTACTGGGATTCCGCCCTTCGCCCGGTTGCTGACCTCCTTCCTACCTACCGGTTTCCTGGCTCCTGTCCTGGTCGGCATCGCCGGCAGCTTGGAGATCCGGTTCCGAGCGGACGTGATCAGTCGATGTCCGGGTCATCGGATGTTTCGAGGAGGCGGGTTGCGAGGTCGTCGGCCCACTCCACGGCCCACGTGCGGAGAGCGGCGATGGTGGCATCGTCGAGACCGTAGGCCGTGAAGGCTTCGTCGTCGGTCCACTCGGCGCCTGTGAGGTTCGCCTGCAGATCCTCGCCCTAGAAGCGGCCGCGGGCCTGGCGGCGGCCGAACTCTTCGAGCTCGGCATTGGTCCAGCGGCGGGAGGCTGCGAACACGTCGATCAGATCGCGGGGCGCTCCGCGGTCGGCGAGGGCGCGGACCTTGGTCCCGATCACGTCCTCCTCCGCGAGGACGGGCCCGTACGGGCTCTGGGCGACCGGCCGCCAGAAGATCTCCTTGAGGATGTCGACTTCGCATTCCTGCCCGGTGGCCGGGTCGGTCACGGTGAAGCGGGCGGACAGCGGGGCGGTCTCCAGCGCGTGAACCTTCCAGCCGCGGGCTTCCAGGCCGGCGCGGAGCGTGGCGGCGATGTCGGCCATGGGCGCCGGGTTCTCGGTGGCGACGTCGAGGTCCTGGCTGGGGCGGTTCACGAGGCGGTGTGCCCGCACGGCGTATCCACCGGTGAGAACCAGTGGATACGGGGAACCGAGCGCGATCACATCCGCCAGGAGCCGAGTGTGCAGCTCCGGCATGTCCGTCACGCGGCTGCCCGGGTGCGGGAGGCGAGCTGGGGGAAGGCGTCTTCCCATACGGCGCGCACAGTGCGGCCGACGAGGGTGCGCAGCACTGGCCACAGCTGGAGGAGCAGGTCCCGGTCGAGGTAGCGGGGCAGGTCGTCGTGTAGGCCCTCGTGCAGGACGGTGCGGTACAGGCCCATACGCTGGCGCGGCTTGCCCAGATCGTATGAGGTCATCCCGGACCAGGCCATGTGCAGCGGCAGATCCACAACCCCCTGGGTCGGGCCGTGCAGCTCGTCCAGCGACTCCGGCAGACGGCGGCGGAACTTCTCCCGGTACAGCGCGAGGTCCTCGGCTACCGGGCCCGAGACGTCCGTCGGGGTGGGTGCGGGGTGCTGTGGGCTGGAGGGCATGACTCCATTATGGCGACCGGAGACAGTTCGAGGGTCATGGTGCGTGAGCTAGAGTCCGGAGCGAGCAGGGGCGGATCCCCGGGTGAGCTGGTTGCCGCAGTCATGCTCAGCCCTGAGCAGGACGTCGGCCTTGACGCTCTGGGTGTCTGCACGAAGGACGATGAGCCCAAAAACCGGCTCTGACCAGTACTCTTCTGGGATCCTTCCAGGCCGATACCTTTCCGATGGCGCATCACATGGAGTGTGTTGCCATCCTCGCACCAGCCCGCGAAGGGCTCGACCTGCTCTTTTGTCGGTGCGTGTTGTGTGCACTGATGCCCGGCAACGGGCGGTGCGGGAACGGACGGACTCTCAGTCGCAGGAAGCGGCCGCCACCGTACCTTCCGATGGAAAAGACCTACAGCAGTACAGGCTGGCCGTCATCGCATGTGGACTACACAGGATCGTCGGCGAACAGGGGCAGCCGAAAATTCTCACTGTCTGTGATGTGGCTGCAGCGGCGGCGACGTCGCGCGGGGGTGCCGAACAGGAAGCCATGCGGGCCAGTTGCCGAGAAACCAAGGCAGCGGGCTGCCATTCGTTTCTCCCCGGATTCTCCCCAGCGGATGCCAATGCGCTAAAGACCTGGTCAGGGGCTCTTCGGAGGTAGGACGAGGAGATCACCCACATCATTTCTCCCCAGGGACTCCCCAGGGGTGCTTCCCGCCCTGTCGTTGGCCGATGCGAGAGCAAAGACCACAGAAGAACTGGGCTCGACAAGAGGTAGTCAGAGCCAGTCCCGCCGCTTGAAAATTACGTACAAACTGACACAAACCACCCCCATCAGGCCGATGGCAAAGGGGTATCCGAAGCTCCAACCCAACTCGGGCATGTCCTCGAAGTTCATGCCGTAGATGGTTCCAACGAGCGTCGGAGCAAAGAGGATCGCTGCCCAGGCCGAGATCTTCTTGATCTCCTCGTTCTGTTCGAACCCCGCCTCCGCCAACGCCCGCATCTCCGCGTTCTGTTGCTGGGTGACGAGGGTCGCGTTGACCGTGAGGATGTCGGTGAGGGCCTGGCGGAAGCCGTCGACTCGTTCGCTGGTGTGGGTGACGTGGTCCGCGACGTCCCGCAGGTAGCGTTGCAGTTCCTCGTCCGTTCCGTACTTGGCGAAGCCGGCCATCAAGGAGTGCAGCATGCCGACCAGGGGGCGGGTGGCGCGCTGGAACTCGACCATTTCGCGGGAGAGTTCGTAGATACGGCGGGAGACCTCCGGGTCGCCGCGGAAGACCTCCGTCTCGATCTCGTCGATGTCGTTCTGGACGCCCGAGACGACCGGCGCGTAGCCGTCGACCACCGTGTCCAGGATGGCGTAGAGGACGGCCTCGGGGCCCAGGCTCAGCAGTTCCGGTGCCTCCTCCATGCGATGGCGGACCGCCGAGAGGTCAGGGGCCGCCCCGTGCCGGACCGTGATCACGAAGTCCGGGCCCACGAACACGTGCAGCTCGCCGAAGTCGACCTCCTCGGGGGCGTCCAGGTAGCGGGCCGCGCGGAGCACCACGAAGAGCGTGTCGCCGTAGCGCTCCAGCTTCGGGCGCTGGTGGGCCTCCAGCGCGTCCTCGACGGACAGTGGGTGCAGGTCGAACTCCGCGGCCAGGGACAGGAGTTCGCTCTCCGTGGGGCGAGCCAGGCCGATCCAGGCCATTCCGGACGGCTGTTCGCGCAGTTCACGGAAGGTGTCCGCGAGCGTCGCGGGCGAGGAGACGCGCACACCGTCGCGGTACAGAGCCGCCTGGACGATGCTCGGCGGCTCGGCCGTCTCGGGGGCGGGTGGTTCGGCGTCGGGCGCCGGAGCCCGGGGCGGGGCGGAAGGCGGGGTCAGGGCGCGGCGCCAGGCGGACTTTCTGGGACCCTTGGCGGCGGAACCCTTGGCGGTGGAGCCGTTCGCGGCGGGGCGGGCGCGTCGCTCGGACATCGTGGCTGCCTCTCGCTCTCGGGTCGAGCCGATGTCGGCGTGATCACGGAGCAGGGTATACGGGGCAAATGACATCGTAGGGGGAGACGTCACCGAGTCTCGGTGAGAGTTGCGGACAGGACGTGTCCGCAAGCGCCTCTAGCGTGTCCGGTATGACCAAGACGACCACGTCGGCTCCCGTGCTCAGCCCCCGCGCCCTCAATCGCGCGACCCTCGACCGGCAGCTGCTCCTGCGCCGGTCCGGCCTGTCCGCGAAGGCCGCCGTCGGACATCTGCTCGGCCTCCAGGCCCAGAACGTCAAGCCGCCGTACTACGCGCTCGCCGCCCGCCTCGACGGTTTCGCCCCCGAGCGGCTGTCGGAGCTGATGGCCGACCGCGAGGTCGTCCGGATCGTCACCATGCGCTCGACCATCCACACCCACACCGCCGAGGACTGCCTCACCCTGCGGCCCCTCGTGCAGCCCGCCCGCGACCGCGAACTCATCAACTTCCGCAAGGGACTTCAGGGCGTCGACCTCGACCGCCTCACTGTCCTCGCCCGGGAACTCGTCGAGACCGAGCCGCGCACCATGAAGCAGCTGCGCGAGGCACTCCTCGCCGAATGGCCGGACGCCGACCCGCAGGCCCTCGCCATCGCCGCCCGCTGCAAGCTCCCCCTCGTCCAGGTCACCCCGCGCGGACTCTGGGGGAGAAGTGGCCAGGTCGCGCTCACCACGGCAGAGCACTGGCTCGGCCGTCCCACCGGACCCACCCGCACGGAACCCACGCCCACCCAACCCACCCGCACTGAACCGGCACCCACCGGCCCCACCCCCGACGCCACCGTCCTGCGCTACCTCGCCGCCTTCGGCCCCGCCTCCGTCAACGACATGCAGACCTGGGCCGGACTCACCCGCCTGCGCGACGCCTTCGAGCGGCTCCGACCCCGGCTGCGCATCTTCCGCGACGAGAACGGCGTCGAACTCTTCGACCTCCCCGAAGCGTCCCGTCCCGCCGAGGGCACGCCCGCCCCGCCGCGTTTCCTGCCGGAGTTCGACAACCTGCTGCTCTCCCACGCCGACCGCACCCGCGTGGTGCCCAAGGAGTACTGGGGCCGCAGCTGGCAGGGCAACCAGGCCTACTGCACGTTCCTCGTCGACGGCTTCCTCGCGGGCGTCTGGAAGCTCACCCAGGACGCGCTCGTCGTCCAGCCCTTCGACCGGCTCACCAAGGCCCAGCAGAAGGACGTCACCGCCGAGGGGCAACGGATGCTCGCCACGCTGCACCCGGGGACGCCGTACGACATCCGATTCGGGACGGTCGTGGAGAAGTGACGACTCAGAGAACCGCCGTCAGTCCGCCCGCCCCGTCACCGCCACCGTCAGCCCCAGCCCGATCATCGTGAACCCGCCCGCGCCGCCGATCATCGAGAGCCGGCGGTCGGAGCGGGCGAACCAGGTGCGGGCGGCCGACGCGGTCAGGCCCCACAGGGTGTCCGTGACCAAGCCGATGGTGATCGGGACCAGGCCGAGGAGGAGCATCTGGACGGGGACGCTGCCCGCCGAGTGGTCCACGAACTGGGGGAGCACGGCGGCGAAGAAGACGATGCCCTTCGGGTTGGTGACACCGACGAGGGCACCGTCGAGCACGGTCCGCAGATCGCCCCGCGCCGGCCCCGCGGGCCGGGAGGTGATCGCCGACGCCTTCAGCTCGCCCCGGTGGCGGAAGGCCTGCACCCCGAGGAAGACCAGATACGCGGCGCCCGCCAGCTTCACCGCCAGATAGACGGCCACCGACCGCTCCACCAGGGAACCGATCCCGACCGCGACCGCCACGACGAGCAGATAGGAACCGAAGACGTTGCCGATCGCCGTCGCCACCGCCGTACGCCTGCCGTGCGCGAGGGCCCGGCCGATGACGAACAGCACACTGGGCCCGGGGATGACGATGACCAGCAGGGACATCGCGGCGAAGGTGAGGACACGGTCCGTTGACACCATGGCGGTCATTCAAACACGGATCGCACCCATGGACAGGGGGCGCTGCGGGCCGCTCGTGGTGGCCCGCAACGCCCCCGGCTTCTCACCTGAGGGATGCTCAGGAGAACCTCTGGGGACCTACGAGTTGACCTGCGCGGTCACGAGGCTGGAGAAGGTGGTCAGCCGGGTGTAGACACCCGGGTAACCGGCCTCAGCGCACCCCTCTCCCCAGGAAGTGATACCTGCCAGGACGCCCCCGATGAGCAGGGGACCGCCGCTGTCGCCCTGGCAGGTGTCTACGCCGCCGGATGTGTATCCGGCGCAAACCATGTCGCTCGCGACGAAGTCGGAGCCGTAGGAACTGGCACAGCTGGAGTTGGACACGATCGGCACGGTCGCGGTCCGCAGCTGGTTGGAGGAGCTGCCGCTCTCCGAGGTGGTGCCCCAGCCGACGATGCGGGCCGTGGTGCCGGCCGCGTACACGCTGGTCTGCGACGAGGAGACGTAGGACGCCGTGGTGTACGGCATCGACGTCGACAGCGTCAGCACGGCCACGTCGTCGCCGTTGGTGGCGTCCGTGTAGTCCGGGTTGATCCAGATCTTGCTGACCCGGCTGACCGTGCCGTTGGTGCCGTTGAGGTAGGTGCGGCCGCCGACGACTCTCACGCTGCTCGTGGTCTCACCGACCATGCAGTGGGCCGCGGTGACGACCTTGGTCGCGGAGACCAGGGTGCCGCCGCAGAACTGGTTCTGCGAGGCGTCCGTGATCTGCATCATGAACGGGTACGAGGTCGTGGTCGTCGTCGTACCGCCGACGATGGGCTGGGGAGCGGCGACGGCGGTGGGGGCGCCGAGCAACGCGGTGGCGGCGGCAGCGGCGGTCGCCAGGGCGACGCCGGTGGCCTTCTTCGCACGAGTGAGCCCGAACATCAGTGAGTCTCCTCAGGGTTGCCGGTGGGGGGTCGCGCGGGTGTGGGGGTGTACACGGGGGTCGCGGGACCGACCCCCGTATGCCCGGGCGAGCGGCACGTTCATAAGCTAGAACGTGGAAGTTCCCCCTCCCAATGAGGGAACCCCCTAGGGGAGTTGGGCAGGGAAAACCCTCGGTCAGCCCTGAGGAGAGCGTTCCTGACGGCCCGTCGGCTACGGGCGGCGCCCCGCCGCCAGCCGGACGATGTCCACCCGGGAGCGGATCCCGAGCTTGCGGTAGACCCGGGTGAGGGTCGCCTCGACCGTCTTCACGCTGATGAACAACCGCGCGGCTATCTCCCGGTTGGTGGCGCCCTCCATGACGAGCGCGGCCACCTGACGCTCCATCGCGGCCAGCCCTTCGAGCCCCTGGAGCCCCTCCAGGCCGTCCGGCGCAGCGGTGGGCGTGGGCTCCGGCTCCTCCGGCCGGGCCAGTGCGGCCGCCTCCACCTGGCGCAGCCAGGGCAGCGCCCGGCAGCGCCTGAAGAGCCGGGCCGCCTCGTCGTACGACGTCGGCCCCGGCCGCCGGGTGCGCAGCTGGGCCAGGACGAAGGCGGCGCGCGCCTCCTCCAGGCCGTAGCCCAGCTTGGCGAGACGATCCTGCACCGACGTCAACTGGACCAGCGCCGCCTCGTGTTCACCGCGCGCCGCCCGCACCAGTGCCTCGGCCCGGTCCAGTACGGCGAGCACGCTCTCCCGGCCCAGCCGGAGCGCGTTCACCCGCGTCACGTCGATGACGTCCTGCGCCTCGCCGGTCTCCCCGATGCGTACGAGGGCCTCGGCGAGGTCGCCCTGCCAGCGGCCGCGCGCCGGGTCCGTGATGCCGAGCCCGTGCTCCAGCTCGCGCACCCGGCGCAGTGAACGGACCGCGCCCTGCGCGTCCCCGGCGACGAGCTGCGCGTACCCGAGGACGGCCAGGCCCCGGGACTCGTACATCTGGTCGCCGTTCTCCTCGGCGTGATCGACCGCCTCCCGGGCCAGTTCGAGCGCCCGCTCGACACTGCCGCCCGAGGCCTCCGCGATGGAGGCGAGCACGGCCGAGGCCACCTCGCCGATCCCGGTGTCCCGGGCCATCATCAGGCTCTCCCGGGCCAGGTCGAGGGCCCGCCCGCAGTGTCCTGAGCGCAGTTCGGTCTCGGCCACCCCGCGCAGGAAGTGCACCTCGCTCTCGACCGAACCGCGCCGCCGCACCTCGCGCAGCAGCGCGGTGACCGTCGCGCGGGCCTCGGGCAGCTGGTCGCTCATGATCAGCCAGCGGAAGCGGGAGTACCCGGCGCCGTTGTGATGGCAGGCCACCCGCGGGTCCTGGGGCTCCTTCAGGGCGCGCTTGATGGTCGCGGGGGCGTCCGGATGGCCCATGAGGGTCTCCAGCTGGGCCTGGAAGGACAGCGCCATCAGTTCGTTGTAACGGTCGCCCGCCCGCGCGGCCAGGGCCGCCGAGTGCGCGGCCTCCCCGCGGGCCTCGTCGAAGTCGCCCTCGACGAGCAGGGCCCGCCAGGCCAGCTGGTAGCGGATCAGGGCGAGCAGTTCGGGGTCGTCGCCCGCGTCGGCCAGCGCCTGCGGGAAGACCGCGTCGACCTCCGTCATGGCGTGACCGGCGGTGTCGATCACGATGATCCAGGCCCGCACCCGGTCCGCGGGCACGGTGGCCCGGGTGAGCACGTCCCGGGCGATGTCCCGGGCGAGGTCCAGCTCACCGGCCGTGATCGCGTCCTCGGCCGCCGCGAGCCGCCGTACGTCAGGAGCGGGCACACTGTCGGCCGGGGTGTGCCGGGCCGACAGCAGCCCGAGGGAGGCGGCCATCGAGGGTGCGCCCCGGTCCCGGGCCAGGGCCGCGGCCTCGGCGAGCCGGGCGGCCACCTCCGGGTCGGTGCCTATGGTCGCGAGGGCGAGATGGCGGGCCCGCTCGATCGGGTCGGAGGCGGCCGTGGACAGCGCCCGGTGCGCGTCCCGCCGGTCCTGCGCGGGCGCCTCCGCGTACAGCGCGGCCGAGATCAGCGGATGCGCGAAGCGTACGGCGGGACCCTCGGCCTCCGTCGCGAGCAGGCCCAGTGCGGCCGCCTGGGCCATCTCCGCCTCGGCGTCCCTGCGGCCGGCCGCGTGCAGCAGGGCCGGGGTGGGGCGGGCGCCCGCGCTCGCCACCAGGAGGGTGCGGCGGGCCTCCTCGGACAGCATCTCCAGGCGGCTGAGCACCAGGGCCCGCAGCGAGGTGGGCACCGGCAGCGGCTCACCGGGGCGGGGCGGGGTCGGGTTCTCGGAGAGCGCCCGGCCGAGTTCCAGGGCGTAGAACGGGTTGCCGCCGCTGGTGCGGTGGATGTCCCGGACGGTGGAGCGCTGCAGGCCGGTGTAGCCGCGGTGGTCGAGCAGCGCGGCCACCTGGGCGCGGGTGAGCGGGTTGAAGCGGACGGCGAGAGCGTCCGGGGGCAACGCGCGTAGATGGCGGTCGTACTCGGGACCGTCGGTCCGGACCGCGCACAGCATCCGCACCGGGATGTCGCCGAGCCGCCGGGCGGCGAAGCCCAGCAGCTCCAGGCTCGCGGGATCCAGCCACTGGACGTCGTCGGCGACGACCAGGACCGGCCCCTCGGCGGCGAGGGCGCGCAGCGCCGACAGCACGGCCAGGCGCAGGGCGAGGCCGTCGCGCTGGAGGGTGGACTCGCCGCGTCCGGTCAGCGCCGACTCGAGCGCGGTGCGCTGGGCGGCGGGCAGCTTGTCGGAGACGTCGTCGAGGACCAGACCGAAGAGGTCGGCCAGGGCCAGGAAGGGGAGGTGGGATTCCGACTCGGTGGCCGAGCAGCGCAACACGGTGTGGGCCGCTTCGCCGTATTCCGCGGCCAGGGCCCGCAGGACGGTCGACTTTCCTATTCCGGCCGGGCCGTGCAGGAGCACGCTGCCGCCGCGGGCCAGCTGCTCACGGGCCTGGCCGAACAGCTCGTCCCGGCCGATGACCAGGTCAGGGCGGCATCTCGCAGGCTCCTGGAAGTCGCGTGGCACGGTCACCGCTCCCCTCCCTGGGTCGTGTCCTGGCCAATATTAGGCAAGGTGCTTTGAAATTCGGCGGGAAGAGGTGGTGAGGGAAATAACAACGGTTCCGCATGAGAAAATTCAAAGCACCCGTGAATGAATGAGATGTCTACGAATGTTACGGGAGGAGCCGGGTTGTCACGGGAGCAGTCCCGCCCGGCGTGCGGCGACCACCGCCTCTCCACGGGTCCTGGCCCCGAGTTTCCGCATGGCCGACCGCAGGTACGCCTTGACCGTCTCGGCTCGCACGCCCAGCCTGTCCGCCGTCGCGGCGTTCGTCGCCCCGGCCGCCACGCAGGCCAGGACGTCCAGCTCGCGCGGTGCCAGAGCGATGCCTTTCGCGGTCGCGGCATCCGGGGTCAGGAGCGCACAGGCGTCGAGCAGGTCGGCCCGCAGCGCCGGGTCGCCGATCCGCGGGGCCAGCGCCCGCAGCGCCGCGTGCGCCTCCCGGACCTGCTCCCACGTGGAGGTGTCGTCGCGCCGCGGCTCGGCCCGCGCCGCCACCAGCACGTCCCGCGCCTCGTCGTCGACGACCAGCGCCTGCTCCACGTCCCGCGCCGCGTCCACCGCCGCCGTCAGCGTGCGGTCGCCGAGCGGCCGGGCGTCCCGCAGAGCGCCGTACAGGACACCCCGCACCCGGCGCCGTACGACCACCGGCACGGCCAGCACCGAGCGCAGCCCCTCGGCGGCGACGGCGGCGTCGTACTCATGGCTGATCTGGCGGGACATGGAGTAGTCCGCCACGGCGCACGGGCGGGCCAGCGCGACCGCCTTGCCGCCGAGTCCGTTGCCCGAGGTCACCGCGAGCGCGAGGAGCGAGGTGGTGGCCGTGCCGCTCAGTTCGCTGATCCGGATCCGTGACCGGTCGGGCTCGACCAGACCGCCGAAGGCGACCGGAAGCCCCGTCGTGCGCCGCAGCCGCACGAGTGCACGCCGGATCTCCACCGCTCCGCCCGCGTTCACTGACACCCGCTCGCCCCTTCACTGCGGCACACACCCCCGTTCGGGGGTAGTGAGACCTGCATCACGGATTACACGATGGCAGAGAGCCGCCCGGCAATGGTCCGGCACCAAGGAGGACGCAAGATGACGGCTACGGAGGACTTCCGCGGGGCGCGGGACTTCCTGCTTCAGCACCGCGAGGACTACGCGACGGCGTACGAGGGCTTCGTCTGGCCCCGCCCGCAGCACTTCAACTGGGCGCTCGACTGGTTCGACGTCATCGCCGAGGGCAACGACCGCACGGCCCTGCACATCGTCGAGGAGGACGGCAGTGAGATCCGCCTCTCCTTCGCCGAGATGGCCGAACGGTCCAACCGGGTCGCCAATCTGCTGCGCGAGCGCGGGGTGGAGGCCGAGGACCGGATCCTCGTCATGCTGGGCAACCAGGCAGAGCTGTGGGAGACGGCCCTCGCGGCCATGAAGCTGCGCGCCGTCGTCATCCCGGCGACCCCGCTGCTCGGCCCCGCCGACCTGCGCGACCGCGTCGAGCGCGGCCGGGTGCGACACGTGCTGGTGCGGGCCGAGGACACCGGCAAGTTCGACGAGGTGTCCGGCGACTACACGCGCACCGCCGTCGGCGGCGTACCGGAGGGCTGGCAGCCGTACGAGGACGCGTACACCGCCTCCGAGGAGTTCCTCCCCGACGGCCCGACCCTCGCCGACGACCCGCTGATGCTGTACTTCACCTCCGGTACGACGGCCCGCCCCAAGCTCGTCGAGCACACGCACACCTCGTACCCGATCGGGCACCTGGCGACCATGTACTGGATCGGCCTCGAGCCCGGCGACGTGCATCTGAACATCTCCTCGCCGGGCTGGGCCAAGCACGCCTGGTCCAACCTGTTCGCGCCGTGGAACGCGGAGGCGACCGTCTTCATCCACAACTACACGCGGTTCGACGCGGGCCGTCTGATGTCCGAGATGGACCGGGCGGGGGTCACGACCTTCTGCGCACCGCCGACCGTGTGGCGCATGCTCATCCAGGCCGACCTGACCCAGTTGCGCCGCAAGCCGCGCGAGGTGGTGGCCGCGGGCGAGCCGCTGAACCCCGAGGTCATCGAGCAGGTCCGACGGGCCTGGGGCATCACCATCCGGGACGGCTTCGGCCAGACCGAGACGGCCGTCCAGGTCTCCAACAGCCCTGGGCAGGTGCTGAAGACCGGTTCCATGGGCCGCCCGAGCCCCGGCTTCAAGGTGGAGCTCCTCGACCCGGTGTCCGGCGCGCCCGGGGCGGCCGAGGGCGAGATCGCGCTGGACCTGTCGGCCCGGCCGGTCGGCCTGATGACCGGCTACCACGGCGACCCGGACCGCACGGCGGAGACGATGGCGGGCGGTTACTACCGGACCGGCGACGTGGCGTCGAGGGACGAAGAGGGGTACCTGACCTACATCGGGCGCAGCGACGACGTCTTCAAGGCCTCCGACTACAAGATCAGCCCCTTCGAGCTGGAGAGCGCGCTCCTGGAACACGAAGCGGTGGCCGAGGCGGCCGTCGTACCGGCGCCGGACGAGCTGCGGCTCGCGGTCCCGAAGGCGTACGTCGTGCTGGCGGAGGGCTGGGAGCCCGGTCCCGACACCGCCAAGGTGCTGTTCGAGCACTCCCGGGAGTCGCTGGCGCCGTACAAGCGGATCCGGCGGCTGGAGTTCGCGGAGCTGCCCAAGACGGTGTCCGGCAAGATCCGGCGGATCGAACTGCGTGAGGCGACGGCGGCGGGGTCGGACGCCGAGTACCGCGAGGAGGACTTCCGGTGAACTCGCACACGCACGGTGTGAGCACGACGCAGCTGCTCGGCGACACCATCGGCGACAACCTGGACCGGGCCGTGGCCACCTGGCCGGAGCGCGAGGCGCTCGTCGACGTGCCGTCCGGGCGGCGTTGGACGTACGCCCGATTCGGCGCCGATGTCGATGAGTTGGCGTCCGCGCTGCTCGCCTCCGGGGTCGCCAAGGGCGACCGGGTGGGGATCTGGGCGGTCAACTGCCCCGAGTGGGTGCTCGTGCAGTACGCCACCGCGCGGATCGGCGCGGTCATGGTGAACATCAACCCGGCGTACCGCACCCACGAGGTCGAGTACGTCCTCAACCAGGCCGGGGTCTCCCTGCTGTTCGCCTCGCTCAGCCACAAGAGCAGCGACTACCGGGCGATGGTCGACGAAGTGCGCGGCAGGTGCAGGGAGTTGCGGGAGGTCGTGTACTTCGGCCACCCGAGCTGGGGGGAGTTGCTGGGGCGCGGCGGCCGTGACGCGGCGTACCCGGAACTGTCCTGCGACGACCCGATCAACATCCAGTACACCTCGGGCACGACGGGCTTCCCCAAGGGGGCCACCCTCTCCCACCACAACATCCTCAACAACGGTTACTTCGTGGGCGAGTTGATCGACTACAGCGAGCAGGACCGGGTCTGCGTCCCGGTGCCCTTCTACCACTGCTTCGGCATGGTGATGGGCAACCTGGCGGCGACCTCGCACGGCGCCTGCGTGGTCATCCCGGCCCCGTCCTTCGACCCGGCGGCGACCCTGCGCGCGGTCCAGCAGGAGCGCTGCACCTCGCTCTACGGCGTTCCGACCATGTTCATCGCCGAGTTGAACCTCCCCGACTTCGCGACGTACGACCTCTCCTCCCTGCGCACCGGCATCATGGCGGGCTCGCCCTGCCCGGTGGAGGTGATGAAGCGGGTGGTCGCCGAGATGCACATGGCGGAGGTGTCCATCTGCTACGGCATGACCGAGACGTCCCCGGTGTCCTTGCAGACCCGCAGGGACGACGACCTCGAGCACCGGACCGGCACGGTCGGCCGCGTCCTGCCGCACATCGAGGTCAAGGTCGTCGACCCGGCGACCGGGGTCACCCAACCACGTGGCAGGGCAGGGGAGTTGTGCACGCGCGGCTACAGCGTGATGCTCGGCTACTGGAACGAGCCCGAGAAGACGGCGGAGGCCGTGGACGCCGGACGCTGGATGCACACCGGTGACCTGGCGACGATGCGCGAGGACGGCTACGTCGAGATCGTCGGCCGCATCAAGGACATGATCATCCGGGGTGGCGAGAACATCTACCCGCGCGAGATCGAGGAGTTCCTCTACGGTCACCCGAAGATCGCGGACGTCCAGGTCGTCGGCGTTCCTCATGAGCGCTACGGCGAGGAGGTGCTGGCCTGCGTCATCCCACGGGACCCGGCGCACCCGCCGACCCTGGAGGATCTGCGCGGGTTCTGCGAGGGTCGGCTGGCCCACTACAAGATCCCGAGCCGGCTGAGGATCCTCGACGCCTTCCCGATGACGGTGTCCGGGAAGGTGCGCAAGGTCGAACTGCGGGAGACGTACGCGCAGGAGTGAGCCCGCCGCGCCGGCCGCCGCCGCCCTCGCCGACGCGTCTGCGGCGCACCGGCCACGCACTGTCGGGCACCGGTGTGCCTTGGCTGCCGCACTGCTGGCGGTGGTCCTGTCCGGCTGGGCCGGATGCAGCCACCACCACCGGCCGCACGTCGGCTTCGGTGGCTGCGCCCGGTGTGGCGGAGTTCGGTGGTTGTGTCCGGCGGGTCGCGCCGCGCCTTGCGTGCCGGGTGCGTGGCGGTGGTTCTGGTCGCGTGTGGTCGGCGGCAGTGGCCGGATGTTGGCTTGGGTGGTCGGGTCTGGTGTGGCGGAGTTCGGTGGCCGCACGCGGCGGGTCGCGCCGCGTGCCTTGTGTGCCGGGTGGGTGCCGGGTGCGTGGCGGTGGTCCTATCCGGCTGGGCCGGGTGCAGCCACCACCGGCCGCACGTCGGCTTCGGTGGTCGGGTCTGGTGTGGCGGAGTTCGGTGGTTGCGTCCGGCAGGTCGCGCCGCGTGCCTGGCGGTGGTTCTGGCCGGGTGCGGCCGGCGGCGGCCGTATTTCCCCTTTGGGCCGGGGGCGGCGCACGGGGTCAGGGCATCCGGTGCGCCGGCAGCGCGCCGTCGAGATCCACGGCATGGTGCGAGCCGCTCCCGGTCGGGGGTGAGGTCCCGGGCGGCCGGGTTCAGTCGGCCGTTCATCAGGCGCGGCAGTCGCCGAGTCGGCCCGAACCCCCGGCGGCCTAGTTTCCCAGTTCGTCGGCCAGGCTGTTCACCGGTTGTGGCGTGCCGGTCAGGTCCAGGACGAACAGCGGGACGCCGAGGGAGTCGGCGCGGGCGCGGGCCTCGGTGGTGTAGCCGGCCAGTGAGAAGTACACACAGTGCGCGGACTCCGTCATGGCCGTCAGCCACAGGCACTCCACGTCCCGCAGCGAGGCCGGCCGTACGGTCGGGTCCACCTGGGCCAGCAGCCCGCGGGCCGCGAGACCGATGCCGGACGGCGGACGCTGGTCCGCGCGCCGGATGTCCTGGTAGCCGAGCCAGCGCAGATACAGCGCGGTGACGGTGACCGCGTCGCGCGCGGTGCGGATCGTGATCGGCTGGAAGGCACGACGCGGGGGAGCGGAGGCGTCCCCGTCCGGCCCCGTCTCGGGGCAGGTGCCCCCGGTCACCGGAATCCTCAGGACCGTCCCGCAGACACAGCCCAGCTCCGGCTGCGGCCACTCGGCCTTGCGGCCGCAGACCGCGCACTCCACGGCGACCCACGCCTCCTCCCACACCTGGTGGGTGACGGCCGTGGGCGCGCCGTGCCCGTCCAGCGGCGGGCAGACCGGCGCGCCGCACTCGCACGGGTACGACGGCGCCGCGTAGAGGTGCTCGCGCCGGCAGACCGGACAGCGCACCGACACGCTCTCGGACATGGCCTCATCGTCCTCCAGGAGGCCTGCGCCTGTCCGTCTCTTGGCCACCTTCGTGTCTTGACGGCTCGGACACACCCACTTACATTGCTTCCAGATAGTAGAAAAGTTATTCCGTAATACGGAAGTGCTCGCCGCGGGGCGCGACGGGAGTACGCATCCGACAGCCGAAGCAGTCGAAGCAGGAGTACTCGATGGCTCGCATGACCGCTGCCCGCGCGGCAGTTGAGATCCTCAAGCGCGAAGGTGTCACGGACGCGTTCGGTGTCCCCGGCGCGGCGATCAACCCCTTCTACGCGGCGCTCAAGGCCTCCGGGGGTATCCACCACACCCTCGCCCGCCATGTGGAGGGCGCCTCGCACATGGCCGAGGGCTACACCCGCACCCGGGCGGGCAACATCGGTGTCTGCATCGGCACGTCGGGACCCGCCGGCACCGACATGATCACCGCCCTGTACTCCGCGACCGGCGACTCCGTCCCGATCCTGTGCATCACGGGCCAGGCCCCGACCGCCGTGATCCACAAGGAGGACTTCCAGGCCGTCGACATCGCCTCCATCGCGCGGCCGGTGACGAAGATGGCGGTCACCGTCCTGGAGGCGGCCCAGGTCCCCGGTGTCTTCCAGCAGGCCTTCCACCTCATGCGCTCCGCCCGCCCCGGCCCCGTCCTCATCGACCTGCCGATCGACGTCCAGCTGACGGAGATCGAATTCGACCCGGAGACGTACCAGCCGCTCCCGGTCTACAAGCCGGCCGCGAGCCGCGCGCAGATCGAGAAGGCGCTGGGTCTGCTCAATGCGTCCGAGCGCCCGCTGATCGTCGCCGGTGGTGGTGTCATCAACGCCGACGCCGCCGAACTCATCGTCGAGTTCGCCGAGTTGACCGGCACACCGGTCGTCCCGACGCTCATGGGCTGGGGCGTCCTGCCCGACGACCACGAACTCAACGCCGGCATGGTGGGCCTGCAGACCTCGCACCGCTACGGCAACGCCACCTTCCTGGAGTCCGACTTCGTCCTCGGCATCGGCAACCGCTGGGCCAACCGCCACACCGGCAAGCTGGACGTCTACACGGCGGGCCGGACGTTCGTCCACGTCGACGTCGAGCCGACCCAGATCGGCAGGATCTTCGCGCCGGACTACGGCATCGCCTCCGACGCCAAGGCGGCCCTGGAGCTCTTCGTCGAGGTGGCAAGGGAGTTGAAGGCGGCGGGCAGGCTCCCCGACCGTTCGGACTGGGCGGCCTCCGCGCAGGAGAAGAAGGCGACCCTCCAGCGCCGTACGCACTTCGACGACATCCCGATCAAGCCGCAGCGTGTCTACGAGGAGATGAACAAGGCCTTCGGCCCCGAGACCCGGTACGTTTCCACAATCGGCCTCTCCCAGATCGCCGGCGCCCAGATGCTGCACGTCTTCAGGCCGCGCCACTGGATCAACTGCGGCCAGGCGGGTCCGCTCGGCTGGACGATCCCGGCCGCGCTGGGCGTTGCCAAGGCCGACCCTGAGGCGCAGGTCGTCGCGCTCTCCGGTGACTACGACTTCCAGTTCCTGATCGAGGAGTTGGCCGTCGGGGCCCAGCACAGGATTCCGTACATCCACGTTCTCGTGAACAACTCCTACCTGGGCCTGATCCGCCAGGCCCAGCGCGCCTTCGACCTCGACTTCCAGGTCAACCTGGAGTTCGAGAACGTCAACTCCCCGGAACTGGGCGTCTACGGCGTCGACCACGTCAAGGTCGCCGAGGGTCTCGGCTGCAAGGCGATCCGGGTGACCGATCCGGCGGAACTGGGCGCGACCCTGGAGCAGGCGAAGAAGCTCGCCGCCGAGTTCCAGGTCCCGGTCGTCGTCGAGGCCATCCTGGAGCGGGTCACCAACATCTCGATGTCGACGACGAACGACATCGGCAACGTGGTCGAGTTCGAGGAGATCGCGACGGAGCCGGCTCACGCGCCGACGTCGATCAAGCCGCTCAAGGTCTGACACCGCACACAGCTGAAGGGCGGTCCCACCGTCATGGTCGGACCGCCCTTTCCCGTGCCCGGCTCCCCCGAAGCCGGCCCCCGTCGCGGGGCCCGCCGCCCCCGTGCCGGCGGGCCTCACCCGTAGAGAATGTGCCCGAGTCGGGGCCGGGTTGAAGCCCCTTGAATCATGTTCAGAGGTTGATTTGAGGATTCCGTATCCGGCCTACGACCGCTGCCGTACGCCCGCTCACGGCTCGTGGTGCTCGGACAGCCCCGGCCAGTCGTCCGGACCGCCGCCCTGCCACTCCACGATGTCGTCGTCCTCCACCTCGATCCGATCCAGGTCGGCGAGCCGGAGCAGTTCCACGACGTCGTCCAGGTGCGAGGCGACGCCGAGACTCTCGTCGTCCACGGTGACCCGCCGCGATCCGTCCAGGGCCGGAGCGTGCACCACCACATGCGGATGCTGTGTCGGATGTGCTGCCATGCCTACAGCGTGCTGTGGTCGGCCGGAATCCGCACCCCGGTGACGGTCCCCGCTGCATGGCGGAGCGCCGGACACGGGATCGTCCGTGTCCGGCGCTCTGCTTTCCTGCGGGTCTTGCCGGGACCGCGGCGGCCGCGACGGAACCGGGGCGCGCTCCTTCCCTCAGGTCGAAGAAGGAGGGCCTGGGACCTTCACCACCGCACTGGCTCGCACGCCGCCGCGGTCCTCCCCTGTCCGTGCCCGGTACCGGGCGACCACCCCTCATCCGGGTCGCCGGGCGCTTCGGGTGCGGTCAGGGTGCTTCACTCCTCGCGCAGCGCGAGGTCATGGGTTTCCGGTCCGCGGCAGCGCCTGGGCGCGACAGGACAGATGTCAGCGCCGCCGCGGACCGGAAGTCGGGATCAGACCTGGGCGCCGGACAGGCGCTCCACGGCCCGCAGCAGCGCCGAGTGGTCCAGGCCCCCGTCGCCCTGCGTACGCAGGCTGGCGACCAGCTGGGCGACCACGGCGCCGACGGGCAGGGCCGCGCCGACGTTGCGGGCGGCGTCGGTGACGATGCCCATGTCCTTGTGGTGCAGGTCGATACGGAAGCCCGGCTTGAAGTCGCGCTGGAGGAAGTTGTCCTTCTTGCGGGTCAGCACGGTCGAGCCGGCCAGACCGCCGCCCAGGACGTCCAGGGCGGCCTTGAGGTCCACGCCCGACTTCTCCAGGAAGACCACGGCCTCGGCGCACGCCTGGATGTTCACGGCGACGATCAGCTGGTTCGCGGCCTTCACGGTCTGGCCCGAGCCGTGCGGACCGCACAGCACGATGGTCTTGCCGAGTGCTTCGAAGATCGGCTCGGCCTCGTCGAAGTCGGCCTGCTCACCGCCGACCATGATGGACAGCACGGCCTCGATCGCACCGGCCTCACCGCCGGACACGGGCGCGTCCAGGACGCGGATGCCCTTCTCCTCGGCCGCCTTCGCCAGGTCGACCGAGGTCTGCGGGGTGATCGAGGACATGTCGATCAGCAGGGCGCCGGAGCGGGCGTTCTCCAGGATGCCCCCGGGGCCGTACGCGATGGCCTCGACCTGCGGGGAGGCGGGCACCATCGTGATGATCACGTCGGCGTCCCGCACGGCCTCGGCGATCGAACCGGCGGCGGTGCCGCCGGCGGCGGCCAGCCGGTCCAGCTTGTCCTGTTCGAGGGTGAAGCCGGTGACGTCGTAACCCGCCTTGACCAGGTTCTCGGACATGGGGGAGCCCATGATGCCGAGACCTATCCAGGCGATCTTGGGGAGGTTGCTCATGATCGGGGGTGCCTTTCCGGGAAGGGGTCAGCGGGGCAGCCAGTCGAAGGCCTCGGCGCTCGGGCGGTCCCCCGGCTTGTACTCGAGGCCGACCCAGCCGTCGTAGCCCGCCTTCCTCAGCTGATCGAGGAGGTCTTCGAGGGGGAGTGAGCCGGTACCGGGCGCGCCGCGGCCCGGGTTGTCGGCGATCTGCACGTGGCCGGTCCTCGGGGTGAACTCCTCGATCACGGCCGGCAGGTCCTCGCCGTTCATGGACAGGTGGTACAGGTCCATCAGGAACTTCGCGTTGCCGAGGCCGGTCGCGTCGTTGACCTTGTCGACGATCCCCACCGCCGCGGGCGCGCTCACCAGTGGGTACAGCGGCGACTCCGGCTTGTTGAGGGCCTCGATCAGGAGGATCGCGCCGATCCGGTCGGCGGCGCGGGCCGCGAGGACCAGGTTCTCCAGCGCGAGCGCGTCCTGCTCGGCCGGGTCCACGCCCTCGACGCGGTTGCCGTACAGGGCGTTGAGCGCCGTGGCGCCGAGCGATCCGGCGAAGCCGGCGGCCACGTCGATGTTGGCGCGGAACCGCTCCGACTCCTCGCCGGGGACGGACAGGGCGCCGCGGTCGGGGCCCGGCAGCCGGCCGGCGTAGAAGTTCAGGCCCGTGAGCTGGACGTCCGCGTCCTCGACCGCCTTCTTCAGGGCGTCGAGCTCGGACCGCGCAGGGGTGGGGGTGTCGATCCAGGGCCACCACAGCTCGACCGCGGTGAATCCGGCCGCGGCGGCTGCCGCGGGGCGCTCCAGGAGCGGGAGTTCCGTGAAGAGGATCGACAGGTTGACGTTGAAGCGCTGCTCTGCGGCTGTGTCCCATGGAAAACCTGGCATGTCGCGGGCGCTCCCTTCCGTGTCGAGGTTCCGTGTATTTCCGTAATGTGGAAGTTACTTTCTGCTTATTGGAAGATTGCCGTCGGGTTGAAGGCGTTGTCAAGAGGGCTCGGCGGAAAACGGCACCGCGCGTTAGGTTGTGCGCGTGCGATTGCGAGTGGAGTTCACGACCGAGCCGTTCGACCTCGACGAAGCCCCGGCGCACGCGCTCGTGGCCCGCGAGGTCATCGAGGCGGCCGAACTGGACGCGGTGGACGTCGGCCCGTTCGGCAACACGGCGGAAGGCGGCGCCGACGAGGTGCTCGCCGCCGTGGACGCCCTGCTGCGCAGGACCCTGGCCTCCGGCGCCACCCGGATCTCCTTCCAGGTGAACGTCCTCGGGGAGGCCGACGCGTGAGCGCCGACGAACCGTTCATCACGGCGGTCAAGCCGCTGGTCGACGCCATGGGCGGCGAGATGCTCCCGCCCGACGAGGCCGGTCCCGACGACGTCGTACTGGCCTGGCAGGGTGCCGACGTGGTCGCTGTACGACTGCCTCAGCTCGCGGACTCGCTCGACCACATCCTGGCCGCCATGGAGCGCAAGCAGGGCAAGCCGCTCGCGGACCTGGACCGCAAGGCCAAGCAGGAGGTCGTACGGATATTGGAGGCGCGTGGCGCCTTCTCCGTACGGCACGGCGTGGAGACCGTGGCGAGCGCGCTCGGGGTGAGCCGCTTCACGGTCTACAACTATCTGAACCGGGACAAAGCGTAGGGAAAGAACCCCGGCGGGTTTCGTAACCCCGAATTTTCAACAAACTGTTGACGTGTTGTCGCGTGGGGGCGTTAGCTGACTTCGTGACTTCGACTTCCACGTCCCCCGGCCTGGCCCGGTTCAACGTCCTGGAGGAGCACGCGGCCCACGCGGTGCTCCTCGAGGCGTGTGCCTCCACGGCGTGGGCTCGGCGTCTGCTCGCCGCCCGCCCCTACGCGACCGCGGAGGACCTCTACGCCACCAGCGACGCCGCCATGGCCGAGCTGACCCCCGACGACCTCGCCGAGGCGATGGCCGGCCACCCGCCGATCGGCCGCCCCAAGCCGGGCGACCCGGCCTCGGCCCGCGAGCAGCGCGGCATGGCAGGCGCCTCCGAGGAGCTCAAGGCGGAGATGCTCGAACTGAATCTGGCGTACCAGGAGAGGTTCGGCCATGTCTTCCTGATCTGCGCGACCGGCCGTACCGGCGAGCAGATGCGCGACGCGGTCAGGGAGCGGATCGGCAACGCGCCGGAGCGGGAACGCGAGATCGTCCGCACCGAGCTGGGCAAGATCAACCGTATCCGGCTCGCCCGCATCGTCGAAGAGGACGCCTGACCATGAGTACGAGCACCACCGCCTCCGTGTCCACGCACATCCTGGACACCAGCGTCGGCCGCCCCGCCGGGGGAGTCGCCGTCCGGCTCTCCGCCCGCCCCGGGCGCGAGGCGGAGTGGCAGGCGCTCGGCGGCTCGGCGACCGACGCGGACGGGCGGTGCAAGGACCTGCCGGTGCTGCCGGAGGGGACCACCCACGTACGGCTCGACTTCGAGGTCGAACCGTACTTCTTGAAGAAGCAAGCCGATGCGCAGCAGGACGCCCCCGCGAATCGGGACAGCGGTGCGACCGGAGTGTTCTTCCCCGAGGTGGCGATCACCTTCGCCGTGAACCCCGGGGAGCACTACCACGTACCGCTGCTGCTCAACCCGTTCGGCTACTCCGTTTACCGAGGGAGCTAGCTACATGCCCATCCTGGGACAGAACCAGTACGGCAAGGCCGAGAACCGAGTCGTGAAGATCACGCGGGACGGCGCCACCCACAACATCAAGGACCTCAACGTCTCGGTGTCGCTGAGCGGCGACATGGACGAGGTCCACTACTCCGGCTCCAACGCCCACGTGCTGCCGACCGACACCACCAAAAACACGGTGTACGCGTTCGCCAAGGAGCACGGCATCGCATCCGCCGAGCAGTTCGGCATCCACCTCGCCCGGCACTTCGTCACCTCGCAGGAACCGATCAGGACCGCGCGAATCCGCATCGAGGAGTACGCCTGGGAGCGGATCGGGACGGCCGGCGAGGGCGAGCACTCCTTCGTCCGCCAGGGCCAGGAGACCCGCCTGACCCAGATCACCTACGACGGCTCCTCCTGGGAGGTCGTCTCCGGGCTCAAGGACCTGACCGTCATGAACTCGACCAACTCCGAGTTCTGGGGCTACGTCAAGGACAAGTACACGACCCTGCCCGAGGCGTACGACCGCATCCTGGCGACCGAGGTGTCCAGCCGCTGGCGCTTCAACTGGTCGGACGACGAGCAGCAGACGCCCGACTGGGAGACGTCCTACGAGCAGGTCAAAAGACACATGCTCGAGGCCTTCGCCGAGACGTACTCGCTCTCGCTCCAGCAGACCCTGTACCAGATGGGTTCGCGGATCATCGACCACCGGGCCGAGATCGACGAGGTCCGCTTCTCGCTGCCGAACAAGCACCATTTCCTCGTGGACCTGGAGCCGTTCGGACTGAAGAACGCCACCGAAGACGGCGCCGTCTACTTCGCCGCCGACCGGCCCTACGGCCTGATCGAGGCGACCGTCCTCCGGGACGGCTGCGAGCCGAGGATTCCCGTGGATCTCACCAACCTCTGAACAACTCCCTCTGCGGCACCCGCGGCCCGCCAGGGCGGGCCGCGGCACTCAAACTCCCGGGGTCCTGCCGTGCCCTCTCCCCCTCTGCGCAAAGGACGAACCATGGCAGCAGACCGGCGCATCGTCATCGAGAACTGTTCGATCGCGACCGTGGACGCGCACGACACCGAGTACCCGAGCGGATACGTCGTCATCGCCGGCAACCGCATCGAGTCGCTCGGCGCGGGCAGGGCACCCGACGGCCTGGAGAACGTCGACCGCCGTATCGACGCCACCGGCCACCTCGTGACCCCCGGCCTGGTCAACACCCATCACCACTACTACCAGTGGATCACCCGCGGCCTGGCCACCGACCACAACCTCTTCAACTGGCTCGTCGCGCTGTACCCGACCTGGGCGCGTATCGACGAGCACATGGTCTACGCGGCGGCGCAGGGATCGCTCGCGATGATGGCCCGCGGTGGCGTCACCACCGCCATGGACCACCACTACGTCTTCCCCGCCGGTTCCGGCGACCTGTCCGGCGCGATCATCCGCGCCGCCCGCGAGACGGGCGTCCGCTTCACTCTCGCCCGCGGCTCCATGGACCGCAGCGAGAAGGACGGCGGCCTGCCCCCGGACTTCGCCGTCGAGACCCTGGAGGGCGCCCTCGCCGCGACCGAGGCGACCGTCAAGGAACACCACGACTCCTCCTTCGGCGCGATGACCCAGGTCGCCGTCGCCCCCTGCTCGCCCTTCTCCGTCTCCACCGAACTCCTGCGGGAAGGCGCCGAGTTGGCCCGCCGTCTCGGCGTACGACTGCACACCCACGGCTCGGAGACCGTCGAGGAGGAGCAGTTCTGCAAGGAGCTGTTCGGCATGGGCCCGACCGACTACTTCGAGTCCACCGGCTGGCTCGGCGAGGACGTGTGGATGGCGCACTGCGTCCACATGAACGACTCCGACATCGCCGCCTTCGCCCGTACGAAGACGGGTGTGGCCCACTGCCCTTCGTCCAACGCCCGTCTGGCGGCGGGTATCGCGCGGGTCCCGGACATGCTCGCGGCCGGTGTCCCGGTCGGCCTCGGCGTCGACGGCACGGCCTCCAACGAGTCCGGCGAACTCCACACCGAGCTGCGCAACGCCCTGCTCATCAACCGCCTGGGCGTGCACCGGGAAGCGGCTCTGAACGCCCGGCAGGCGCTGCGCCTGGGCACCCACGGCGGCGCCCAGGTCCTGGGCCGCGCGGCCGAGACCGGCTCCCTGGAGGCGGGCAAGCTCGCCGACCTGGTGCTGTGGAAGCTCGACACCCTCGCGCATGCCTCGATCGCCGACCCGGTGACCGCGCTGGTCTTCGGTGCGGCGGCACCCGTCACGGCCTCCTTTGTGAACGGCCGTCAGATCGTCGAGGACAGCCGCCTGTTGCACGTCGACGAGGACGCCATCGCACGCTCCACACGGGAACAGGCCCAGCGTCTGGCGCGGATCGCCGCGCAGGGCTGATCACTTCACCAGTGCTCCGGCCGGGAGGGACGGCTCCCGGCCGGCAGCCGTGGAACCCGTGTTCGGGGCTCCACGGCGGCCGTGCCCGGGGCGCGTGTTGGACGCACGCGCCCCGGAACGGTCTCCGTCCCGGTCCCGCACGACCACTCGCACCACCTCCATGTACACCATCTCGGCCAGGGCGGACGCACGGGACGTCGCCCACCCCATGGAGACCGTCGTCCCTGCTCAGCCGATCTCGTAACTGTCCCCGTACACCTTCCACTTGAGCGGTGGGTCCAGGCCGAGATTGCCCTGCTCCAGGAAGACCCGCTGGGCCGTCTCGACCCGGCTCACGTCACTGTGCGCCGCCTCCTGCTTCATCGCCCACACCCGGGCGTCCAGGAAGGCGTGCAGACAGGCGATCTCGCCGCCGCCGTCCGCCGGGGTGTCCGCCTTCTCGCGGGCCCGGCGCCGGATGCCGCCGAAGCTCAGGGCATCGGTGCCGGGGCCGTGCATGACCATCGCGTCGTAGTAGACGAACTGGCCGAGCGTGCCGAGGCCGTCCTTCTTGGCACACGCGACCGCCGGATCGAAGTAGCCGCGGTCCCGCTCGTCCCGCTGCGCCCGGCGGAATGGGGAGGTCTGCGCCGCCTTCCGCCAGGCCGAAGGGAAACCCGGGTCCAGCCCGTCGTGCGAGTCGGTGCCGTCCACCGCGCGCAGAGCGGGCAGATAGGGGGCCAGGGGGTTGTCGGGTACCCGTTGCGTGTAGAGCTCGACCAGCGCCAGCATGTCGCTCGTACCGGAGCAGAAACCGATGATGCCGGCGGTGTAGCCGCGGCCGTCCCCGATGTCCTCGATGTACGTGTACTGCGCCTGCCAGTCCAGCGAGGAGTTCTCCGCGCTGGACACCAGCTGCATCGCGAGGTCCTTCTTGTCCGGGTCGTCCAGCCCGGTCGGGTCCGCGGCCTCGTCGGACGGCAACTGGGTGCTCAACGCCCCGGCTCCGAGGACGGCGAGCAGGGTGCGGCGGGCGGCGGTTCTGGGCGGGTCACTGTGATATCGCATCACTGTCTGTCGATCACCTGGCAGGAGCGGGGAGCGGGAAGCCGTCCCGTGAAGTAGGAGCGCGGCGGGACGCCCATCAAGGTGCGGAAGTCGGACGTCATGTGGGACTGGTCGTAGTAGCCGGTGACGGCGGCCAGTTCGGCCGAGGCCAGCTCGGTGGCATGGGCGAGCACGGCGCGGACGCGGTCGATGCGGGCGTAGTGCTTCGGCGAGAGGCCGACACCCTCGCTGAACAGGTTGCGCAACTGACGCTCACTGACGGCGAGTTCACGAGCCACTTCTCTTACGTGACCGGGTATGTGACCCGAGCGGACGGACAGCGCGGCGACCGCGGCCCGCAGCAGCTCGGTCCGTGTCCCGCCGGCCGCGGTGGGCAGCAGGCCCGGGAGGACGTCCGCGAGCCGGGCGACGACCTCTTCGGGCTCCAGCCACCTGAGTTCGTACGCCAGTTGCCGCGCGGCCCGGCCCGGCAGCGCACCCAGCGGGACGATCCGCCCGACGAGGTCGACGGCCGGGACGCCGAGCAGCGGCCGGACGGCTCCCGGCGCCAGCCGCACCTCCGTGCAGGACACCTGTCGCTTGCCCGCGTGGTACGCGGCCCGGACACGGGGCCCGGAGACCAGCAGGGTGGGCCGGCCCCGCGCCTCACTGCGGACGATCACCTTGGTCGTGGGGTCGGGCAGCTGGACGAACGGCTTCCGCGGATCCGCCTCCTCTACGGCCAGGGCCTTGATCCCGGCGATCCACGGACGCAGCTCGTCGGGGGTGCGCAGGGCACGCCCGGAAACGGAGTTGGTCACGCGTCCACCGTAAGCGTGGAGCCGGGGGGTTCGGGCGCACGAAACGTGCCGGAATTTCCTATCGTCCGGTGCCCCGCGGGGCGCACGGTGGTGGTCATGATCCTTGTTACGGGTGCCACCGGCACCATCGGCAGTGAGGTCGTACGACAGCTCGTGGCGCGCGGAGAGAAGGTGCGCGCGCTCACCCGGGATCCGGAGAGGGCCGCAGCCGAATTGCCGCCCGGCGTGGAGGCGGTGCGCGGCCATCACCGTGACCTCGGTTCCGTGGCGGCGGCCATGGCGGGCGTCGACCGCGCCTTCCTCGTGGGCGTCTTCGGCCCGGAGGACGGGGACAGCGACCGTGGGATGGTCGAGGCGGCGCGGGCGGCGGGGGTCCGGCGGATCGTGAAGCTTTCGGCGATCATGGCGGGTGATCCCAGGACGGGCCTGGGTGGCATCGCGCACGGACACGGTGAGGAGGCGGTCCGGGAAAGCGGGCTGGAATGGGTGATCCTGCGCCCGTCCGTCTTCGCGTCGAACACGTTGAGCTGGGCGGAGGCGCTGCGCGCGGGTGAGCCGGTGCCGAACATGCTGGGCTCGGGCCGGCAGGGGGTCGTCGACCCGCGGGATGTCGCCGAGATCGCGGTAGCGGCGCTGGTCGGTCCGGGGTGCGTGGGGCGGACGTACACCCTGACCGGCCCCGAGACGCTCAGTCCCCGGGGCCAGGCGGCCGCGCTGGCAGAGGTGCTCGGCGGCCGTGTGGAGCTCCGTGACCTGACCCCGTCTCAGACGCGTGAACTGCTGGTCGCCTCGGGCTGGAGCGAGGAGTCGGCGGAGGGGATGCTGCGGAGCGTCCGCTTCGTGGCCGAGGGCGGAAACGCGGTGGTCACCGGGGATGTGGAGGAGGTCCTGGGGCGTCCGGCGCGGACGTATCGGGAGTGGGCGGAAGACCACAAAGGGGCGTTCGGCGGGGTACTTGGCCCGCGGGCCGGCGGGGGTTGAGCGCGGGCGCGAGACGGCACAGCGCGGCACATCCGAAGGCGGCTCACACCCTCCCTCGCGGCCGGAGCACCACCGCAGCCAACCCCAACGCCCCCACCGCGATCCCCGTCCCCACCCGGAACGCCACCTGATACCCCTCCGCCGTCGCCGCGACCAGGCCCGCCCCGCCCTCCAGCAACCCCTGCGTCCGACCCGCCGCCAGCACCGACAGCACCGCCAGCCCCAGCGAACCTCCCACCACCTGCGTGGTGTTGAACAACCCGGACGCCAGCCCCGCGTCCTCCTCGCGAGCCCCCGACATGGCGAGCCCGGTCAGTGCGGGCATCGCGGCGGCGAACCCGGTGGCGAGCAGAAGCAGCACCGGAAGGACGTCGACCACGTACGAGCCGTCGGCAGGCGCACGGCTCAGCAGGGCCATCCCGGCGACGATGAGCACGAGCCCCGCCAGCAGTACCCGGTACGCCCCGAAGCGCCCGATGGTCCGTGCCGACAGCCCGAGCATCAGCACCCCGATGACGATCGGCGCCGGCAGGAACGCCGTGCCGGTGAGCAACTCGCCGAACCCCAAGACGCGTTGGACATACAGCGCCCCGAGGAACTGGAAGCCGTACATCGTGGCGATCATCAGGATCTGGACGGCGTTCGCGCCGGACAGCAGCCGGGAGCCGAACAGGCGCAGCCGCAGCAGGGGACGGGCGGCCCGGGCCTGCCGGACGGTGAACGCCGTGAACAGGGCGAGGGCGAGCAAGGCCAGCAGGAGCGTCGTGGTCACCGCGCGGTCGCCGGACCCGACGATCACGTACACCGTCAGCATCAGCGCCCCGGTGACCAGCGCGGCCCCCGGATAGTCCGCACCCCTGCCAAGACCTTCGCCGTCCTCCGCACCGAGCACCCGGACCGCCGCCAGCAGGGCGACGATCCCGATCGGCAGGTTGATCAGGAAGATCCAGTGCCAGTTCAGGGCCTGCGTCAGCGCCCCGCCGAGGAACGTGCCCAGCGCCCCGCCCGCTGCTCCCACCGCGCTGAACACCGCGATCGCACGGGCCTGTTCACGTGGTTCGGGGAACAGGGCGACCAGCATGCCGAGGACCACGGCCGAGGTCATCGCCCCACCCACGCCCTGAAGGGCACGCGCCGCGATCAGCATGCCCTGGCTCGTGGCCACCCCGCACAGCACGGAGGCCGCCGTGAACACGGCCAGCCCCGCCGCGAACATCCGCTTGCGGCCGACCAGGTCACCGAGCCGGCCCACCAGCAACAGCAGCCCGCCGAACGGGATCAGATAGGCGTTGACCACCCAGGCGAGGCCCGGCCCCGAGAAGCCGAGGTCGCTCTGGATGGCCGGCATGGCGACCGTGACGATGTTGCCGTCCAGGATCGTCATGAGCGTTCCCGCGCACAGGACGACGAGGGCCGTCCAGCGGGAGTACGTTCGGTGCGGTGTTCGCGTCGGGGTCTCGACAACGGCCGTCATGGCGGCGGGCCTCCTGCATTCTCCGTGGGTTCCGACAAGTGGCTAGGTGCACGACTTGTAACGGGGAACATCGTCAGTGACCATGGAGGACGGCGTAAGGAGGCAGTTCGATGTCCCAGAGGAACACCGGTGTTACCGTCCAGGTCGTGAACGCGCACGCGTGTCCGGTGCGGGAGGTTCTTGACAGGGTCTCCGGCAAATGGAGCGTTCAGATCCTCGTCGCGGCCGCCCATGGGCCCATCCGCTTCACCGAGTTGGAGCGCAGCATCGAGGGCATCAGCCGCCGCATGCTGACCCTGACCCTGCGCAACCTGGAGCGCGACGGCCTCGTCACCCGCACCGTGCACCCGACGGTGCCGCCCAAAGTCGAATACGAACTCACGCCGGTCGCCCGCGAGTTGCACGAGACACTGCAGCGCCTGACCGACTGGGCCGAGCGCAACAGGGTCTACATCGCCGAGGCGCGGGCGAGCTACGACGCCGAGCGCGAACCGGAGCCGGCCTGAGCTACAACAGGCCCGGCTCCGTGGCCAGCCCCTTGAGAACCTCGCTCGCGTTCGCGACCAGGCGCCGCTCCTTGAGGTCCATCAGCCCGCCGACCGCGGTGATCTCGGCCGCCACGGTGCCGTCCTGCTTGCGGATGGTCTGCCGTATGCGGAAGGTCTTGCCCTCGCCCCACTCGAAGGCGCAGGTCACCTCCACCTCGTCACCGGCCAGCAGCTCGCGCAGGTAGCGGATGGTGGTCTCCAGCGCCACCGGACCCACCCCGCTGCCGATGAGTCCGGCCTGGGTGATCCCGGCGGCCTTGAGGAGTGACCAGCGGGCGTGCTCCGCGTAGTTGAGGTACACGCTCTGGTTGAGGTGGCCCTGCACGTCCGTCTCGTACCCGCGGACGGTCACCGGCACGGAAAACGGCTCGCTCACGTCAATCCCCTCTCATTGCACGGCAGTTGCTGGACCCGATCCTGACATGTGCCTCCTACACCCGGCGTGGCGAGGCCAGCAGGTACCGGGCCCTGGTCCGTGGTTCCGTGTACTCGCCGACCTGCCAGCCGGCCCCCTCCAGGGTGCTCGCGCAGGCCCGCAGCGCCTCGCCGTCCGGCGCGTGCACGGCCACGGCCTCGGGCTGCGGGGTCGCGCGCACCCGGTAGCCGGAGGAGCCCCCCGCTTCCGGCGGGTGCCCGGCAGCCTCCAGCGCCAGCGCGGCCGCCTGCACCAGATGTGTGCGCTCCCAGCCACAGGGCCGGCCCGTGGCCGCGTCGGGGTTGGTCATCCGGCGCAGCTCCAGCAACCCCTGCCAGGCGCTGTGCACCTCACGCGCCCGGGCCGGACCGGTGTCCGCGGCCTCCTGCGGGCCGCCGACCCGCGCGGTGAACACACCGGTGGTCGAGTCGGCGGCCTGCTCGGCGGACTGCTCGGGCTCCTCCGGAACCGTCTCCCGTATGCGGTGACCGGTCGGGGTCAGGAAATGATCGTGCGGTGGCCGCGGATGCCGGAAGGCCAGGCCGCGCTTGACCAGCGCGTCCAACTGGGCCTCGGTACCCCTCAGCCGACCGGTGACGGGATCGGCGGCGTCGATGACACGCCGCTGCGCGGCGGTGGGCGGTCGGGCCATGACGGACACCTCCCCGGAAAGCGGCCTGGTCGACGGGCCGGAACGCTCCCGCGAGCAGCCCATTCGAAGACTACGACCCGGGTCTGACATTCCACCCCGCGATCACCGGCCGCCCGTGCTCCGTCCCCAGCCGGCACACCGTCCCCGTCGCCAGCTGGAACAGCGCACCGGCCGACGGCGGCAGTCCGAACCGGCGGGTGGTGAGGACCCGCAGGAAAGGCCGTGCGCCACCAGCACCACGCACCGTTCCTGTGGACTGAGCGGGAGTGAGTCCGTTCAGCCGCGCGCCCCGAACGGTCTTGGGCGAGCTGGTCCCCGGCGTACTCGACCCCGGGGCGGCGACACGCATCCTGTGCGCGGTCCGGGCCCGGGAGGCCCCCGCGGCCGGAGGCCGCTGTTGGACGCCGCCCTGCGCGACCTGGCCAGTTGGGTACGGCCAGAGGCGACGGGGAGGCCCTGAACCATCCTCTGGTGGAGCAGGGGCCCCGCACGCTGACGCCATACCTGGTGTCCCAGGTCGCACGATCACGTTAGCCCGATCGGCCCAGGACTCCGCAAGCCCGGAAGTCGACCATCACACGATCGAGCTCACTCGACCTCGCGCACACACTCCGGCGAGCAGCTACAGCCCCTCGGTACGGTGGTGACGCCCTCGTAGCCGCCGTAGTCCCTCCCCCAGAGGGGGTGCCCCCAGCGCAGATCGACGTCGACCCGCAGGTCGTGCAGCCCGATGAGCTCCGTGGTCTCCCGGGCCCGCTGCAGGGGGCTCACGAAGGCGGCGCCGATGCGGTGCGAGCGGATCAGCGGCACCAGCCGGCGCGCCTCCTCCCGGCCGCGCCCGGTCAGCGGTACGTCCGTCCAGCCGGTGTGCCGCCCGGACCGCGACCACTCGGTCTCACCGCGCCGGACCAGAAAGAGATCACCCATGCGCGCGCCCTTCCCGCTCGACTCCCAGCACCGTGCCACACGGCCCCGAGGGCTCGCAGGGCGGACTGGGCCGGACGGCCGCTCACCTGGGGAGCCCCCAAACCTCCTGGAAACTCTCAGAGCCCCGGCAGACCCTGCACCGACTGCGCGAGCTGCCCCACCGCGACGACGAGCGGGGTCACCGGCTGCACGAACTCGTTGAGGCGGTCGAGGGCCCGCCGCAGCACCGTCGGCTGCGGTTCGGCCTCGTCCAGTTCCTCGCGCAGGCGGCGCAGCTCCCTGCTGGTCGCGTCCGGATCGGCGAGCGCCGCCCGGTGCTCCTCCAGCAGCCGCTCGACGTACGCGAGCAGCTCGGCCGTACGCTCGGTGTCCTGCGGCTGGAAGGAGACCGCGCCGGAGAACGCCTGGGCGCCGTGCCCCACGGCCTGGTTGCCGACGTAGTGGGTGCCGCCGCTGATCATGAGGCCGTTGTTGACCGGAGGGTCCTGTCGCCGGTCGTCGCTGCCCGTCATGAGGGCCTCCTACTTTCCGGAACCGGCGACGGGGGCGGCCGCGCCGGACTGCTGCGGGACGTTCTGGGTGGCGGTCGCGCCCTTGCCGATCGCCTGGTTCCCGATGATGCTCATGCCGCCCTGCTGGATCAGGCCCTGGTTGAGGATCGTCTGCTGCTGGGCGCGGAAGTCGGTGATGTCGTACCCGCGCGTGTCGAGGAACTCGCGGATCGCGGCGAGGGTGTGGCGCTGCACCAGCGACGTGATCCGTGCGGCGTCCACGACCTGGAAGTAGTTCTGGTAGTCCGGGCTCACGGCCAGCTCCCGGACGCTCAGCCGGGCGCCGAAGTCGTAGACCGGGTCCTGTTCCAGGGCCTTCAGCTCGTCCCCCATGCGTCTGCTGTGCCGTTCCTCGAAGCGGGCCTGCCGCAGCGCCTGGAACGGGGCGGCGAAGAAAGCACCGCCGGTGCGGGGGACGGCGTCCAGCAGCAGCCCCCGGCGCGCGGCGGGGGACAGGGGTCCGCGCAGCCGGTCCACGACGTGGTAGTCGGCTCTCACCGGACCGAGCACGTGGTTGGTGCAGTGCAGGTGGAGTGTTCTGCCCTCGGTCGAGAAGTGCAGGAACACGGTCGGCACCACGTCCCCGCCCCACAGCGGCACGTGGACCGCCAGACAGTGCCGGACCGCACCGGTCGGACGCTCCATGATCCGCTCGACCTGATCGGCCGACAGTCGGGCGGCCGGGGCGAGACTCGTGGCCCTGATGAACCGCTCGTCGTCACCGACGGCCGTGCCGCTCGCGAAGATCCGGTCCTGCACGACGAGGGACCCGAGGGCCGCCTCACCGTCCGCCGCCGCGTCCGTCACGCCGCGCGTGGCGGTCGCCGACAGCCGCGCGCGTACGTGGTCGACGAGTTCGGTGACGGTGAACGGCTGAGGCCCGCCGGGACGCGAGACCCCTCCGACGCGATCGCCGGCGGGCAGCAGTGGCACGGCGAGCGACCACTGCGAGGCGGCCGGCGAATAGCCGAGGAAGGGTGTGTACCCGCTGTAGACCGTGACGTTCCCGTCCTGCGCCTCCCGGATGGCCGCCAGCCGCTCGGCCATCCACTTCCGCGGCGGCACGGTCGGGCGGGGCTGCCGGGAGAACGCCTCGCGGGTCATGGTCGTGCGCAGCAGCCGGTCGACGGCGAGATCATGGCGTACGACCGTCACGTACGCGAGTGCCACCGCCGTGACGGACACCAGGGCGGCCGGCACCCCGGCCAGATAGGAGCCCAGCAGCCAGGTCACGAACGCGGGGGTGGGCAGCGAAGAGACGGCGACACCGAGACCGAAGGCGAAGAGCACCGCGATGCCCGCCGCGACAGCCGTGCCCACCAGCACCCTGCCCTCGGGCTGGTGTCGGCCGCGGGTGGCCAGGCTCGGCCGGCCGCCCGCCTGCCGGGTGGTCGACAGGAACAACGCGACGAACAGCAGCCACAGGGGTGCGAAGACGGCCACGAGGGCGAACGCGCCCGTCAGGCGCTGATCCCTGCGGTGCCGCATCTCCTGTGCCGTCAGACAGTGCCGTACGACTGTCACCAGGTCGACGTCGGGAGAGGCGGCCACCGCGCCCGCCTCGTCGGCCAGGACGTCCTCCACCACGCGGTCGGCGAATCCTTCGTCCACGTAGGCCGCGGCGCACAGATACCGGGTGACGTCGCCCGGAGCGCTCCCGACCGGCATGTGGACCGGCGCGGTCGTCATGCCGGGTCCTCCCTCTCTCCAGCGGCGGAGCGGCGCCCTCATGGCGCCGACGGAGACTGTTCCCGGTGGACCGGCGGTCAGGAGGGCGAGCAGCGCGCCGACCGCGAGGCCGAAGAGAAGAGCGCTGCGCAACAGGTCCTTCACCAGGGTGTCGACCGGTGTGAGCACCACGTTGTCGACGAAGGCCTCGTGCATGCCCCACCACGCCAGGTTGGCCAGCGCCGATGCCAGCACACCCGCGGCGAGGCAGCGGAGCCGGCCCGGTGCTCCGCGGGCCGACAGCCGCCTGGCGAAGAAGACGAGTCCCGCGAGCAGGACCAGGACAGCGAGGTCGTTCACGACCAGCGAGGACGTGCCGCCGTACCGTTCGGAGGAGACCTCCCAGCGGGGCAGGAACGCGGCCTCCACGAGCCAGCGCAGGATCTTGTTGTCGGACAGCTGTATGGAGAACTTCTCGGTGTAGTAGTCCGAGAGCGGCCGCTGCACCCACGGGCTGCCCGCGAGCACCACGAGCAGGACCAGCAGCGCGAGACGGCCGCGTAAGGACGAGCGTGTGCCCGGCGCACGCCGACGAGGCAAGTACATCTGGGGTTCCCCCATCCCCCGATCCCCCCGGCCCCGGGATCAGGGGCCGCACTCCATGGCATCCCCGCTCTGTCCGACCGTGAACCCCATCCACACCACCCGCTACTGCCGGTACCCGCTCAGGAACCGCCCGATCCGCCCGATCGCCGCCTCCAGATCCTGTGCGTGGGGCAGCGTCAGGATGCGGAAGTGGTCCGGGGCCGGCCAGTTGAAGCCGGTGCCCTGGACGACCTGGATCTTCTCCCGCAGCAGCAGGTCCAGGACGAACTTCTCGTCGTCGTGGATCTTGTGGACCTTGGGGTCGAGCCGTGGGAAGGCGTAGAGCGAGCCCTTCGGCTTCACACACGAGACGCCGGGGATCTCATTGAGCTTCTCCCAGGCCACGGTGCGCTGTTCGTACAGGCGTCCGCCGGGCGCGGTCAGGTCGTGGATGGACTGGCGGCCGCCGAGCGCGGCCTGGATGGCGTACTGCGCGGGCGCGTTGGCGCACAGCCGCATGGAGGCCAGCATGGTCAGGCCCTCGAGGTAGCTCTTGGCGTGCTGCTTGGGGCCGGTGATCACCAGCCAGCCCGAGCGGAAGCCGGCCACCCGGTACGTCTTCGACAGGCCGCAGAAGGTCAGGACGACCAGATCGGGGGCGAGGGCGGCGACGGAGTGGTGCACGGCGTCGTCGTACAGGATCTGGTCGTAGATCTCGTCGGCGAAGACCATCAGGCCGTGCCGGCGGGCGAGGTCGAGGATGCCCTCGATGATCTCCTTCGGGTAGACCGCGCCGGTGGGATTGTTCGGGTTGATGATGACCACGGCCTTGGTGCGGTCCGTGATCTTCGACGCCATGTCGTCCAGGTCCGGGTACCAGTCGGCCTGTTCGTCGCAGAGGTAGTGCACCGCCTTGCCGCCCGCGAGGGTCGTGACCGCCGTCCAGAGGGGGAAGTCGGGGGCGGGGATGAGGATTTCGTCGCCGTCCTCGACCAGCGCCTGTACGGCCATCGAGATCAGTTCCGAGATGCCGTTGCCGAGGAAGACGTCGTCGACGTCGACCTCCAGGCCCAGGGTCTGGTAGCGCTGGGCGACCGCGCGGCGGGCGGAGAGGATGCCGCGGGAGTCGGTGTAGCCGTGCGCCTGCGGGAGCATCCGGATCATGTCCTGGAGGATCTCCTCCGGCGCCTCGAAGCCGAACAGCGCGGGGTTGCCGGTGTTGAGGCGCAGCACGCTGTGGCCCGCCTCCTCCAGTGCGTCGGCGTGCTCGATCACCGGGCCGCGGATCTCGTAACAGACCTCGCTGAGCTTGCTCGACTGCCGGAACTCCATGCGCTGCTGCCTCTCCGGATTCCTGTGTTGCTTGGTTTTACCAAGCAGGAGCTTGGAAAGTCCAACAACTTGTCTAGACTGCGTCGCATGTCACCTCGCCGAAGCTACGACCAGTACTGTTCCGCGGCCCGCGCCCTCGACGTGGTGGGCGACCGATGGACGCTGCTGATCGTCCGGGAACTGCTGTCGGGGCCGCGCCGCTACACGGACCTGCACGCCGACCTGCCGGGCGTGAGCACGGACGTACTCGCCTCACGGCTGAAGGACATGGAGCGCGACGGACTGACCACCCGGCGTCGGCTCCCCCCGCCCGGCGCGGCCTTCGTCTACGAACTCACCGCTCGCGGACGCGAGTTGCTGCCGGTGCTCCAGGCCCTCGGCACCTGGGGCGGGCCCGAGCTCGGCGCCCGACGGCCCACCGACGCCGTACGCGCGCACTGGTTCGCGCTGCCCCTGCTGCGCGCGCTGGAGGGGGAGGGGCTCGTCGAAGTGCGGCTGGAGGAGGGGGACTTCCACGTGTACGTCGGCGCGCAGGACGGTCCCGCGTACGGCGAGGGGCCGGCACCCCAGGAGCCCGACGCCCGGCTGGTCCTGGACTCGGAGGTCTGGGGGGCCGTCGGCCGCGGGGAGTTGAGCCTGGCGGACGCGGTGCGGGACGGCCGTGTCGAGGTGACCGGGGACGGCGCGATCGCCAAGGTGCTGCGGGAGGCGTGAACGAAGAAGGCCCGCCGGAGCGGGCCTTCTCGCCGGGCCGTCAGGCGCCGGGCGGGCAGCCTGGGGAGGTCACCTCGACCTGGTGGGTGTGGCCGGGACGGCGCGATCGCGAGGGCGTTGCGGGAGGCGTGAACGAAGGAAGGCCCGCCGGAGCGGGCCTTCTCGATGAACCGTCAGGCGCCCGGCGGCACCTGGGAAGGCCGCCCCGCCCCGCGGGTCAGCGCATACCCGCCGACCCCGGCCAGCGCGGCGAGCGCACCGCCGATTGCGGTCCACACCCACCGGTCGGACCACCAGCCCGAGGACCAGCCGTCCTCGGGCTCGATGGCGGACAGCACGGCGGAGGAGTCCTCCGAACCGCCGTCCCCGGCCTCGGACTTCACCGCGATGCCCGGCACCAGCGGCTCCGCGAGCGAACCGTCCACCGCGGCCGAGCCGCCGATGTCCTTGGAGCCGACCCGGACTTCGGTGCTCACCGGGAGACCCAGGTCGGCCGTGGTGAGACCGACGGCCGTCAGCCGGATGTAGTACGTGCCCGGCAACGGGTCGCCCGCCCACATCTCCGACCAGGCGCGGACCGTGCGCAGCGTGCAGGCCAGCTCCACCGAGGAGGAGTCGGCGGCGGCGGTGCGGGTCTGCGCGCCGTACTGGCAGGACTGGCGGCGGCGCAGACCGTCGTACACGTCGATCTGCCACGTCTGCGCGGCGTGGGTTCCGGGCAGCTTCACCGTCGCCTCGACGGTGGGCCGCTGGCCGGCGTCCGCGGGGAACGACCAGTACAGGTAGTCACCCGCGGAGCCGCTCGCCGTGGCCGTTTGGTCCTGTTCGATCTCCGTCGCCGTACGGAAGGACGTGCCCGCCTGGGTGGGCGCGTCGCTGTCCGCCGAGGCGGAATCCGTCGGTGTCGGCGAGGAGTCGGCCGCGGCCGGCGCGACGGCCAGCCCGAGCATCAGCAGGGAAGCGCTCAACGCGCGTGTGATCCGCATCAGTTGGTCCTCCAGACCGCGACCCGCCAGCGTGACAGCCAGCCCCACAGCAGACCGGCGACGAAACCGGCGAGGATCAGTGTGCCGAGCAGCCACCAGCCGCGCCCCAGGCCGAAGGAGGCCACGTCACTCGCCTTCGACGGTCCGTCCACGACGTCGACGGTCAGCTCCAGCGGCAGACCCGGAGTGGTCTTCACCCCGGAGGCCGCCGAGAAGGAGTTGGTGACCTGGAGGCAGACGGTCTCCGCGGCCGCGTCCTCGTCATCGGTGTCCGCCTTGGGGTAGCGAAGTCCCGTGGCGATCACATCCGTACGGCCGTTGCCGCCGGCCTCGCCGCGCACGATCTCGCGCCCGTGCACGGTGACCGCCCGCAGCAGCACCCCGTACGAGGGGTTCACGGCCCGGTCGGCTCCCACACTCACCGAGGCCCGCAGCTCCTGGCCCGGTTCGACGTCCACCCGGTACCAGCGCTGCTGGGTGAACTCCTCACGGTCGGTGTAAAGACCCGACTTCAGCGTGGGCGCCGTGGCGCAGGAGCCGGCCCCCTCGGTGGCCACCGGCGTCACCACCGGGTCGGCCGCGCGGACCACCAACTGGTTGACCTTGTCGGTGAGTTCGTCGGCGTGCTCGACCGAGGTGTAGGTGCCGCCGGTCGCCTCCGCGATGCAGCTCAGCTGCTGCCGCATCTTCGTGTTCGGGACCAGGCCGAGGGTGTCGATGGTCAGCCCGATGCCCTTGGCGGCGATCTCGCGGGCCACCTCGCACGGGTCGAGCGGGGCGCAGGTGTCCTCGCCGTCGCTGATCAGCACGATCCGCTTGGAGGAGGCGCCGTCGGTGAAGTCGCCGGCGGCCTTCAGCAGCGCGGGGCCGATCGGTGTCCAGCCGGTGGGGGACAGGGTCGCCACCTGCGTCTTGGCCTCGGTGCGGTCCAGCGTGCTGACCGGGTAGAGCTGGGCGGTGTCCTTGCAGCCCGTCTTCTGGTTGTCGCCCGGGTAGTTGGCGCCCAGGGTCCGGATGCCGAGCTGCACCTCCTCGGGCGTCGCGTCCAGCACCTCGTTGAAGGCCTGCTTCGCCGCGGCCATCCGGGTGCCGCCGTCGATGTCCGCCGTCCGCATCGAGCCGCTCACGTCGAGGACGAGATCGACCTGGGGCGTGGCCTGGCCGGTGGGTTCACCGGCGACCGCCGCGACCGGGAAGGCGATCCCCGCCGTCAGGGCGGTGAGCAGGGCGCACACTCCTGCCACCCGCCGTTTTCTTGTGATCATCGCCGGATCCTATTGATCAGGTGTGCCGGGCTCCAAAACGGCCGCTCAGGCAAGGGGGTTGGGCAGCTCGGTCCACCGGTCGCCCGGCGTCTCCGGCGACAGCCGCATCAACGTCAACGCCTTCGCGGGCAGCGGCTGTTCGAGCAGCGCGGCCAGATCCGGGGTGCGCGGCAGCTCCCGCACGGCCGTCTCCAGCGCACCTCGCAACGCCGTGGCCGAACCCGCCGTACCCGCGAGGGCTCCGGCCACCAGCGAGCCGAACAGTTTGCGCCGCAGGGTCGTCACGTCGTCGGTGACCAGCCGCCCGGACAGTGCGGGGACCGGGATGCCGTGCTGCGCGAGCCTGGCCGGGCTGATCCGGATGTCGGCCAGGTCCCGGTAGACCAGCCGCTCCGGTGCGCCCGAGTCGGACAGGACGACGAGGAGGTTCTGGCCGTGCGCCTCCAGGGCGATGCCGAACTCCAGCAGACGCAGTCCGACCGTGAGGGACAGCCGGGCGAACTCCGCGAGCCAGACGGGGGATTCGGGCAGCTCGGTGGTGGCCAGGGCGGCCACCGGGATGACCCGCTCCCCGTACACCTGAGGGGACTCGCGCAACACGGCGGCCAGATCGGGAGAGTTGGCCGTCACCGCCCCCAGGGTGCGGGTGAAGTGCAGGAGGCCGTCCATGCGCTCCGCCACCGTCTCCGCGAACCGTGAGAGGGTCGCCGACGTGCTGATCGAGTAGACGGAGATGTCCCGCACCGAGGACGTGAGCCGTGTGCTCAACGCGGTCTTGACGTGCGGTCCGTCGGCCAGGGCGAGGGTGCGCAGGGACATCAGCGGGTGCGCCTCGACGCCTTCGGCGACCGGCCGCTTCAGCACATGCTCCGACTGCCACGGATGCACGGGCAGCAACAGCCGCTCCCCGTCCCGCAGGTGCGACGGCCACGCGCCCGTCACCAGGCACTCGTCCGCCGGAACCGGCACGAACCCCAGCCGTACCAGCGGCCGGTGCTCGGGCCCGTAGGCCAGCTGCTCGGCCACCGAGAAGCCCGGCCGGGAACGGCAGTTGGGGTGATAGGGATGCCCGTCGACCACCCGCTGCTCCCACTCCCACTCGCGCACCGGCCAGGCTTCCTCGCGGGCGGGTTGTCCCGCCCTCGACAGCGCCAACGAGGCGACACTGCCGGCGAGTTCACCGGCGAAATCCGCACCGTGCGGTACGCCGAGCGCGGTCATCAGGCGCGCCGGATCGTCGTGGGCGACCTCGTCGAGCCGCACGACGGCGGTGTGGGCGGCGGTGGCGAACGGGTCCGGGTGCGGGCCGTGCATCCTGCGGCCGTCCGAGAGACGCAGGGTGAGCCCTTCCCGGCCCGCCTCCCGGCCGGTGACCCAGGGCAGCGGCTCGTGCGCGAGCCCACGCCACAGCCGGGACAGCACGGCCGCGCGGGCGCCGGGCAGCTCGGCCGTGTACCGCGCCACGAGGTCGGGGCGCAGGACGGCCAGCTCTTGGGCGAAGTCGGCCTCGGCGGCGGAGGGACGGTGCACGGGCGGGCTCCTCGGGTACGACCGGTGTCACGGTGGGGCGGCGAGAACAGACATACTGATCGTCATCGCCCCAGATGAACCGTAGAGAACGAGTGGATCGCGTGGACCTCCCGCCCCCGCCGGCCGGCACCGACGTCGCGCACCGCGCCGACGCGTACGCGGCCGCACCCCTGCTCAACTGCCTGCTGCGCGAGGTGGCCGAGGCGCTCCCGGAACCCGGCGAGCGCCCGGTGTACCGGCTCCCCGGCGGGAGACTGCTCAGGGTGCGGGGCGACCGGCGGCCCGCCGACCCCGAGATGTACGCCGCGGGCGGCTGGCGGCGCGTCGGACACACCGAACTCGTGAAGCTCGTCGCCGAGGAACTGACCCGGTACACCGGAGTGTCCAACCACGAACTGCCCGCCGAGATGATCGACAGCCGGGACACGGTGGCCGCCCTGCTCACGGCCCGGGACCGGGTCACGGCGCCCGGCGACCCGTATCTGCGCTCCGAGCAGTGCCTCGTCACCGGCCACCCGTACCACCCCGCGCCCAAGGCCCGCGGCGGCGGCCCCGTCGCCGCCTGGCTGCCGTACGCCCCCGAGGCCCACGCCCGTTTCCCGCTCGTCCTGCTCGGGCTGCGCGAGGACACCGTCGTCGAGGAGGGCGACACCTCGGCCCTCGACACGCTGGGCGAGGCACCGCCCGGCTACCGGCTGCTGCCCGCCCACCCCTGGCAGCTCGACCTGGTCTCCTGCACGGAGGCCTTCGAGGACGGCAGGCTCATCCGGCTCGGCACGACCGGTTTCGAGGCCTGGCCGACGGCGGCGGTCCGCACGGTGTACGCGCCCACTCAGGATCTCTTCCTCAAGTTCAGTCTCGACGTCCGCATCACCAACGACATCCGGCGGCTCTGGCGCCACGACCTGCTCAAACTCCGCCGTACGGATGAAGCGGCCGTGCGCGCCTTCGCCGCGAGCCCCGGCTCGGCCGCCTGGTTGAGCGACCGCGGCTACCGCACCGCCGACTTCGCCTTCGAGGAACTCGCCGTCCTGGTCCGTGACGGCCTGCGCGACCATGTGCGGCCCGGGGCGACCCCGCTGCTCGCCGCGGCCCTGGTGGAGGGCTTCGAGGGCAGCCCGCTCGACGGCACCGCGGATCCGGCGGCCTGGTGGGAGGCCTATCTGGGCGTGGTCGTCCCGCCCGCCCTCGCGGCCTTCGCCGACCACGGCGTCGTACTCGAGGCGCATCTGCAGAACACCCTGGTCGCCGTGGACGCCGACGGCACGCCCGTGCAGGCGCTGTTCCGGGACGCCGAGGGCGTGAAGCTGTTGCCGGACGTGCCGCGCGCGGCTGGCTGGGAGCGGCTGGTGTACTGCCTGGTCGTGAACCACCTGTGCGAGGTCGCCGCGGCCCTCGCCGAACGCCATCCCGGCTTCGCCCCCTGGCCCGCCGTCCGCCGGGAACTGGCCCGCCACGACCTCCCCGAAGCCGCCGCCCTGCTCACCGCGCCCACCCTCCCCGGCAAGACGAACCTGCTGCTGCGCTGGACGGGCGCGGACGGCGCGGACGCCCGCTACCTGCCGCTGCCGAATCCGCTGGCCGGGTGAGCGCTGACATACCCTGGCCGGTGTGCTGCGCGATGTGACTGCTGTTCGATACGTGACCCCGCTGAGGTCCGGGGGCTCCGTCCCCGGCGTCTTCGAGGCCGATGACCTGGGCACCTACGTCGTGAAGTTCACCGGTTCCGCGCAGGGCCGCAAGGCGCTGGTCGCCGAGGTGATCGTCGGTGAGCTGGCGCGGGCGCTGGGGCTGCGCTTTCCCGAGCTGGTCCTCGTGCACTTCGACCCGGAGATCGCCGACAGCGAGCCGCACCAGGAGGTACGCGAGCTCCACAGCGCCAGCGCGGGCCTCAACCTCGGCATGGACTACCTGCCGGGCGCCCGCGACTTCACGCCCGAGGTGGCCAGGACGTTCCCGGTCGACCCGGTGGAGGCCGGCCGGATCGTCTGGCTCGACGCGCTCACCGTGAACGTCGACCGTACGGTCCACAGCTCGAACCTGATGGTCTGGCCGACGTTCGGTATCGCACCCCCGCGCCTGTGGCTGATCGACCACGGTGCCGCGCTCGTCTTCCACCACCGCTGGGAGGGCACGGACCCGTCGAAGTCCTACGACTTCCGCCACCACGCCCTCGGTCACTACGGCCCGGACGTCCGCGCCGCCGACGCGGAACTGGCGCCCAAGGTCACTCTCGACGTCCTGCACGAGGTCACGGCGGCCGTCCCCGACGCCTGGCTCACCGGCTTCGCGACCCCGGACGAGGCACGCGAGGCCTATGTGGCGTACCTCCACGCGCGCGTGCGGGCCTCCGAGGCATGGCTGCCCACCGACTTTCCCACCCGGGAGGAACTCGCCGCCGAGGAGGCTCTCCGCGCGGCGAAGACACAGGAAGGCCGGCCCAACTGGCTGAAGCGGGTCCCCGACCTGCACGGCAAACCGGCCGCGGAACAGGATTGGTCGGTGCACCTCGGATGACGGAGCCTTCTTCGGACTCTCGGCGGGTCGAGATCGAGTACTGCACCCAGTGCCGCTGGCTGCCGCGCGCGGCCTGGCTGGCCCAGGAACTGCTCACGACCTTCGAGACCGAGCTGACGGAACTGGCACTGAAGCCCGGCAGGGGCGGGATCTTCGTCGTCCGGGTCGACGACGAGGTCGTCTGGGACCGCCACGAGCAGGGTTTCCCGGAGCCGACGGCGGTCAAGCAGGCCGTACGCGACCGAGTGGCCCCCGGGAAGTCCCTGGGCCACTCGGACAAGGTCTCGCAGGAGGATGTCAGCCCTTGAGCTGCTCGTACGCCGGCAGGGTGAGGAAGTCCGCGTAGTTGTCGTCGAGGGCGACCTGGAGCAGCAGGTCGTGGGCCTGCTGCCAGTGGCCGCCCGCGAAGGCCTCCTCGCCGATCTCCTGGCGGATGGTGGACAGCTCCTCGGCGGCGACCTTGCGGGCCAGCTCCGGGGTGGCGAGTTCACCGTTCTCGAACTCGACACCCGCGTTGATCCACTGCCAGATCTGCGAGCGGGAGATCTCGGCGGTGGCCGCGTCCTCCATGAGGTTGAAGATGGCGACCGCGCCGAGACCGCGCAGCCAGGCCTCGATGTAACGGATGCCGACCTGGACGGCGTTCACGAGGCCGTTGTACGTCGGCTTGGCCTGAAGCGAGTCGATCGCGATGAGGTCGGCCGCCTCGACGTGGACGTCCTCGCGCAGCCGGTCCTTCTGGTGGGGCTTGTCGCCGAGGATCTTGTCGAAGGACTCCATGGCGATGGGGACCAGGTCGGGGTGGGCGACCCATGAGCCGTCGAAGCCGTCGCCGGCCTCGCGGTCCTTGTCGGCGCGCACCTTCTCGAAGGCCACCTTGTTGACCTCGGCGTCCCGGCGGGACGGGATGAAGGCCGCCATGCCGCCGATCGCGTGCGCGCCGCGCTTGTGGCAGGTGCGGACGAGGAGTTCGGTGTACGCGCGCATGAACGGGGCCGTCATGGTGACCGCGTTGCGGTCCGGAAGGACGAACTTTGCGCCGCCGTCACGGAAGTTCTTGACGATGGAGAACAGGTAGTCCCAGCGGCCGGCGTTCAACCCCGAGGCGTGGTCGCGGAGTTCGTAGAGGATCTCCTCCATCTCGTACGCCGCCGTGATCGTCTCGATCAGCACGGTCGCGCGGATGGTGCCCTGGGGGATGCCGGTGTACTCCTGGGCGAAGACGAACACGTCGTTCCAGAGGCGGGCCTCCAGATGCGACTCCGTCTTCGGGAGGTAGAAGTACGGGCCCTTGCCGAGGTCCAGCAGACGCTGGGCGTTGTGGAAGAAGTACAGGCCGAAGTCGACGAGCGCGCCCGGGACCTGGGCGCCGTTCGCGTCGACCAGGTGGCGTTCGTTCAGGTGCCAGCCGCGCGGGCGCATGACGACCGTGGCGAGCTCCTCGTCGGCCTTGAGCGCGTACGACTTGCCGGACCTCTCATCCGTGAAGTCGATGTTCCGGGTGTACGCGTCGGCCAGGTTGACCTGCCCCAGGACGACGTTCTCCCAGGTCGGCGCCGAGGCGTCCTCGAAGTCCGCGAGCCACACCCGGGCGCCGGAGTTCAGGGCGTTGATGGTCATCTTGCGGTCGGTGGGGCCGGTGATCTCGACCCGGCGGTCGTCCAGGGCCGCGGGGGAGGGGGCCACCTTCCAGGAGTCGTCCGCGCGGATCGCGGCGGTCTCCGGGAGGAAGTCGAGCGTGGAGGTGCGGGCGATCTCGGCGCGGCGCTCGGCGCGGCGGACCAGGAGCTCGTCACGCCGTGGCGTGAACCGGCGGTGCAGCTCGGCCACGAAGGCGAGGGCCGCCTCGGTGAGGACCTCTTCCTGCCGTGGCAGGGGCTCGGCGTCGACGATGGCCAGCGGGGACGGCGCTGGTGCGGACATGAGCTGTCACTTCCTTCAGCGGTGGCACCGGGTGCCAGTCGAACCGGGTACGCGAGCGGCGCCCTGCACGGGAGGCGGACGCTTCTGAACAGTGGATACTAGTTTCCTCATCGTGGAAGTTCAATGGTTTGTTGATGTCGAGATTCTCCGAGTCGAGCCAGTGTGGCGCTCAGTGCCAGTGTGCTCACTCGAGGTGCGTCAGGTCGGCCGTCGTGTCGATGTCGTAGGGCTCGGCCACGTCCGCGCACTCGACGAGCGTGATCGCGTCCTCGTGCTCCTTCAGATAGGCGCGTGCCCCCCGGTCCCCGGTCGCAGTCGCGGTGATCCCGGCCCAGTGTGCGGCGCCCAGGAGGACGGGATGGCCGCGTACCCCGTCGTAGGCGGCCGAGACGAGCGAGGTCTCGCCCTCGTACGCGGCGAGCACCCGGCGCATCGCCGCCGCCCCGATACCGGGCTGGTCGACGAGCGAGACCAGTGCGGCCCGCGCCTTCGTTCCGGTGAGCGAGTCCAGCCCGGCCCGCAGCGACGACCCCATGCCCTCGGCCCACTCCGGGTTCTCCACGAGCACGCAGTCACCGAGCTCCGCCCGCTCCCGTACGACCGCCGCGGCGGCCCCCAGGACCACGTGCACGCGGGTACAGCCGGCCGCGCGCAGGACGCCGACCACGTGTTCGACGAGCGGGCGGCCCCGGTGTTCGAGCAGTGCCTTGGGCCGCCCGCCGAGCCGTCGTCCGCCGCCCGCGGCCAGGAGCAGTCCGGCGACCTGCTGTTCGTTCTCCGTCATGCGTCCTGCATACCTGACGCGCCGGCGTGCGCCGGGTTTCCATGGGCTGAATTTCGGTCTGTACGGTGGCGCGCGGCGCCCTGCGTGGCGTTTACTGACCCGCGTCCCCGGGGGCCGACCAACGCCGACGGGGCTTCACGGTGCCGGCGCACGAAGGTGTCGGGGGGGAGAGAGCTGTGTTGCGGAGCTTGGGGCAGAGGCCAGTGACCGGCAGCGACAACGATCCGAGAGTGGCGGAACTGCGGACCGCGGTGTCCCGGCTGCGCCGCGAACTCGCCGCGCACCCGGCCGAGTTCCCCGACCGGGGCATCGCCGAGGACGAACTCGCCGCGCTGGCCGCCATGACGATCGACGGAACGCCCGAAATCCCGCGCCTGCGACGGTCGTTGCTGCTGATCGCGGGGGCGATCGGGTCGGTGAGCGCGCTGTCGCGGGGACTGACCGACGTACGCGACGCGGTGGAGTTGTTCAGGGAGCCGCGGCGCTAGGTCATCCAGCGGTGAGGCCTTCGTGTCATGGAAACAGGCCGGCCGGGTCATCGGGCCGGCCCACCGAGTGGTAGTCGGACCAGGCGCACAGTCCGGATGCCGGGCGCGGAACTCGTCCCCGTCGAGGCGGGGGTGACGGTCAGCTCCTCGCCGTCCGTGGGACGGCCGAGCCGCAGCGCGCAGTGCAGCGTCGCGATCCGCTCACCCTGGCCCGCGACCACGGCCGTCAGGCAACTCGCCGGTCGACGCGCCGAGCGTGTCCATCGTCTCGCCTTCGAAGCGGACGCCTCTGATCGTCGTACGGATCAGCTCCCGGCCGGCGGTGCAGGGCCGTCACGCAGGGTTCTGGCTGGCCAGCGCCTCCGACAGTTCCGACGCGACCTGCTGGAGCATCGGGACGATCTTCTCCGTGGCCGCCTCCGTGACCCGCCCCGCGGGTCCGGAGATCGAAATGGCGGCGGCGGTGGGGGAGTTGGGCACCGAGACCGCGAGGCAGCGGACGCCGATCTCCTGCTCGTTGTCGTCGACCGCGTAGCCCTGGCCGCGCACCTCCTTGAGGGCCGCGAGGAAACCGTCCGGCGTGGTGATCGTCTTCTCCGTCGCGGCCGGCATGCCGGTCCTGGAGAGAAGGGCGCGGACCTCGTCGTCGGGGGTGTTGGCGAGCAGGGCCTTGCCGACGCCCGTGGAGTGCGGCAGGACGCGCCGCCCGACCTCGGTGAACATCCGCATCGAGTGCTTCGACGGCACCTGGGCGACGTAGACGATCTCGTCCCCGTCGAGCAGTGCCATGTTGGCCGTCTCGCCGGTCTCCTCGACCAGACGCGCGAGGTAGGGGCGGGCCCACGTGCCGAGCAGCCGGGAGGCCGACTCGCCGAGGCGGATCAGGCGCGGGCCGAGGGCGTAGCGCCGGTTGGCCTGCTGGCGGACGTATCCGCAGGACACGAGCGTCCGCATCAGGCGGTGGATGGTGGGCAACGGCAGCCCGCTGCTCGCGGACAGTTCGCTCAGTCCGACTTCTCCGCCCGCGTCCGCCATCCGCTCCAGCAGATCGAAGGCGCGCTCGAGGGACTGGACCCCGCCGCCGGCGGACTTGGCGGAGTCGGTGGTGCTGGCGCTGGACGTCGGCACGGCGCGTTCCTTTCGGAGCTGCCTTTCGGGTCTGGGCAGGAGGGCAGAAGCCTACCCGGCGGTCGGTTGACTCCCCGCTGGTGCATAGCTACGTTCTGCTTGCCGAAACTGTAATTCCGCTTTGTGGAAACGTCCAGAGTGTCGGCGCAAGGTGCACTGTGGAGAAGTGTGCCCTTGACGGCACTCGACCGGGAGTGAAGACTCCTTCAACAGAAAGTTGAATTCCGTTACGCGGAAGTTAACGGCGGCAGAGAGGGGTCCGGGTGTCCGACACTGAACTGGTGCTGCGCTCCACGCGCGTCATCACGCCCGAGGGGACGCGCGCCGCGTCGGTCGCGGTGGCCGGCGGGAAGATCACGGCCGTGCTGCCGTACGAGGCTTCCGTCTCCGGGAGCGCCCGCTTGGAGGACCTCGGCGACGACGTCCTGCTGCCCGGCCTGGTCGACACCCATGTGCACGTCAACGACCCCGGCCGCACCGAGTGGGAGGGCTTCTGGACCGCCACGCGCGCGGCGGCGGCCGGCGGCATCACCACCCTCGTCGACATGCCGCTCAACTCCCTCCCGCCCACGACGACGGTCGCGCACCTCCGTACCAAGCAGGAGGTCGCCGCCGACAAGGCCCACATCGACGTCGGCTTCTGGGGCGGCGCCCTGCCCGACAACGTCAAGGACCTGCGACCGCTGCACGAGTCCGGTGTCTTCGGCTTCAAGGCGTTCCTGTCCCCCTCGGGTGTGGACGAGTTCCCGCATCTCGACCAGGACGGGCTCGCCCGGTCCCTGGCCGAGATCGCGTCGTTCGACGGCCTGCTGATCGTGCACGCCGAGGACCCGCACCACCTGGAGGCCGCCCCGCAGCAGGCCGGTCCGAGGTACGCGGACTTCCTGGCGTCCCGTCCGCGCGACGCCGAGGACACGGCGATCGCCCAGCTCGTCGCCCAGGCGAAGCGGCTGGACGCGCGCGTGCACGTGCTCCACCTGTCGTCGTCCGACGCCCTGCCGCTGATCGCCCGGGCCAAGGCCGAGGGTGTCCGCATCACGGTCGAGACCTGCCCGCACTACCTCACCCTCACCGCCGAGGAAGTCCCGGACGGCGCCAGTGAGTTCAAGTGCTGCCCGCCCATCCGTGAGTCCGCCAACCAGGACCTGCTGTGGCAGGCGCTGGCCGACGGCACGATCGACTGCGTGGTCACCGACCACTCGCCGTCCACGGCCGACCTGAAGACGGACGACTTCGCCACCGCGTGGGGCGGCATCTCGGGCCTTCAGCTGAGTCTGGCGGCGGTCTGGACGGAAGGCCGCAAGCGCGGTCACTCGTTGGAGGACGTGGTCCGCTGGATGTCCGCGCGGACGTCCCAACTGGTCGGCCTGGACCGCAAGGGCGCCATCGAGGCCGGCCGCGACGCCGACTTCGCGGTCCTCGCCCCCGACGAGACCTTCACCGTGGACCCGGCGGCCCTCCAGCACCGCAACCGTGTCACGGCGTACGCGGGCAAGACCCTGTGCGGCGTCGTGAAGTCGACCTGGCTGCGCGGCGAACGCATCGTGGCGGACGGCGAGTTCACGGCTCCCAAGGGTCAACTGCTCACCCGTACGCCCTGAGCCACCCGCACCGGCCAACTCCAGAAAGGCACATGTACGTGACGGCGATTCCCAGCTTCACCGGCGACGCGAACCCGTACGGCGGAGGTGACCCGTACGCGGACTACCGCACCGCCGACTTCCCCTTCACCCAGTACGCCAACCTCGCCGCACGGACGCTCGGCGCCGGAGTCATCGCCGCCAACGACGAGTTCTTCGCCCAGCGCGAGAACCTGCTGATGCCCGAGCGGGCCGAGTTCGACCCCGAGCACTTCGGGCACAAGGGCAAGATCATGGACGGCTGGGAGACGCGGCGCCGCCGGGGCGCCTCGGCCGAGCACCCCTGGCCGACGGCGGAGGACCACGACTGGGCGCTGGTGCGCCTGGGCGCGCCCGGGGTGATCCGGGGGATCGTGGTCGACACGGCCCACTTCCGCGGCAACTACCCGCAGGCGGTGTCGGTCGAAGGCACGTCCGTGGCAGGCTCCCCGTCCCCCGAGGAACTGCTGGGCGACGACGTGAAGTGGACGACGCTCGTTCCCCGGACGCCGGTCGGCGGCCATGCGGCGAACGGCTTCTCCGTGTCGCTGGAACAGCGGTTCACGCACCTGCGGGTCAACCAGCACCCGGACGGTGGCATCGCCCGCCTGCGCGTGTACGGCGAGGTCGTCCCGGACCCCGCGTGGCTGGAGATCCTCGGCACCTTCGACGTGGTCGCCCTGGAGAACGGCGGCCAGGCGGAGGACGCGTCGAACCTCTTCTACTCGCCGGCGTCGAACACCATCCAGCCGGGGCGCTCCCGCAAGATGGACGACGGCTGGGAGACCCGCCGCCGTCGTGACCGGGGGAACGACTGGATCCGCTACCGGCTGGTGGCCCAGTCCCGGATCCGCGCGATCGAGATCGACACGGCGTATCTCAAGGGGAACAGCGCGGGCTGGGCATCGGTGTCCGTCCGCGACGGTGAGGACGGCGACTGGCAGGAGATCCTCCCGCGCACGCGCCTGCAACCCGACACGAACCACCGCTTCGTGCTGCCGACGCCGGCGGTGGGCACGCACGCGCGCGTGGACATCTTCCCGGACGGAGGGATCTCGCGACTGCGGCTGTTCGGCTCGCTGACGGACGGCGGCACGGCGGCGCTCTCGGCGAGGCACCAGGAACTGGGCGGCTGAGGCGGGGTCTCCTCGTACCTGCACGCCGGAAGGGCGGGTTTCAGCCCCTCCGGCGTCTGAGGAGCGGAGGTACGGGGCGAGGACAGTGCGGCTACCTCACGCCGCGTGCCCCCCGTCCACCGAGAACTCCGCACCGGTGACGTACGCCGCATCCGCCACATACGCGACCATCGACGCCACTTCCTCCGCCGTCCCGAACCGCCCCACCGCGGTCATCGCGGCCTGCCCCGCCGCGAACGGCCCGTCCGCCGGGTTCATGTCGGTGTCCGTGGGCCCGGGATGCACGATGTTCGCCGTGATCCCCCGCGGCCCCAGCTCACGTGCGAGGGCCTTCGTCAGCCCCACCAGTGCCGACTTGCTCGTCGCGTACAGGGTCCCGCCGGGGCCCGGCACCCGCTGGGTCATACAGCTGCCGATCGTGATGATGCGACCGCCGTCCCGCATCCGCGCGGCCGCCGCCTGAGAGGCCAGAAACACCCCGCGCACGTTGACGGCCAGCACCCGGTCGACGTCCGCGAGGGACAGCTCGCCCAGCGGACCGAGCACCCCCACACCCGCGTTGTTCACCAGTACGTCCAGCCCACCGAGCGCCTCCGCCGTGCGGAGAACCGCCCCCGCCGCGTCCTCGGCGTCCGCGGAGTCCGCCCGCAGGGCGACGGCCCGCCGCCCCAGCGCCTCTACCCGCCGTACGACGTCCGAGGCCGCCTCCTTGCCGTCCACATACGTCACGGCCACATTCGCGCCCTCCCGCGCCAGCCGCAGCGCCGTAGCGGCCCCGATCCCCCGGCTGCCCCCGGTGACGAGCGCGACCTTGCCGTTCAGAGTTCCGTCAGTCGTTGTCATGACACCCATTCCACCGGCCAGGAGCGAGGACCGCTGGCGGCCAACGGACACGGACGTCGGCCAGGTTGACGGCCCCACCGATGAGTTGCGGGGTCTTCCCGTACGGCGACGAGGACTTCGGCCGGTTCGTCGACGAGGTCTTCGGCCGGTTCGTCGACGAGGTCTTCGGCCCGGCCCGTATCGGGGCGCCCTTACCGGGGCGAACCCGACCAACTCCGTAGCCGCCAAGCTCAACTCCCTGCCCGAGTGCGTCGTCTCCGCCGCCCTCGGCTTGGTGGACCGCCTCGGCGGTGCGCTCCGGGGGCTGCGGGTCTCGGGGGTGTGGGGGAACATCTCCGGTGCGCTGACCCGGCGAGCCGCGGCGAGGCTCCGCGCGCCTCACACACGGGTGTGCGTGTCCTGAAGGCACGCGTATGCCGTGCAGTACGTACGGCGCCTGGACCTGTTCCGTGGCCCTCGCACGAGTGCGCTCGCCCGCGGGCCCCGCAGTGCCGAGGTCGCCGCCGCGCGCCGCGCTTGTCCCGCGCGATCTGCGGCCGTGACGTTGTCCCGGGGCCGGCCGCCGTGACGTTGTCCCGGGGGCCGGCCGCAACCTCCCTCAGGCCCGGCCCGACGCCTTCACCGCCGTGGGCGACGCACACTCGACCTGCGTCACCGCCTTGACAGGTGACGAATGTCGGGGCATGCTGATGGTCGTCCAGGCAACAGACAGGACGCCATCCACGATCGACGAAGTGGAGCACGGTCATGCACAAGGGGCTCACCACGGAAGCCGCCGAAGCGGCAGTACGCAACGCGCGATTCGGCAGCCTCCCCGAGCGCATACGTTTTGACGACATGACCACAGAGGTGGAGGCCGCGCCGGCCGGCGGGGTGAACGCGTCGTCGTACGACCCCGAGGGCTCGTGGAAGTTCTACTCGTGCCTCGCCCTGGACCTGGGGCTGTAGACACCCGGCACACTCCAGCCCGGCCTCGACTTCATACGGCCCCAGACTTCGAAGGCCCCGCGATCCACGGCGGGGCTTTCCTGCTCCCTTCCGGTGGAAATGCCCCCCCGCTGGAGCGCGAACAACACACGCGACGAGGGTGGTGCCGGCCGTCCGGCCTGTCGGCAAGCGCCTGAACGCACTGTTCGCCTTACGCACGCCGCCAAGCAGTTCGGCTTCCCGCTGCCGTAACGGACCTCCGGGGCGGGGGAGTTGAACCGCAGGCCCGCCTTGTCAGAGCCGGCCGCGGCGGGCGGCCTGCCAGGCGAGTTGCACGCACGTCCCTGCCCCGGCACGTTCCATCAGACGCTGGATGCGGCGCTGGACGGTCCTTCGACTGGCTGTGTGTGAGAACGGACAGTGCTTTGACACCGGTTTGGGGGGCATTCGGAGGCTGGCGTCGGGGGGCGTTCACGAGTTTCGACAGCAACCTGGTGCTACGGAGCGACTGGACGCCGTACGGTCAGCGAAGGGTTTGACCTGCGTACAGCGCGCCGACGCTGGTAGCCAGGGTGCCGAGCAGGAGCCGGAGCGCGGTTTCGGGCAGGTGCGGCTGGAGGCGTGCGCCAAGGTATCCGCCGAGGAGGCCTCCGGCTCCACAGGACAGGCCCAGCAGCCAGTCGGGAGCGACGTCGCCCGTGGCGGCCAGGGAGAGCAGCGCGTAGGTGGCCGCGCCGACGATGGAGGTCACGAAGGTGGAGGCCAGGGCGGCGGGTGCGACAAGGGCGACTGGTGCGCCGCGGCCGACGAGGATCGGCCCGAGCAGGGAGCCGCCACCGATCCCGTAGATGCCGCCGAGGACACCGACGGCCAGGGCCAGCGACGTAGTCGCGCGGGGCGAAGGCTGGTCGTGGGTGCCGGGTGA